>NZ_PDCM01000001.1:0-300000 GCF_008634025.1 Streptomyces albofaciens JCM 4342 | reverse complement strand
GCGGCCGGGGTGGCGGGAGCCGTGGGGGTGGCGGGCGTGGCGGGAGCGGCGGGCGCCGGGGCCGCAGTCCCCGCGTGCCCGTTCAGTTCCGCCTGCACCGCCGCGGCGGCCGGCGCCGCCCCGCCCGGCTGCGCCTTGCGCGCCCGGCGCTTGGTGGACGACGGCGCCGCGCCGTAACCGACGAGGACGGCCTGCCGGCCCTGCGGCTCGGCTTCTTCCTCCGCCTCGGCGGCCGGCGCGGACTCGGCCGCCGGAGCCTCGGCCGGGCCCGCGCCCGGGTCGGTGTCCACCACGATGATCGAGGTGCCCACGTCGACCGTGGTGCCCTCCTCGAAGTGCACCGTGCGCACCACGCCGTCGTACGGGCAGGGCAGTTCCACGGCGGCCTTGGCGGTCTCCACCTCGCAGATGACCTGGCCGTCGGTGACGGTGTCACCGGGCTGGACGTACCACTTGAGGATTTCGGCCTCGGTGAGTCCCTCGCCCACGTCGGGCATCTTGAACTCGCGGAAGCGCTGCTCGGTTGCAGTCATGGTCACTACTCCTCAAGCCCTTCAGTACGCCAGCGCGCGGTCGACCGCGTCGAGCACCCGGTCGAGACCCGGCAGGTATTCGTCCTCCAGCCTGGACGGCGGGTACGGCGCGTGGAAACCGCCGACCCGCAGCACCGGGGCCTCCAGGTGGTAGAAGCACCGCTCCGTGATGCGGGCGGCGATCTCCGAGCCCGTACCGAGGAAGACCGGTGCCTCGTGGACGATCACCAGGCGACGGGTCCGCTCGACCGAGGACTGGATCGCGTCGAAGTCGATGGGCGAGATCGTGCGCAGGTCCAGGACCTCGACCGACTTGCCCTCCTCGGCCGCGACCTTGGCCGCGTCCAGACAGACCTTGACCATCGGGCCGTACGCGGCGAGCGTCAGGTCCGTACCGGGCTGCGCCACCCGCGCCTTGTGCAGCGGGTCGGGGATCGCCTCGGTGTCCAGGCGGCCCTTGTCGTGGTAGCGGCGCTTGGGCTCGAAGTAGATGACCGGGTCGTCGCTCTCGATGGCCTGGCGCATCATCCAGTACGCGTCGGAGGCGTTGGAGGGGGAGACGCACTTCAGGCCCGCGACGTGCGCGAAGAGCGCTTCCGGGGACTCGGAGTGGTGCTCGACCGCGCCGATGCCGCCGCCGTACGGGATACGGATGACGACCGGGACCTTGACCTTGCCGAGGGCGCGGGCGTGCATCTTGGCGAGCTGGGTGACGATCTGGTCGTACGCGGGGAAGACGAAACCGTCGAACTGGATCTCCACGACGGGCCGGTAGCCGCGCAGGGCCATGCCGATGGCGGTGCCGACGATGCCGGACTCGGCGAGCGGGGTGTCGATGACCCGCTCCTCACCGAAGTCCTTCTGGAGGCCGTCGGTGACGCGGAAGACGCCGCCGAGCTTGCCGACGTCCTCGCCCATGACCAGGACCTTGGGGTCGGCCTCCATGGAGGCGCGCAGCGACTCGTTGATCGCCTTGGACAGTGTGATCTTCTCGAAGACGGCCATGGTCAGTTCTCCTCCGCGTCCACGAACGACGCCTGGTACGCGGCGAATTGTGCGCGTTCCTCGTCCACGAGCGCATGCCCGTCGGCGTAGATGTTCTCAAAGATCGCCATGTTGTCGGGGTCCGGCATCGCCCGGACCACCTCACGCACCCGCTTGCCCAGCGCTTCGCTCTCCTCCTCGATGGAGTCGAAGTAGGCCTGGTCGGCGAAGCCCTCGTTCAGCAGGTAAGTGCGCAGCCGCAGGATCGGGTCCTTGGCCTCCCACGCCTCGCGCTCCTCGTCGCGGCGGTAGCGCGTCGGGTCGTCGGAGGTGGTGTGGGCGCCCATCCGGTACGTGAACGCCTCGACCAGCGTCGGACCCTCGCCCGAGCGGGCCCGCTCCAGGGCGGCCTTGGTCACCGCCAGGCAGGCCAGCACGTCGTTGCCGTCGACCCGGACGCCCGGGAAGCCGTAGCCGCGGGCCCGCTGGTAGAGCGGGACGCGGGTCTGCTTCTCGGTCGGCTCGGAGATCGCCCACTGGTTGTTCTGGCAGAAGAACACCACGGGGGCGTTGTAGACCGCGGAGAAGGTGAAGGACTCGGCCACGTCGCCCTGGCTGGACGCGCCGTCGCCGAAGTACGCGATGACCGCCGAGTCGGCGCCGTCCTTCTGGACGCCCATCGCGTAGCCGGTCGCGTGCAGCGTCTGCGAGCCGATGACGATCGTGTACAGGTGGAAGTTGTTGCTGTTGGGGTCCCAGCCGCCGTTGTTCACACCGCGGAACATGCCCAGCAGGTTGGTCGGGTCCACGCCGCGGCACCAGGCGACCCCGTGCTCCCGGTAGGTCGGGAAGACGTAGTCGTCGTCGCGCAGCGCGCGCCCGGAGCCGATCTGAGCGGCCTCCTGGCCCAGCAGCGAGGCCCACAGGCCCAGCTCGCCCTGGCGCTGGAGGGTCGTCGCCTCGGCGTCGAAGCGCCGCGTGAGGACCATGTCCCGGTACAGGCCGCGGAGTTCGTCCGCCGACAGGTCGATCGAGTACTCCGGGTGCTCGACCCGCTCACCCTCCGGGGTCAGCAGCTGTACGAGCTGGTCCTGCTCCGCCTCGGCGGGGGCCGCGGCCGCCGCCTTCTTCTTGGCGGGTGCTGCCTTTTTCGCGGTGGCGCGCTTCCCGCCGCCGCGGGTCGTCTTCCGCGCGGCAGTGCTCTCCACGGTCACGTGCTGCTCCTCCGTCTGTCCGGCCCCCGGGGTCCGCCGGTGGCCGTATTGCGGCTCACCCGGTATCCGATACGGCGCACGGGGTGTGTGCGGCACGACGTGGCCCGGGTGGAACAAGGTGTCCCGGCCACGGCCTGCCGGAAGGCGGGCGGTGTGCCCTATTTCCGGAGCCTAGGCGAAAAGGGAGCTGACCTGCGACTTTGCTTGGGGTTCCAAGTAATTTGCTTGGATTTCCGAGCAAGTGGCCGATCAGTCGGCTATCCCCTGTTCTCAGCGTTGCAGCCCGCCGGGACAACGGCACGTTATATCGGTGACCAGGAGCATTGGAAGAGTTCGTGTGTGAGACTGAGCAGGTGCGCGAAGACGGAAAAATCACGGTATTCCTGCTGGACGACCATGAGGTCGTCCGGCGCGGCGTCCACGAAATGCTCTCCGTTGAGGAGGACATCGAGGTGGTCGGCGAGGCCGGCACCGCCGCAGATGCCCTGGTCAGGATCCCTGCGACCCGCCCCGACGTGGCCGTACTGGACGTCCGGCTGCCGGACGGCAGCGGCGTCGAGGTCTGCCGGGAGATCCGGTCCCAGGACGAGAGCATCAAATGCCTGATGCTCACCTCCTTCGCGGACGACGAGGCCCTGTTCGATGCCATCATGGCGGGTGCGTCGGGGTACGTGCTCAAGGCGATCCGCGGCAACGAGCTGCTGACCGCCGTACGGGACGTGGCGGCCGGCAAGTCGCTGCTGGACCCGGTGGCCACCGCCCGCGTACTGGAGCGCCTGCGGGACGGCGGCAACGCCCGCGGCGACGAGCGGCTGGCGAGCCTGACCGACCAGGAGCGCAAGATCCTGGACCTGATCGGCGAGGGGCTGACCAACCGGGCGATCGGCGAGCGGCTGCACCTCGCGGAGAAGACCATCAAGAACTACGTCTCCAGCCTGCTGTCGAAGCTGGGCATGGAACGGCGCTCGCAGGCGGCGGCGTATGTGGCGCGGATGAAGGCGGAGCGGCACGGATGAAGGCGGAGCGGCACTAGGGGCACGGACCGGAACCGGTAACCGGAGGGCGGAGCCGGAAGCGGGAGGCCGGGAACCGGAAACCGGGGGCTGGAAACCGGGGGCCGGAAGCCGGAGGCCGGACGATGGCCGGGTCGGAAAGCGGAATACGGCCTTCCGCTCCGCCCGCAAACCGGTCCGCCACAAGAAATCCGCCCCCGCCACACCGCTCCGACCATGCAAAACGCTCGGAACTGACAAACTCCCGCCCTATTCAGGACCAACGTCCCGTTTCCGCCGGGGCGGGGGCCTCTACTTTCCCGCGGCCCGGCACGGCAGGGTGTACGCATGCCCACCGACGACTACCGCGCCATCGAGCTGCTGGCCCGCACCCCCTACGGACGGGTGTCGGCCAGCCTGCGGGCCCTGCCCTTCACCGCCGTCACGCGGCACATCGTGGTCGACGGCCGGCTCCTGCTGCGGCTGCACCGCGGCTACGGCTACCACCGCGCCCTGGACGGCAACGTCGTCGCCTACGAGGCCGACAACGCCAACTCCGGCGCCGCCGACACCTGGTCCGTACAGTTCACCGGCACCGCCCGCGCCATCGCGCCGACGCCGGACGAGTTCGAGCAGTTCGGCCGCACCCCCCGGCTGGCCGACGGAGAGCCCTTCGACCCGGTTTTCCTCCGCATAGAACCGGAGTTTGTCAAGGTCCACCACCTCTCCGATGTCCCTGTGTTCCGATACGCCCACTCAGCGTGACGCGGTGATCTAACATCTGGCGCGTGCTGCGCTCATCCGATGTCCGGACGGCGGCCCCTCCCGACGGACACACCCTCGGCTCCCTGCTGCGCCGCTACGGCGCCGGGGAGCCGTTGTCGTGCGTACCGGTCGCCGAGGGGCTGCTCAACCGCGGCTACCGCCTCGCCACCACACACGGCCGCTACTTCCTCAAGCACCACCTCGACGGCGACCAGGCCGCCATCGCCCGCCAGCACCGCGCCACGCGCCGCCTGGGCGCGCTCGGCCTGCCCGTCGCCCCGCCGCTCGCCGACGCGGACGGCCGCACGGTCACGGTCCTCGGCGGCCGCTGCTACGCGCTGCACCCCTGGGTCGAGGGCCGGCACCGCGACGGCGCCGCGCTCACCCGCCACCAGTCGCGCCGCCTGGGCGCCCTGCTGGGGCATGTGCACCTGGCGCTGGAGCAGGTCATAACGCGCGACACGGCGGGGCCCGGTGCCCCGTACGAGCACGCGGGCGCCGACCCCGCGCGCACCTTCGAGATGATCGACGAACTGCTGGCGCTCGCCCGCCGGTCCCGGCCGCGCAGCAGCTTCGACGAACTGGCCGAACACCGGCTGCTGGAGCGCCGCGCCCTGCTGGAACGGGTGGCCCACCGCCGCCCCGGGGCGGACCGGGTCCCGGCCGCCGGCTGGGTGCACGGCGACTTCCATCCCCTCAACCTGCTCTACCGGGACGCCGAACCGGCCGCCATCGTCGACTGGGACCGGCTGGGCGTGCAGCCCCGCGCCGAAGAGGCCGTACGGGCCGCCGCGATCTTCTTCGTCCAGCCCGCGGGCACCCTGGACCTGCCGAAGGTACGGGCCTACGCGGGCGCCTACCGCCGCGCCTCGGGGGCCGGTGCGGGGGAACTGGCCGACGCCGTGCGCCGGGTGTGGTGGGAGCGGCTCAACGACTTCTGGATGCTCGACTGGCGCTACCGGCTGGGTGACCGGCGGGCCGATCCGCAGTTCCCGGCGGCGGCGGCGCTGGCGGTGTGGTGGACGCGGGAGTACGGGGCGGTGCGGGCGGCTTTCACGGAGTGAGGGCGGCGGGAGTCCGTAGCGGTCCGGGACCCGGACCGGTCCGGGGCCCGTAACGGTCCGGGGCCCGTACCAGTCCGGGACTCGTAAACGGTCCACAACCCGTAGCGGTCCACAACCCGTAGCGGTCCACAACCCGTAGCGGTCCGGAATCCGTAACAGTCCGAGACCCCTACCAGCCCTGGGCCCGTACCAGTCCGGGGCCCCTGACGGTTGCTCCGGCCGCCCGTCGGCCCTGGTACGCCGCGACGGGCGGCCGGGGATCCGGCCGCCCGTCGTGGTCAGGCGCTCAGGAGGGGTGCCGCGGGGCGGCGGTGCGGTCAGCTGCCGTCCGAATCGCCGATCGCGCCGGTGCCGGCCGGGCCGCCGCTGCCCGAACCGCTCCCCTGGGTCGTACCGCCGTTGCTCGTGGTGCCGCTCGTCGTGCCGCCCTTGCTGTCGCCGTTGTTACCGCCCTCGGTGCCGGCGTTCGTGCCGCCGTCGGTCGAGCCGCCGGTGGACGACGAATGGGAGGGCGGCGGGGACGTCGGGGGCTTGGACGACGGCGTGGGCTTCGAGGAGGGCGACTGGGACGTGCGCGGCGTGGTCGGCTGGCGCGTCGACGGGCGGTTCCACGTACCCGAGTCGCCGCCGGTGCCGCCGGGCTGCGTGTGCGGGGTCGACGGCTCCTCGGACGGCGTCTCCGAGCTCTGGTCCTCGGTGCTCTGCGAGACCGACGGGCTCTTGGTCGGCTGCGGGTCCTTCTGCTTGCCGTCGCCGCCCGCGCTCTTGATCGCGATGGCCACGCCGACCGCGATGGCGATCACCGCGAGCGCCGCGATCAGCCAGATCTTGCCGCGGCCGCCCTTGGCGGGCCGGGGACCGCCCTCGTAGCCGCCGTCGCCGTCCCGCATGCCGGGCGGCAGGATCGGCTGCGCCGCGGTCTGCCCGTGGTCCGGGTGCGGCAGGGCGGTGGTGGCCGCCATCGAGCCCATCGCCGGGGTGTGCCCGCCGTCGTGCACGGCGACCGGGCCGGTGTTCCACGTACCGCTGTGGCCGCCCTGCTCGTGCAGCATCTGAAGGGCGTACTGGACCAGGCCGCGCATCTCCTCCGCGGTCTGGAAGCGGTCGTCCGGGTCCTTGGCCAGCGAGCGCATGACCAGGCCGTCCAGCTCCGGCGGCACCGAGGAGGAGACCTCCGAGGGCGGCACCGGCATGTCCTGGACGTGCTGGTAGACGACCGACAGGGGGGTCTCGCCGGTGAAGGGCGGGCGCAGCGCCAGCAGTTCGTACAGCAGACAGCCGGTCGCGTACAGGTCGGAGCGGGTGTCCACGGTCTTGCCGAGGGCCTGCTCCGGGGAGAGGTACTGCGGCGTGCCCATGACCATGCCGGTCTGGGTCATCGTCGACTGCGCGCCGTGCAGCGCGCGGGCGATGCCGAAGTCCATCACCTTGACCGCGCCGCCGTGCGTGATGATCACGTTCGCGGGCTTGATGTCGCGGTGCACGATGCCGTGCTGGTGGCTGTAGGCCAGCGCCTCCAGCACCCCGGAGACGATGATCAGCGCCTGGTCCGGCGGCGGCGCGTCCGCGTTCAGCAGCAGGTCGCGGATGGTGCGGCCCTCGACCAGCTCCATGACGATGTACGGCACCGTGTTGCCGCCGACGTAGTCCTCGCCGGAGTCGTACACCGCCACCACCGCGTGGTGGTTCAGCCCCGCGACGGACTGTGCCTCGCGGGTGAAGCGGGCCTTGGAGACCGGGTCCTCCGCGAGGTCGGCCCGCAGCAGCTTGACGGCGACGGTGCGGCCGAGGCGCACGTCCTCGGCGGCGAACACCTCCGCCATGCCGCCACGTCCGAGCCGGCGCGTGAGCCGGTAGCGTCCGTCGCCCACCAAACCGCCATTGCCCCACATCTCCGGCGCATCGGGGAGATTCGCATCGGGAGAGTGGGAGCCGGTGGCATCAGGATCGGACGGGCCCTGTGGGCTCTGCGTCGGTGCCATCGGTCCTCGCCGTCGTATCAATCCGCATCACAGCGGTAAGGTCTCGGTCTTCGCTAGAGCACGCTACAGGCTCCGCGGCATACACCGGTCCCGTGATGGACCGGTCATCACACCTTCTGCGGGCCCATTGTCGCAAGTTAACCCGCGGTAATCACGGGCCGATCGGCGGTCCGAACGGTTCAGGACCGTAATGGGATCTTGCGCATCTGGTCACGGAACGGGCACACGGCTTGACGTGTACCGGCCCTGGGGCAGACTGGGCTCCGGTTCAACCACCGATCTCGAACAACCCATACTGATCTCGGCACGTCCACAGGCGCACGAGCCGCAGCCCACGACGTTGAGTAACGTCTGTACGTACACGTCATCACGTCAGAAGCGCTGCACGGACGGGCACAGCAGCAAAGAGCCACGAGGCGCGGCGCGCCGCAACACGTGCGCGGGAACAGCGCGCCAAGGGGGAAGCGGAACCATGAGCCAGGACGGCGCTCAGGGCCGGTACGAGGGCCGTTCGGTGGGCGGTGGACGCTACCAGCTCCGCGATCTTCTGGGCGCCGGCGGCATGGCGTCCGTGCACCTCGCGTACGACAGCGTGCTGGACCGCGAGGTCGCGATCAAGACCCTGCACACCGAGCTGGGCCGCGAGCAGGCCTTCCGCGAGCGCTTCCGGCGCGAGGCCCAGTCCGTGGCCAAACTCACGCACACCAACATCGTCTCGGTGTTCGACTCCGGCGAGGACGAGCTCGACGGCGGCATGGTGCCGTACATCGTCATGGAGTACGTGGCGGGTCAGCCACTCCGCTCCGACCTGGACCGGGACATCGCCCAGCACGGCGCGATGCCCACCGAGAAGGCGCTGAAGATCACCGCCGATGTGCTGGCCGCCCTGGAGGTCAGCCACGAAATGGGGCTGGTCCACCGGGACATCAAGCCCGGCAACGTCATGCTGAACAAGCGCGGCGTGGTCAAGGTCATGGACTTCGGCATCGCCCGCGCCATGCAGTCCGGCGTCACCTCGATGACGCAGACCGGCATGGTCGTCGGCACCCCGCAGTACCTCTCCCCCGAGCAGGCGCTGGGCCGCGGCGTGGACGCCCGCTCGGACCTGTACTCGGTCGGCATCATGCTCTTCGAGCTGCTGACCGGGCAGCTGCCCTTCGACGCGGACTCGCCGCTGGCCATCGCGTACGCGCACGTCCAGGAGGAGCCGCCGGTCCCCTCCAGCATCAACCGGTCGCTGCCGCCCGCCGTGGACGCGCTGGTCGCCCGCGCGCTGAAGAAGAACCCCAACGAGCGGTTCCCCACCGCCGAGGCGATGCGCGACGAGTGCCTGCGCGTCGCCGGGTCGGGCCAGCCCGGCGCGACGCCGCTCATCATCAGCGAGGGCCCGCGCGCCCGTAACAGCGGCTCCTCGGTGTCCTCCGCGGTCTTCCCGGCCGCCTCCGCGAACGCCGCGGGCCCGCACACCCCGGCGCCGCCGAGCGTGCAGACGCCTTACCAGCCGACGCAGGCCGCGCCCCAGGCGGGCCCGCCGATGGGCCCGGGCCCGGCGGCGAACGGCGGACCCGGCTTCGGCCCCTCCGCGCCGTCCACGCCGCCGCCGGTGAACGCCTTCCAGCCGCCGGGGCCCATCCCCTCCCAGGGCCCGGGCCCGGCCCCGTTCAACAACAGCTTCCAGACCCCGCCCCCGTACGCGGGCCCCTCCACGCCCGCACCCGCGCCCGCGCCGGTCGGTCCCGGCCCCGGCCCCGGCGGCAACCGCTCCGGCAAGAGCAACACCCCGGTGATCGTGGTCTCCGCCGTCGTCGGCGTGGTCGTGGTCACCGCGATCGCCATCGGCATCGGCCTGAGCAGCGGCGGCGACAGCCCGAACCCGCGCCCCACCGGCGCGTACAGCTACTCGCCGTCCCCCTCCGACTCGGTCCGGCCCGAGGACCCGACGGCCACGATCTCGACCACGCGCTGCACCGACCCGGTCAAGAGCTACAGCCAGAAGGGCAAGATCTTCCTGCCGTCCTTCTACGGCAAGAACCTGGACTCGGTGAAGAAGTGCATGGAGGCGGCCGGCTGGTCGTACGACATCTCCGAGCGCAACAACTCCCTGTACGGCAAGAACACCGTCATCGGCCAGTCGCCGATCTCGATGTGGGACCCGTCGTCCGGCGAGAAGATTCACCTGACCGTGTCGACGGGGCGCAGGTCGTAGGACCACGGGGCGCAGGTCGTAGGACCGGCGGCAGGTCGTGGGACCGGCGAAGGCGGATCTTGGGACCGGCGGCGGCAGGCCTTGGGACCGGCGGTGGCAGGTCTTAGAACCGGCGGCAGTCGGCCGTGGTTGACCGTCCGGACCGATGGGAAGGGCCCGGCGCGCGGGGTGCGCGGCGGGCCCTTTTCCGTTGGGCGGGACCGGTGAAGGGTTTGCGGGCCGTTGACGGGTTCGCGGGGCTGTTGCGGGCCTTGCCTTGCAGGACTTGCGGGGCCGTTGCGGGCCTTGCCTTGCAGGGTTTGCGGGGCCGTTAAAGGTTTTAAAGATACGGGCCGGAGCGGGCGCCGCCCTGGCTCTGCTGGGCCTGCTCCAGGTCCTCGGACGGCACCGCACCGGGCGGCAGCGCGCGGCGCATCTGCTCCAACTGGGCGCGGGCCGCCATCTGCTGGGCGAACAGCGCCGTCTGGATACCGTGGAAGAGGCCTTCCAGCCAGCCGACCAACTGGGCCTGCGCGATGCGCAGTTCCGCGTCCGTGGGCACCGAGTCGTCGGTGAACGGCAGCGACAGCCGCTCCAGCTCCTCGACCAGCTCGGGCGCCAGGCCGTCCTCCAGCTCCTTGACCGAGCTGGAGTGGATCTCCTTCAGACGCACCCGGCTCGCCTCGTCCAGCGGAGCGGCCTTCACCTCTTCGAGGAGCTGCTTGATCATGCTGCCGATGCGCATGACCTTCGCGGGCTGTTCGACCATGTCCGTCACGGGAACCTCGCGGGACTCGTCGTCGCCGTCCCCGCCACCGGAGCCGGCGCTGCCGAGAGCCATCCCGTCCGGGCCGACAACCAGGACGTGCGGGCTCTCCTGCGACCGTTCGTTCATCGGCATATCCATGCCGCCATTCTCTCGTACAGCTGACTAGGAACGGTTGTGCCCTGGGAGAAAGATGATCCAACCTCCGGAGGGGGATGAGCTTTGGGGTGAACTCGGGGTGTGCCCGGGGCGGGCCCAAGGTGAGCCCGGGGCGGGCCCAAGGTGAGCCCGGGGTGGGCCCGGGGTGGGCTTCGGGCCGGGGAGCGGCGGGCCGGTCACGAGCGTCTGAGCCGCAGGGCGATGAAGGCCAGCCCGAGACCGGTCAGGGCCATACCGGCGCCCAGCGGCAGCACCCGGTGGACGCCGTTGCCCGGCCCGGCGGCGGTGCCCGGGGTGCGCTTCGCGGCCGAGGCGGCGCCGGGTACGGCACCGGGCGCGTAACGGGAAGGGCCGTGCGGCCGGGCGAGGGCCGACGAGGCGGGGGCCTGGAGGGGCGGCAGCGGTACGTAGGGCCGGTTGGCGAGGCGTCCGGCGAGGTCGCTCCGGCGGGGCCGCGAGGGGGCGGGCGAGGGCCTTCCGGGGGACTTGGAGGCCGCGGGGGACGGGGGCCGGGACG
Organism: Streptomyces albofaciens JCM 4342; assembly: GCF_008634025.1. Lineage (NCBI taxonomy): Bacteria > Bacillati > Actinomycetota > Actinomycetes > Kitasatosporales > Streptomycetaceae > Streptomyces > Streptomyces albofaciens. The sequence continues at coordinate 288,839 of NZ_PDCM01000001.1, read as the reverse complement.
CGTGGCCGTTCTGCGGGTCCCCGTCGGCCGAGACGCCGTTCGGGGCGGACGGGCCGGGCGCCGGCGGAAGGGCCGGGCGAGGGTCGTCCGCACCGGAGCCGGACGCCGGTCCGGAGGAGGGCACCGGGAGGCCGGGGACGAGGGGGACCAGGCGGCTGAGGGCGTCGAGGGGGGTGGTGGGGCGCGGGGTGGGAGTGGGGGTGGGGGTAGGGGTGCTGGTTCCGGTGCCGGTGCCGGTATCGGTTCCCGCGTCGGTTTCCGGGGGTTCCGCGTGGTCGGCGTTGTCAGGGTGGGCGGGGCCCTGGTTGCGGTCGGGGAGCGTACGGGCCTGGTCCGCGGCGTTGTGTGTGAGAACGCTGTGGCGCGGGGTCGCTGCTGATGCTGTGGCCGCTGTGGCCGCTGTCGCGTACGGGAGGGGCAGCAGGGCCGTGGCGAGCAGCAGGCGGGCTGCGAGGCGCGGGCGGGGCCGGTGGGGACGGAGCCGGAGCCTACGGGGACCGGGCCGGAACCTACGGGGACGGAGCGGTCGGGGACGGCACCGCCGTCCCGCTGCCAGGGCCACGGATATCGAGCGCACGGGCACCGGAGTGATCGGTACCGGGGGAAGGTATTCCGGGAGGCGGTATTCCGGAATCTTGCCCTCCGGCAGGTGAACCGGCCGGTGGTCCGGCAGATGATCCGGCCGGTGGTCCGACTCGTATCCCTGGGTCACGAGTTCCGACGTCACACCCATGACCTCCCGTACCCGCGGAGTGGTCGCCTGACGTCCTCAGCGTCACACGGGGGGATATACGCGGCATCCCGGACGGTGCGGGGGTGTGGTGCAGCGGCTCCACAGAGGTGACAGAGATGGCAAAGGTGACAGAGGTGACAGAGGTGAACGCGCGGTGGTGCCGTGCCCCGGCACCACCGCGTCGCGCGCCCGTGCGCCGGGCTCAGACCGTCAGGACGACCTTGCCCACATGGCCGCTGGCGTCCACGATCCGGTGCGCCTCGGCCGCCTCGGCCATCGGCAGCGTACGGTCCACGATCGGCCGGACCTGACCGTTCTCGATCAGCGGCCAGACGTGCTCCCGTACCGCCGCGACGATCGCCGCCTTCTCGGCCAGCGGGCGGCCGCGCAGCGAGGTGGCGGTGACCGCGCCGCGCTTGGTCAGCAGCGCGCCCAGGTTCAACTCTGCCTTGGCGCCGCCCTGGAGGCCGATGATCGCCAGGCGCCCGTTGGTGGCCAGCGCCCGGACGTTCGGGTCGAGGTACTTGGCGCCCATGATGTCCAGGATGACGTCCGCGCCGTTGCCGTCGGTGGCCTTGCGCACCTCCTCCACGAAGTCCTGGTCGCGGTAGTTGACGAGGATGTCGGCGCCCAGTTCGGCGCAGCGGGCCAGCTTGTCGGCGCTGCCCGCGGTGACCGCGACGCGCGCGCCGACCGCCTTGGCGAGCTGGATCGCCATCGTGCCGATGCCGCTGGAACCTCCGTGCGCGAGCAGCGTCTCGCCGGGACGCAGGTGCGCGATCATGAAGACGTTCGACCATACGGTGCACGTCACCTCGGGCAGCGCCGCGGCGGCGGCCATGTCGAGGCCCTTCGGCACGGGCAGCAGCTGGCCCGCCGGTACGACGACCTGCTCCGCGTACCCGCCGCCCGAGAGCAGCGCGCACACCTCGTCGCCGACCGCCCAGCCGCCCACCCCCGGGCCGAGCGCCTTGATCCGGCCGGCGCACTCCAGGCCGGGGTACGGGGACGCGCCGGGCGGCGGGTCGTAGAAGCCCTGGCGCTGGAGGAGGTCGGCACGGTTGACGGCGGTGGCCGCCACCTCGACCAGAACCTCCCCTTCGGACGGCTGCGGATCGGGCACCTCGGCCCATACGAGGGCGTCGGGACCGCCGGGTTCGGGAATGGTGATCGCACGCATGGCCGCGAGGCTACTCGCCCCCGGGGAGCGGCGGACGGAGGCGGGTGCCGGGCGCGCGGTCACCGAGGCCGGGCGGCGGACGGAGGCGGGGGCGGAGCACGCGGTCACCGAGGCCGGGCAGCAGACGGAGGCGGGTGCCGGGCACGCGGTCACCGAGGCCGGGCAGCAGACGGAGGCGGGGGCCGGGCACGCGGTCACCGAGGCCGGGCGGCGGCGGTCTAGTCGTCCCGGCGGACGGGTGCCATCGGGGAGACCCCCGTCCCGGGGATCACCGGCTTCGCGCCGGACCTGGACGACCCGTCCGGCTCCTCCGGCGGTACCGCCCGCACGATGGTGATCACCCGGTCGGCGGGCTGAAGCGGGCTGGCCGCCGGGTCGTCGTACCCGAGCAGCCGGTGACCGCGCAGCACCGAGACGATCAGGTCGTCCGTCTCCCGTACCGACTTGCCGACCTCGGCCTTCACCACCGGGCGCTCGATCAGGTCCAGGCCGCTGCCCTGCTGGATCAGGTCTTCCAGGACCGTGCCGGCGCTGGGGCTGTGCACCGACAGGCCCAGCAGGCGGCCGGCCGCGCTGGCCGAGGTGATGACCATGTCGGCGCCGGACTGGCGCAGCAGCGGCGCGTTCTCCTCCTCCCGTACGGCCGCGACGATGTTGGCCTTCTTGTTGAGCTGGCGGGCGGTGAGCGAGACCAGGACGGCGGTGTCGTCGCGCTGGGTGGCGATGACGACCTGGCGGGCGCGCTGGATCTCGGCCCGCAGGAGGACGTCGCTGCGCGTCGCGTCGCCGACCACGCCCGCGAAGCCCTCGGCCACCGCCGAGTCGATGACCTTGGGGCTCGGGTCGACGATGACGATGCGGTCGCGGGTCAGGCCCGTCGCGCGCAGGGTCTGGGCCGCGGACCGGCCCTTGGTGCCGAAGCCGACGATGACGGTGTGGTCGCGCAAGGCGTTTCTCCAGCGGTTCAGTTGCCACTGCTCGCGGGTGCGCTCGGTGAGGACTTCGAGAGTGGTGCCGACCAGGATGATCAGGAAGAGGACCCGGAGGGGCGTGATGAGCAGGATGTTGAGCAGCCGCGCACCGTCCCCGTACGGGACGATGTCGCCGTAACCGGTGGTCGAGAGCGTGACGGTGGCGTAGTAGACGCAGTCCAGGAAGTCGACGGAGCCGTTGGCGTTGTCGTGGTACTCGTCGCGGTCGATCCAGACGATGGCCACCGTCGCGACGAGCACGAGCAGCGCCATCAGCAGGCGGCGGGCGACCTGGCGCAGCGGCGCCATGGGGGCGCGGCGCGGCAGCACGACGCGGTGGCTGTGGCCCTCGGGGATGTCGCGGGCCGCGGCGTCGTGGGTGGGGAGCTTCACGCGGCGCCTCCGCCGGTCGGGTCGGGGTCGGGGTGGGGGTCGGCGGGCGAAACGTTCGGGCGGTCGTGCGGCCCGGCTCCGGGGTGACGCGGGTCCGGACCGGGGCGGTTCGTGGCGGGGCGGCTCGTGGCGGGGCGGTCTGGGCCGGAACGGTCCAGGCCAGGGCGGCTCGTGGCGGGGCGGTCAAGGCCGGGGCGGTCCGAGGCAGGACGGTCCGGGCCGGGGCGGTCCGAAGCAGGACGGTCCAGGCCGGGGCGGTCCGAAGCAGGACGGTCCGGAGTGTCGGCCGCCCAGTCCGTCACCGCCTCCGCCGCCGAGCCGTCGCCGGTCCACGGCAGGTCGAGGAGTTCCACGTCGCGGCCGCGCTCCGCGCCGCCGGGCGGTACGACGGCCATCGCGTCGGCCGCCGCGATGCCGCGCAGCATGGCGGGCCCGCTGAACCGCAGCGGTACGACCGCGCCACCGTCCCCGTCGTCGGCCGCGCCCTCCCGGAAGGCGACCGGCACGAGCCGCGTGTCGTGCGGGTGGCCGGACACCGCGGCGGTCAGCGGCGCCCGGTAGGCGGGCGTCCGGCGGCGCGCCGCGAGCGTACGCAGCGCCGGTTCGGCCAGGGTGACCAGGCCCGACACGGCGGCCAGCGGGTTGCCGGGCAGGCCGACCAGCAACCGGTCGGCGGTCAGCCGGGCGAGCAGCATGGGGTGCCCGGGGCGTACCGCCACGCCGTCCACCAGCACCTCGGCGCCCAGCCTGCGCAACGTGGGGTGCACATGGTCGACGGGCCCGGAGGCCGTACCACCCGTGGTGATCACCAGGTCGGCGGTGGACGAGGCGAGGGCGTCGTACAGCGCGTCGGCGTCGTCGCCGAGGTGCCGGGGCGGCCCGGCGTCCGCGCCCAGCGCGCGCAGCCACGGCGTGATCATCGGCCCGAGCGCGTCCCGGATGCGTCCCTCGGCGGGCAGCCCGGCGTTCAGCAACTCGTCACCGAGGACGAGGATTTCGACGCGCGGCCGGGCGTACGCGACCAGCTCGTCGTACCCGGCCGCCGCGGCCAGCCCCAGCACGGCCGGGGTCACCAGCGCGCCCGCGGGCAGCAGTTGGTCGCCGCGGCGGCACTCCTGGCCGCGCGGCCGGATGTCCTGGCCGGGCGGCACGGGCGCGGGCGCGTACAACTGCGCGCCGCCGTCGGGCCGCTGCCGTACCTCGCCGTGCTCGCTGCGCAGCACGGCCGTGACGCCCGGCGGGATGCGGGCACCGGTGGCGATCGGCACCGCGTCCCCGTCGGCGACCGCCTCGGATGCCTCGTGACCGGCCAGGATGCCGTGCTCGTGCTCGTCCGGACGGCTCCGGGCGGCGAGATGCCAGGGGCCGGGCCCGGCGACCGCCCAGCCGTCCATCGCGGAGGTGTCGAAGGACGGCAGGTCGGTGAGCGCGGTCAGCGGCTCGGCGAGGGTGCGTCCGAGGGCCGCGGCGCCGAGCGGGCAGGCGACCGGGGGCAGCGGTCCGCGCGGCGCCCGGGCGGCGATCCCACGGGCCGTACGCCAGGGGGTCGGCGCGGGGTGGTCGTGCCGGGTGCGGCGGCCGTGGTGGGTGGGGTGGTCGTGGCCGGGATTCTCCGTGGTGGAGGAGGGCGGATCGTAGGGCGGTCCGAAGGGCGGCCCGAACGGTGCTCCGCGGGTGGCCGGCTCGGTCTCGGGTCGCGGTGAAGGAGGGTGGGAACCGGGCGGGAGCGGCCCACGCGGCCCGTCTTCACCACCGGGTACGGACGACGGATCGCCCGCCTTCAGGGCCGGTGCGGTGTCCCACGGTGTGTACGGGCCGCGACGCGCGTCGTCGTCCAGGCCCGTACCGGCCGTCGGCTTCCCGCCGGACCGGCCGGTCGTCCGGGTGGGCTCCCGGTCGTCGAAGATCCACGAGTAGCCGTCGTCGAAGACGGGGGCGTGACGGTCGGAAGCGGGTACGTGGGGGTCGGCAGGGACGCGGGGGTGACGGTCGGAAGCGGGCACGTGGGTGTCGGCAGGTGCGGCGGCGTGACGATCGGAAGCGGACGCGTACGGGTCGGGGGTGGACCCGTACGGGGTGTAAGCAGACGCGTATGGGGCAGCGGCGGGCGCGTAACGGTCGGAGGCAGGCGCACAGCCGTCGGAAGCGGGTGCGCGGCGGCCGGAAGCGGGTGCGCGGCTCCCGCCGGGGGGAGCCGCACAACCGTGGCGGCCGGGGGCCGGTACGGGTCCGTCACCCTCGTGCCCCGGAAGGCCGTCACCACGGCCGCCCCACACCCGGTGATCGTCGGTACGGCTCCCCGGCGACCGGCGGTCCTCCGGGCGCGGCGGCACGACCGGGCCCCCGTTGGCCAGCGCCAACGCGTCGTCGAACTCGCCCTCCATCATTCCGCCGGCTTCGCCTTCGGCTTGGCCTCGGGCGCGGCCTCCGGCGTGGCGTCGGCGTCCTCGGCGGCCTCGGCGGCCCACCGGTTGGCCAGCGCGGCCGCCTTGGCCGCCAGTACGGACACGTCCCGGCCCTGCTGAGCGGCGGCGTAACCGACCAGGAAGGTGGTCAGCGGCGCCGCCGGCCGCGCCACACCGTGCGCCGCGTCGCGGGCGAGGTCGAGGAGTGCCGCCGTGTCCACATCGAGTTCGATGCCCAGTTCGGCCTTGGCTGCGGTGATCCATTCGTCCAACACGGTCCCATGCTCCCTGATACGGGCGCGTGCCGCTCTGATGCGGGCGCGTGCCGCCTCGATGTCCTCCCAGGTGTCGCAGTCGAAGGACGCGGTGGACGTCGGATCGGGCACCCGGCGCGGTGACAGATGGGCCAGCAGCGCACGCAGCGGCTGCCCGGCGAGCGTGCCGCGTTCGGCCCGTACGGCGGCCAGCGCACGCCGCAGCGGCTCGGCCCGGTACGCGGCGACCAGCGGCTGGTCCTTGCCCTCCGCGTCCCGCAGCAGCGCGGCGTCGACCCTCCCTTCGGCCCCTTCAGCTCCTTCTACCCCTTCGGTCCCTTCTACCCCATCGGCCCTTTCCACCCCCTCGGCTCCCTCGCCCGCTTCGACCGCCGCGCGCAGGGCCCGCACCGTCGCGCCCGTCAGGAACGGCAGGTCGGCGGAGAGGACGAGGACGACGGGGGCGGTGGTGTGCCGCAGCCCGGCGTCCAGCGCGGCGAGCGGCCCGCCGCCGGGCGGGTCCTCAAGGGCCTGGATGACCGGCCGCGCGGTGGGCCGCGGCGGCCCGACGACCACGGCGGTCGCCGCGTCCGCACAGGCGTCGAGCACCCGGTCCAGAAGCGAGCGCCCGCCGACGGACAGCCCGGGCTTGTCCACCCCGCCGAGCCGCCGGGCGGCGCCCCCGGCCGGGACGATGACGTCGTACGTACCGGAAAGCGCGGGGGCGGGCGCGGCGACACCGTGGAGCGCGCCGTCGGCCGCGCGCGGGTCCCGGTCCTGAGCGGGCTGCTGGTCGGTCACCCCACGAGTATCGCCGGGACCGCCCCGGTCACCGACCGGGACCGCTCACAACGTGCGCAACAACACCGCCGGCCGCTCCACGCAGTCCGCCACGAACCGCAGGAACCCGCCCGCGGTACCGCCGTCGCACACCCGGTGGTCGAAGGTGAGCGACAGCTGCACGACCTGGCGTATGGCCAACTCCCCCTCGTGGACCCAGGGCTTCGCCGCTATTCGGCCCACGCCCAGCATGGCCGCCTCGGGGTGGTTGATGATCGGCGTGGAGCCGTCGACGCCGAAGACGCCGTAGTTGTTGAGCGTGAAGGTGCCGTGGGTCAGCTCGGCGAGGCCGAGCGAACCGGCCCGCGCGGCCTCGGTGAGCCGGGCCATCTCGGCGGTCAGCCCCTCGGCCGTACGGCGGTGGGCGTCCCGTACGACCGGCACCACCAGCCCGCGGTCGGTCTGCGCCGCGAAGCCCAGGTGGACGGCGGGCAGCCGCACGATCTCGTTGGCCGCCGTGTCGACGGTCGCGTTGAGCTGTGGATACCGCGCGAGCGCCGCCGTACAGACACGGGCCAGCAGCGCGAGCAGCGACACCTTGGCGCCGCCGACGGCGTTCATCTCCCGCCGGGCCGCGAGCAGTTCGGTCGCGTCGGCGTCCACCCAGCACGTCGCGTCGGGGATCTCCTGACGGCTGCGCCGGAACTTCTCGGCCGCGGCCCCGCGCATGCCCCGCAGAGGTATCCGCTCGGCCTCGCCGGGAAGACCTTCGTACGCCGCCGTTCCGCTCTCCGCACCGGTCACGCCGGACGATCCGGGGGCCCCGGGGGCTCCGGTGGCTCCGGTGGCTCCAGCGGTGCCGGTCGCGGCAGGTGCGCCGGTCACGCCAGGTGCTGCCGCACCGGCCCCCGCCGCGCTCCGTGCGCGCACCGCACGTTCCACGTCCGTGCGCAGGACCAGCCCCTCCGGGCCCGAGCCCCGTATCTCCCGCAGGTCCAGGCCGTGTTCCCGTGCCAGCCGCCGCACCAGCGGAGAAATGACCGGCACCGGGCCTTCGAGCGCGGCCTGCCGGCGCGCTGGCTCCACCGCCCCGGCACCCGCCGCCCCGGCACCCGCCGCCCCGGCGTCCGCCGCCCCGGCACCCGCCGTCGGCCGGACCCGCCGACGGCGCGCGGACGCGGCGCTGGTGCCGTATCCGACGAGTACGTTCCCTGAGCCCTCGGCCGCTCCGCCGGCCTTGGTGCCGCCTGCCTTCCCGGCCCCGCCGGCCTCTCCAGCCACACCAGCCTCTCCAGCCCCACCGGCCTCCCCGGGCCCGCCGGTCGCGGCGTCCGTGTCGCCCGTCCCCTCCTCGGGCGCCCGGTCACCTCCCGTTTCCTGTCCGGCCGGTGCGGTGGATCCGACCGCCACCGTCAGCAGCGGCGATCCGACGGGCAGTTCGGTGCCCTCGTCGCCGTACCGCGCGGTGACCACGCCGCCGTACGGGCACGGCACGTCCACCAGCGCCTTCGCGGTCTCCACCTCGACCACCGGCTGGTCCACGGCGACCACCTCGCCGACCTCGACCAGCCACCGCACGACCGTCGCCTCGGTAAGGCCCTCTCCGAGATCGGGCAGTGTGAACTCACGGACCTCGGCCATCAGTCACCGCTCCCCTCGGTCCGGTCCGCCTCCCACTGGAGACGGCCGACGGTGTCCAGGATGCGGTCCACCCCGGGCAGGTGGTGGCGCTCCAGCATCGGCGGCGGATACGGGATGTCGAAGCCCGCGACCCGCAGCACCGGCGCCTCCAGGTAGTGGAAGCAGCGCTCCGTGACCCGCGCGGCTATCTCCCCGCCGGGGCCGCCGAAGCCGCTGGCCTCGTGGACCACGACCGCGCGGCCCGTCCGCCGGACCGAGGCGCAGACGGTCGCGTCGTCGAACGGCTGCAGCGAGCGGAGATCGACGACCTCCAGGTCCCAGCCTTCCGCCGTGGCCGCCTCGGCGGCCTCCATGCAGACCGGCAGCGACGGCCCGTACGTGATCAGTGTGGCGCCGCTGCCCGGCCGCCGGATCTCCGCGCGGCCCAGCGGGGCCACCGGCGCCGGTGCGTCGGGGGACCAGTCGGCCCGCGACCAGTAGAGCCGCTTCGGCTCCAGGAAGGCCACCGGGTCGTCGGAGGCGATGGCGGCGCGCAGCAGCCCGTACGCGTCGGCGACCGTGGCCGGGGTGACGACCTGGAGCCCCGGAGTGGCCAGGTAGTACGCCTCGGAGGAGTCGCTGTGGTGCTCCACGCCGCCGATGCCGCCCCCGTAGGGGACGCGGATGGTCAGCGGCAGCGGCATGGCGCCCCGGGTGCGGTTGCGCATCCGCGCGACATGGCTGATCAGCTGCTCGAAACCGGGGTACGCGAAGGCGTCGAACTGCATCTCCACGACCGGCCGCAGCCCGTACATGGCCATGCCGACCGCGGTGCCGAGGATGCCCGCCTCGGCGAGCGGCGTGTCGCCGCAGCGCTCCTCGCCGAACTCCTTCACCAGGCCGTCGGTGATCCGGAAGACCCCGCCCAGCTCGCCCACGTCCTCGCCCATCACATGGACGGCCGGGTCGTCGGCCATTGCGTCGCGCAAGGCCCGGTTCAGGGCTTGCGCCATGCTGACGGGCTTGCGCCCGGCCTCCGTTGCGGTCGCGGTCATGGCCGTTCCTTCCCCGTCGTGTCGTGCGCCGCCCCGCGGCCCCGTGACGCCTCGTCCTCGGCCTCCGCCGCCAGCTCGGCCCGCAGCTGCGCCTCCTGCTCCCGCAACTGGGCGGTGGGCTCCGCGTAGACGTGTGCAAACAGGTCCATCGGGTCCAGTGCGGGGTCCTGGTTCATCCGGTCGCGCAGGCCCGCGGCCAGCTCCTCGGCGCCGTCCCGCACCTGCTGCGCGAACGCGTCGGTGAGCAGGCCGCGCTCCGACAGCTCGCGCTCCACCAGGGCTATCGGGTCGTGCCCGCGCCACTGCTCGACCTCGTCCTCGGTGCGGTAGCGCGTGGCGTCGTCGGCGTTGGTGTGCGCCTCGACGCGGTACGTGATCGCCTCGACCAGCGTCGGGCCGCCGCCCCGGCGGGCCCGCTCCACCGCCTCGGAGAGGACCTGGTGCAGCGCGGGCGCGTCGTTGCCGTCCACCAGGCGGCCGGGCATGCCGTATCCGACCGCCTTGTGGGCGAGGGACGGCGCGGCCGTCTGCTTGGCCAGCGGCACGGAGATCGCGAAGCCGTTGTTCTGCACCAGGAAGACCACCGGGGCCTGCCACACCGCGGCGAAGTTCAGCGCCTCGTGGAAGTCGCCCTCGCTCGTGCCGCCGTCACCGACCATGGCCAGCGCGACCACGTCGTCACCCTTCAGGCGCGCGGCGTGCGCGAGGCCGACCGCGTGCGGGAGCTGGGTGGCCAGCGGCGTGCACAGGGGGGCGACGCGGTGCTCGCGCGGGTCGTATCCCGTGTGCCAGTCGCCCCTCAGCAGGGTGAGGGCCTGCACGGGGTCGAGCCCGCGGGCCACGGCGGCGAGGGTGTCCCGGTAACTGGGGAAGAGCCAGTCCCGCTCCTCCAGCACCAGCGCGGCGGCCACCTGGCACGCCTCCTGGCCGGTGGACGACGGATACACCGCCAGCCTGCCCTGCCGGGTCAGCGCCGTGGCCTGGGCGTTGTAGCGGCGGCCGCGCACCAGGTGCCCGTACAGCTCCGTCAGCAGCCCGGACTCGACCCGGGCGGCGGCGTCCGTGCCCAGCAGGCGGTACGGCTCCGCGTCGGGCAGGAGGGGCGCGGGATCGACGCGAGGGCGCCAGGCGGGCGGCGGAGCGGGCCAGTGGCTCTCGTTCCGGCTGCTGCCGCGCTGCTCAAGGACCGTCATGACGAGCACCTCCTTGGAACTTCGGAAAGAGTGACGCCGAGCGCCCCGCCGAGGGCGGTGAAGGACGACGGACGGGTAAGCAATGCCATGGGACGGGCGGCGGCCCGTACCTACCGATTGTTCGGTCGTCGGCACATTTTGGCTACAGGCGGGCTCAGCCTGTGGACAATCGGTTCTCCACAGCCTGAGATGAGGACAGAGCGTCCACCAAGGGGAGGCGAGCCGGTATGCCGGACGAACAGATGGCCAGTAATGGAGGGAACCGCCCCGCGCGCCCCTTGGACACCATCGACCGCGCGATCCTGAGCATGCTCCAGACCGACGGGCGGGCCTCGATACGCTCCGTCGCCGAGCGCGTACACGTCTCGCGCGCCAACGCCTACGCGCGGATCAACCGCTTAATCGACGACGGTGTGATCCGCGGTTTCAGCGCCCGTATCGACCAGGAACGCGCCGGTCAGGGCGCTTCCGCGTATGTGACGCTGAAGATCGTGCAGAACTCCTGGCGCACGGTGCGCGCCCAGCTCACCGCGCTTCCGGGGGCCGCGCACATCGCGCTGGTCAGCGGCGATTTCGATGTCCTGCTGCTGGTGCACACCAAGGACAACCAGGAGCTGCGGGAGCTGGTCCTCACCCGTATCCAGTCGATACCGGAGGTGCTGAGCACCCGCACCCTGCTCGTCTTCGAGGAAACCGACCTGGGGGCGGAGCAGGGCTAGGACGCACCGGCGACGGGTGCGGCGCGCCCGCCGCCGCGGCTACTTCCGCAGTCCCGCGAAGGCCGTGCGCACCACGGCCTCCGCGACCTCCTCACTGGTCGCCGCGCCGCCCCGGCCCGGCCGGTACCACTCCACAATGGAGTTGATCATGCCGAAGAGCAGCCGGGTCGCCAGCCGGACATCCACGTCCGGGCGCAGGTCGCCGTCAGCCGCCGCCTGCTTGAGCAGCTCGGTGACCTGGCCGTCGAACTCCCGCCGGCGCTCCATGGCCCAGCGCTCCGTGTCCGTGTTGCCGCGCACCCGCAGCAGCAGGGTCACGTACGGCAGCTCCTCCATGAGGACCTCGGTCTCGCGCCTGGCCACGTACTCCAGGCGCTCGATGGCCCGCCCCGTACACGCCCCGGGCTCCTGGAGGACCCCGAACAGCCCGTCCAGCGCCCGGCTTATGGCACGGTGCAGCAGCTCTTCCTTGCTGCGCACGTGGTGGTAGATCGAGGACTTGGAGATGCCGGCCGCCCGGGAGAGGTGCTCCATGGAGGTGCCGTCGTATCCGCGCTCGTTGAACACCGCGACGGCGACCGCCAGCAGCGAATCGGGCGTGTAGGTGTCGCGCTTGGCCATGGTCATGATTAGAGCATCCGGCGGTTCGGCATCAAACTGCGGCGCAGGGCCCAGGACGGCGCGTAGCGTCCGCCGGCGTACTGGTGGTGCATGCTGTCCAGCAGGTGCCACAACCAGTGGCGGCCGATGTCCGCGGCCCACTCCGAGGGGCCGCCGGGGTAGTTCACGCCCAGCCGCATGGCCGTGTCGATGTCCTCGCGGCTCGCCACCCCGCGCGCCTCGGCGTCCGCGGCGAAGTCCACGATCATCGCGACCGTACGGGCGACGATCAGGCCCGGTACGTCCTCGACGACGCTGACCGCCTTGCCGAGCGCCTGGAAGAGCCCCACCGCCTCCCGCACGTCCTGGGACGACACCTCCGCGCCGGGCGCGAGGGCGATACGGGTCGCGGCCCGGTAGTCCAGCGCCAGGTCGAAGCGGATCGTGGGGCCTGACAGGTCGCCCGTGGCGGGCTGGCCGTCGGTCAGGGCCAGGCGCGCGCCGCCCGGCAGCCGGATGCAGCCCTCGTGCTCCCCCGGCGCGCGCTCCCGGGTGACCTTGATGCCGGCCTCCTCGATCAGCTCCTGGAGGGCGGTGGCCGGCCCGGCGAGCTGGGTGTGGACCGCCACCGCGGCCGGCGCCGGGCAGGGCTCCGCGGTGTGCGGCAGCTGCTCGGCGGCGTCCTCGGCGTAGTCGTACCAGCCCCGCCCCGCCTTGCGCCCCAGCAGACCGGCCTCCACCAGGCGCCGCTGCGCCAGTGAGGGCGTGAACTTGGGGTCGCGGAAGAAGCCCTCCCACACCGAGCGCGTGACGGCCTCGTTCACGTCCTGTCCGATGAGGTCCATCAGCTCGAACGGCCCCATACGGAAGCCGCCGGACCCGCGCAGCACGGCGTCGATGGTGGCCGGGTCCGCGGCCCGTTCCTCGTAGACGCGCAGTGCCTCCGCGTAGAAGGGGCGGGCGATGCGGTTGACGATGAATCCGGGGGTGTCGGCGCTGCGTACGGGGGACTTGCCCCAGGCCGCGGCCGTCTCGTACGCGGTGGTGGCCGCCGCCTCGTCCGTCGCGAAGCCGCTGACCACCTCGACCAGGGGGAGCAGCGGCGCCGGGTTGAAGAAATGCAGGCCGACGAAGCGCCCGGGGCGGCGCAGGGCGCCCGCGACGGCCGTGACGGACAGGGACGAGGTGTTGGTGGCCAGGAGGCAGTCCTCGGATACCACGTCCTCCAGAGCGGCGAACAGCTCCTGCTTGACGCCCAGTTCCTCCACGACCGCCTCGACGACGAGTGCGACATCGGCAAGTTCGGGGAGTGCGGTGGCGGGCAGGAGGCGCGCGCGGGCCGCTTCGAGCTCCGCGGGCGGCAGCTTGCCCTTCTCCACCATCCGGTCCAGACGCCGCCCGATCGACTCGGCGGCCTCGGCGGCCCGGCCCGGCAGCGCGTCGTAGAGCCGGACGGGGTGACCCGCGACCAGCGCGACCTGCGCGATTCCCTGGCCCATGGTGCCCGTGCCGACGACCGCGACGGTGCGTCCCGCTTCGATGGCTGTCATGACGGCTGATCCTCCCCGACGGAGTTGTCCACAGGTTCGCCGGACCCTCTTGCCCCGACCGATCGTTCGGTTACTCTAGCCCCGTCGCCGAATGTGTTCCCAGCCCTGTCCTCGGGCCTGTCCGTGAAGTGGCGTCGCTTCCCCGGTGTGGCGTCCGCGCCCGCGGGGCGGGTGACCCGTGACGGCAGGCCCCAGAGCCGCCCGACGAGGAGTTGGTCTTCGATGGCCGCCGAACTGACCGCAGCGCAGCTGCGCGAGAAGCACCGCACGACGCTCGACCAGGCGCTGGAGGCGATCCGCAGCCGGGCGTACTGGTCCCCGCACCCCGAGCACCCCAAGGCGTACGGCGAAACCGCCCCGGCGGACGGCGAGGCCGCCTTCGAGGCGCTGCGCGGCAAGCGCTTCGACCTGGACCAGCCCGGCACGGACGACTGGACCGGCGCCGAAGTCTCGCCGTACGGCATCGCCTTGAACATCACCTATCCGCACCCCGACCCGGACGTGCTGCTGCCCGCCATGCGCGCCGCGATGCCCGCGTGGCGCGACGCCGGGCCGGAGATCCGGGCCCTGGTGTGCCTGGAGATCCTGTCGCGGATCAGCGCGCGCACCCACGAGTTCGCGCAGGCCGTGATGCACACCAGCGGCCAGGCGTTCATGATGGCGTTCCAGGCGGGCGGGCCGCACGCGCAGGACCGCGGCCTGGAGGCCGTCACCTACGCCTACGCGGAGCAGACCCGCACCCCGGACCGGGCCGCCTGGTCCAAGCCGCAGGGCAAGCGCGACCCGCTGGAGCTGACCAAGACCTTCAAGGCCGTCCCCCGCGGCGTCGCCCTGCTGATCGGCTGCAACACCTTCCCCACGTGGAACGGCTACCCGGGCCTGTTCGCCTCCCTGGCCACCGGCAACGCGGTCGTGGTCAAGCCGCACCCGCGGGCCGTGCTGCCGCTGGCGCTCACCGTCCGGGTGGCGCGCGAGGTGCTGGCCGAAGCCGGGTTCTCCCCCGACCTGGTCGCCCTGGCCGTGGACCGCCCCGACGAGGGCCTGGCCAAGACCCTCGCGGTCCGCCCCGAGGTGCGCATCATCGACTACACGGGCTCGACCGAGTTCGGCGACTGGCTGGAGGCCAACGCGCCCCAGGCGCAGGTCCACACGGAAAAGGCCGGCGTCAACACGGTCGTCATCGACTCGACCGACGACTACAAGGGCATGCTCGGCAATCTGGCCTTCTCCCTGTCCCTGTACAGCGGCCAGATGTGCACCACCCCGCAGAACCTCCTCATCCCCCGCGACGGCATCTCCACGGACGCCGGCCCCAAGTCGTACGACGACGTGGTCGCCGACCTCGCCACCGCGGTCGACAAGCTGCTCGGCGACGACGCGCGGGCCAACGCGCTGCTCGGCGCCATCGTCAACCCGCAGGTCAAGGAGCGGATCGAGGCGGCGTCCGGGCTGGGCGAGGTGGCCCTGCCCTCCCGCGCGGTCACCAACCCCGACTTCCCGGACGCCACGGTCCGCACGCCGGTGCTGGTCAAGATGGACGGCGCGCGCAAGCTCTGGGAGGGCGCGGGTGCCGACGCGCCCTACCTGTCGGAGTGCTTCGGCCCGGTCTCCTTCGCGGTGGCCGTCGACTCCCCGGCGGACGCCGTGGACCTGCTGCGGCGCACGACCCGCGACAAGGGCGCGATGACGGTCGGCGCGTACACCACCTCGGCGGAGGTGGAGAAGCTGGTGGAGGAGGCGTGCCTGGAGGAGTGCGCGCAGCTCTCCTTGAACCTGACCGGCGGGGTGTACGTGAACCAGACCGCCGCCTTCTCCGACTTCCACGGCTCGGGCGGCAACCCGGCCGCGAACGCGGCGCTGTGCGACGGCGCGTTCGTGGCGAACCGGTTCCGGACGGTGGAGGTGCGCAGGCCCGGTCAGGAGAGCTAGCGGGCCCGTTCAGGAGGGCTGGAAGCCGGGGAACGACGGTCCGGCCGCCTCGGCGGCACCCGCCGCAGCGGCCGGCGCCGCCGAGGCGCGGGACATCCAGTGGAAGAGCCCCATGGCCACGCTCGTGGCCAGGTTGAAGCTGGAGACCCGCGCCTGCATCGGCACCGCGACCAGCGCCGTCGCCCGCTCCCGCAGTTCGTCCGAGATGCCCTGGCGCTCGGACCCGAAGGCCAGGATCGCGTCGTCGGGGAAGGTGACGGTCCGGATGTCCACGCCCTCGGGGTCGAGGGCGTAAAGGGGCCCCGGCGGCAGCTCCGGCAGCGTCAGGCGCTCCACGGCGCTCGCGAAGTGCAGGCCCGCGCTGCCGCGTACCGCGTTGGGGTGCCAGGGGTCGAGCGACCCCGTGGTGACCACACCGGTCGCGCCGAAACCGGCCGCCAGGCGGACGACCGCGCCGATGTTGCCCAGGTTGCGCGGGTTTTCCAGCAGGACGACGGGGGAGGGGCGCGGCGCGGCCCGTAGGCGGGCCAGGTTCGCCTCGGCATCGGGGCGTACGGCCAGCGCCGCGACGCCCGTGGGGTGGACCTTCGGCAGCAGCGTGCGCAGCGCGGCGAGGGGCACCTGCTCCGCCAGCGTGTCCAGGGTGTCGGTCAGGTCATCGGCGAGTTCCCCGGCCAGCGCCAGCAGGGCGGCCTTGTCGCCGGTCAGCACCTGCCGTACGTCACCGCCGAAGCGCAGTGCGTGCTTGAGCGCGTGGAAGCCGTCCAGGAGGACCGAGGCGGGGTCCCCGGCGCTCGCGCGCCAGCGCCGTACCGGATCGTCGGTCCCGTTCTCGATCATTTCCCCACTATCTCAACTGCCCGCCGGGCGGACATACGGCGCACCCGTCGACGGGCACCACCGACGGCACAGCACGTGACCGCGCGCCCTCAGGGCGCCCCTGCCGGGGCCGCCACCCCGCTTTCCCCGTCCCGCGTACGCCGGGGCAGCACCCGGTCGCGTACGGCGGAGACGCGGGCGCCCAGCCAGACCAGGAACACCGTCGGCAGGAACACCGCGTCCGCCGTGATCATCGCGAGCGAGAAGAACGGCAGGCCCAGCAGGAACGCGATCGACAGGTGCTCGCAGATCATCACCACGAGCAGCACGTTCTTCAGGCGTCGGTTGAAGAGCGTGAAGGGGAAGGCGACCTGCACGATCACCGTGCCGTAGGTGATCAGCATGATCATCAGGCCGTTGTCGGCGAGCACCCGGGACAGCTCCGGCCAGGGCGAGAAGTAGTCCAGGTGCATCGGGTAGTAGACCGCGGTGCCGTCCTGCCAGCGCGAACCCTGGATCTTGTACCAGCCGGCGGTGGCGTAGATCAGGCACACCTCGACGACGATCACCAGCATGGCGCCGTTGTGCGCCAGCTTGCCGAGCATGTCGAGGACGACGCGCGG
This sequence comes from Streptomyces albofaciens JCM 4342, assembly GCF_008634025.1. Classification (NCBI taxonomy): domain Bacteria; kingdom Bacillati; phylum Actinomycetota; class Actinomycetes; order Kitasatosporales; family Streptomycetaceae; genus Streptomyces; species Streptomyces albofaciens. Next base: position 272,015 of record NZ_PDCM01000001.1, on the reverse strand, counting down.
CTCCCCGGGCGCGTACCGCCGCACCGCCCACCAGACACCGTGCGCGCACCACAGCACCCACAGGGCCAGGCCCCAGCCCACGCCCGGGAACGGCCCGGCACCGAACCAGGAAAGCCCGGACAGCCCCATGACCTGGGCGACAGCGAGGGACAGACCGAGAACCGCCCACAGCACGACACCTGTGATGTCACGCTCCGGGAGGCCGAGGGCACCCTCCTGCGTACGCTTCGCCGCGCGGCGGGCGTCCAGCGACCACACCTGTCCGCAGCGGGTCAGCACCAGGTATATGGCCATCAGGTGGATGACGTTGTCGCCGCCGTCCCCGATGAAGATGCTGCGGTTCTGTAGCGACAGCACACCCACCATGAACAGCACCGACATGGTGCGGGTGCGCCAGCCGACCAGCAGCAGGGCGCTGCTGACGATCGCGAGGGCATAGACCAGCTCGAACCAGCCGCGCCCGTCGGACCAGGTCAGCACGGAGAAGGCCTGGTTGTCGGCGAGGAGCCGGCGCGCCATGTCGCCGCTCCAGGGGCCGTTGGGCCCGTACAGCTCCTGACGGTTCGGCCACTCCCGCACCAGGAAGAGCAGCCAGGTCGCGGCGAAACCGATGCGGACGACGGCGGACTGGTACGGGGCGATGACCCTGCCCGTGACGCGCCGGAAGGCGCGGCCGAAGGCGCGCTCTATCCGCGTTTCTTCGGGGCGGGGGCGCGCGTCGGCGGTGGAGCGCGCGTCGGCGGCAGGGTGCACGTTGGCGGCGGGGTGCGCTGGGGCGGGTGGTGGGGGGAGGGTCGGCCATGCGCTCTTGGCGGGGGCGGGCGGCGCTGGGGAGGCGGGGGGCGTTGCATCTGCCGCGGAGGCGGAGGCCGTTGCGTCTGCCGGGGGCGCCGGGGCGGGCACGTGTGCCGAGGCGGGCACGTGTGCCGGAGCGGGTACGCGCGCGTCGGCCGGGTTCGCCGGGGAGCTGGTGTTCGTGGGGGAGCTGGTGTCCACGGATGGGTCGGTGTCCACCGCGCTGACGGTGTCTGCCGGAGTACCGGTATTCGGCGCCCCCAGAACCTCCGCCCCACCCGAAGCGTCCGCCCCACCCACCGCGCCCGCCCGGGCGTCGGCGTCCGCCGTCCCGCCTGTCGTCTGCGGAGGCAACCTGCGCGCTGTCACTGGATCCTCGCTCCTTCGGGCAGGTCGGCTTCGGTGACCTGCCACCAGGGCACCTGGCGGTACCGGGGCTTGTCGCTGATCTTCTCGGTGCTCCACGGCGGCGGGCTGACGGCCGTCGTCATCGAGCGGACCTGCACCTGCTCGACCGCGCCGCGCGCCGTCCACCGCGCGCTCATGCGCTGCATCACGATCCGCCGGACGTACTGCTCGGCCAGTTCGCCGCGCATGCCCGTGGAGCGGTCCTGGGCATCATGGGTGTTGAGGTAGTACTCCCAGGCGCGGCGCAGTTCGTTCTGCTGGGTGTGGCTCGGTACGGGGTTGTGCAGCAGGGCCCGGCCGTCGAGGGCGGTGAGGTCGGTCCAGCCGGTGGTCAGCCGGTCGCCGTCCTTCGTACGCAGCTGGGCGCGCGCCTGCACCGCGATGTTCTGCTGGAGCGGGTTGGGCGCGAACAGCTTCCAGTTCTGCTCGTACTCCGGGAAGACGTAGTCGTTGATCGCTTCGCCGTGCTGCTTGCTCAGCGTGTTCGACGGGGCGACGTGCAGGAACATCATCGCCAGGTGAATCGCGACGGCCAGCGTGACGGCTCCGGCCGCCACGGTCACCACGATGCGTGACGGCAGCGAGAGCGCGGCGGGTGGCCGCGATTCGTCCCCGTATAGCTGCATTCCTGCCCCGTTTCCAGTCACCGAGCGGCTTTCCGCCGCTCCGGAACCGTACCTAGGCCGCCCCACGCGGCACACCCTCCCCCGAGTTATCCACAGGCTTGACACCCCACGCGTCCGACCACACCATTGAACCGAACGATCGGTCGGTCGGGAGCTAGGGGGATCACATGACGACGATCGCGGCGGGCACGGAGTCCCTTGCGGCCCTGGAAGCCGGCTTCGAGGCGGCCGTGGCCACGGACGAGCGCATCGAGCCCCGTGACTGGATGCCGGACGCCTACCGCGCCTCGCTGGTGCGCCAGATAGCGCAGCACGCCCACTCCGAGATCATCGGCATGCAGCCGGAGGCGAACTGGATCACGCGCGCGCCGTCGCTGCGCCGCAAGGCGATCCTGATGGCGAAGGTGCAGGACGAAGCGGGACACGGCCTGTATCTCTACAGCGCCGCCGAAACCCTCGGCGTCGGCCGCGACGAACTTCTCGACAAGCTCCACTCCGGCCGCCAGAAGTACTCCTCCATCTTCAACTACCCGACCCTGACCTGGGCGGACGTCGGGGCCATCGGCTGGCTGGTGGACGGCGCCGCGATCACGAACCAGGTCCCGCTGTGCCGCTGCTCCTACGGCCCCTACGCCCGCGCCATGGTCCGCGTCTGCAAGGAGGAGTCCTTCCACCAGCGCCAGGGCTACGAGCTCCTGCTCGCCCTGAGCCGGGGCACGGCCGCCCAGCACGCCATGGCGCAGGACGCGGTGGACCGCTGGTGGTGGCCGTCGCTGATGATGTTCGGCCCGCCCGACGACGAATCGGCGCACTCCGCCCGCTCCATGGCCTGGAAGATCAAGCGGCACTCCAACGACGAACTGCGCCAGCGCTTCGTGGACATCTGCGTGCCCCAGGCCGAGTCCCTGGGCCTCACGCTCCCGGACCCGGACCTGACGTGGAACGAGCAGCGCGGCCACTGGGACTTCGGCCCCATCGACTGGGACGAGTTCCGCGAGGTCCTCAAGGGCAACGGCCCTTGCAACGAACAGCGCATCACCCAGCGCCGCCGGGCCCACGAGGACGGCGCCTGGGTGCGCGACGCCGCGGCTGCCTACGCGGCCAAGCACGGGGAGGGAAACCGATGACCACGAACGGCACGGCGGACGGCGCGCGTCCGGACAGCCGTACGGGCCAGGGCGAGCCGGAGCCGGCCGCCGCGGCTTCGCAGGCGGCAGCCGGGGCGTCGGCGGGCCCCGCCGACTGGCCCTTGTGGGAGGTCTTCGTCCGCAGCCGGCGCGGCCTGTCGCACACCCACGCCGGCAGCCTGCACGCCCCGGACGCAGAGATGGCCCTGCGCAACGCCCGCGATCTGTACACCCGCCGCTCCGAAGGCATCTCGATCTGGGTGGTCCCCTCCGCCGCGATCTCCGCCTCCTCCCCGGACGAGAAGGACTCCTTCTTCGAGCCGGCCGCCGACAAGCCCTACCGCCACCCGACGTTCTACGAGATCCCGGAGGGGGTGCAGCACCTGTGAAGCCCGCACCGAACGCTGCCGCCCCGGCCGCGACCACCCCGCCCGCGACCGCCTCGGCCGCCACGGGCACCGCGACCCCCGCCCCCGCGGGCTCGCTGGCCCGGGACGTCGCCGCCGCTGCCCCGGCCCTGGCCCTCGGCGACGACGCCCTCGTCCTCTCCCACCGGCTGGGGGAGTGGGCCGGACACGCCCCCGTCCTCGAAGAGGAGGTGGCGCTCGCCAACATCGCGCTGGACCTCCTCGGCCAGGCCCGCGTCCTGCTCTCCCTCGCCGGTGACGAGGACGAGCTGGCGTATCTGCGTGAGGAACGCTCCTTCCGCAACTGCCAGCTCGTCGAGCAGCCCAACGGCGACTTCGCCCACACCATCGCCCGCCAGCTGTACTTCTCCACCTACCAGGAGCTGCTGTACGCCCAACTGGCCGTAGGCGACGGCCCCTTGGCACCGCTCGCCGCCAAGGCGGCAAAAGAAGTCGCCTACCACCGCGACCACGCCGAGCAGTGGACCCTGCGCCTGGGCGACGGCACCGAGGAGAGCCACGAGCGCATGCAACGCGGCCTGGACGCCCTGTGGCGCTTCACCGGCGAGCTCTTCGAGCCGGTCCCGGGCCTCGACCTGGACCTCACCGCCCTGCACGACGACTGGATCACGCGCATAGCCTCCGTCCTGACCCGCGCCACCCTCACCGTCCCCCAGGGCCCGAGCCGCGGCGCCTGGACCGCGGGAGCCGGACGCCAGGGCCTGCACACCGAACCGTTCGGCCGGATGCTCGCCGAGATGCAGCATCTGCACCGCAGCCACCCGGGGGCGACATGGTGACCACCCCCCTCGAAGACCGGCTGCGCGACGTGGCCGGCTCCGTCCCGGACCCGGAGCTGCCGGTGGTGACCCTGGCCGAGCTGGGCATCCTGCGCGGGCTGCGGATGACCGGCCCCGGCCAGGTGGAGGTCGAGCTGACCCCGACCTACACGGGCTGCCCCGCCATCGAGACCATGTCCGCCGACATAGAGCGCGTCCTCCACGACAACGGCGTTTCCCACGTCGAAGTGCGTACGGTGCTCAGCCCCCCGTGGACGACCGACGCGATCACGGCCGAGGGCCGCCGCAAGCTGGCCGAGTTCGGCATCGCCCCGCCCCGCCCCACCGGGCCGGCCGGCGGACCGGTGCCGGTGGCGCTGGCGATCCGCTGCCCGCACTGCGGATCGACCGACACCACCCTGCTCAGCCGCTTCTCCTCCACCGCCTGCAAGGCACTGCGCCGCTGCGAGTCCTGCCGGGAACCGTTCGACCACTTCAAGGAGTTGTGATGTTCCACCCGCTCCGGGTCGCGGAGCTCGAACGGCTCACGGACGACGCCGTCGCCGTCACCTTCCAGGTGCCGCCCGACCTCCGCGACACCTTCCGCCACATCCCGGGCCAGCACATCGCGGTGCGCCGCACGGTGGACGGCCGCGAAATCCGCCGTACGTACTCGATCTGCACCCCGGCGAGCGACGACGAACCCCGGCTGCGCGTGGGCATCCGGCTGGTCGAGGACGGCGAGTTCTCCACGTACGCGCTCAAGGAACTGGCCGTCGGCGACACCGTCGAGGTCATGGCCCCGGCCGGCCGGTTCGTGCTGGAGCCCCGCCCCGGACGGTTCGCGGGCATCGTCGGGGGCAGCGGCATCACCCCGGTGCTGTCCATCGCCGCGACGCTGCTCGACCGGGAGCCGGACGCCCGCTTCTGCCTGGTCCGCAGCGACCGTACGGCGGCCTCCACGATGTTCCTGGAGGAGGTCGCCGACCTCAAGGACCGCTTCCCGGACCGCTTCCAGCTGGTCTCCGTCCTCTCCCGCGAGGAGCAGCAGTCCGGCCTGCCCTCCGGCCGCCTGGACGAGAGGCGGCTGCGGGAGCTGTTGCCCGCCCTGCTGCCCGTCGGGTCCGTCGACGGCTGGTATCTCTGCGGCCCGTACGGCCTCGTCCAAGCCGCGGAACGGGCCCTGCGCGGCCTCCAGGTCCCCCGCGGCCGTATCCACGAGGAGATCTTCCACATAGCCGAGCCCACGGATGCGGAGAGCGTTTCCTCCCCCACGGGCGGCGCAGCTCTCCGTACCCCCGCTCACAGCACCGTGACCGCGACCCTGGACGGCCGGGCGGGCAGCTGGCCCGTCCGGGACGGCGAATCGCTGCTGGAGGCGGTGCTGCGCAACCGCGCCGACGCCCCGTACGCCTGCAAGGGAGGCGTCTGCGGCACCTGCCGAGCGTTCCTGGTGTCCGGCGACATACGGATGGACCGCAACTTCGCGCTGGAGGACGAGGAAGTCGCGTCCGGATATGTGCTGGCCTGCCAGTCCCACCCCGTGACGGAGGAGGTCGAGCTGGACTTCGACCGCTGACCCCATTCCCATTCGCTGCAACCTGTTCTAACTTGACGCCCCGTCAGGTAGTCGCCGCGTGGGAACACGGGAGGACAGGCCAGTGGACTTCACCTTCACCGAGGAGCAGCAGGCGGCCGTCGAGGCGGCGCAGGCCGTCTTCGCGGATGTCCCACCCGACAGCGTGCCCAGTCCCGCGCTGACCACCGGAGCGGTGGCCGACGACTTCGACCGCGCCCTGTGGCGCAAGCTGGCCGACGCCGACCTGCTGAGTCTGCTGCTCACGCCCGAGTACGGCGGCGCGGGCCTGGACCCGATCGCCCTCTGCCTCGTACTGCGCGAGTCCGCTCGGGTGCTCGCCCGCGTACCGCTGCTGGAGAACAGCGCCGCGGCGCTCGCCGTGCAGACCTACGCGGACGCCGAGCTGCGCGCCGACATCCTGCCCGGTGCGGGGCGCGGCGAGCTGGTCCTCACCGTCGCCCCCAACGGCCGTACCGGCCACGACCCCGCCGAGCTGGCCGTGACCGCCCGTCAGGAAGGCGCCGACTGGCTGCTCGACGGCATGCACACCGCCGTGCCCTGGGCCCAGAGCGCCGACCGCGTCCTCGTACCCGCCCACACCGGTGACGGAGCCGCCGTACTCGCCCTCGTCCCCCGCCTCCGGGACGGCGTCAGCCTCCACGACCAGGTCTCCACCACCGGCGAACGCCTCGCGGAGGTCCGGCTGAACTCCGTACGGGCGGCCCCCGGTGAAGTGATCACCGACCCCGGCGCCTGGGAGTGGCTGCGCGACCTCCTGACCACCGGCACCTGCGCGCTGGCCCTCGGACTGGGCCAAGCCGTCCTGGCCATGACCAGCGCATACACGTCCAAGCGGGAACAGTTCGGCTTTCCCGTCGCCACCTTCCAGGCGGTCGCCGTCCAGGCCGCCGACCGCTACATCGACCTGCGCGCCATGGAAGCCACCCTCTGGCAGGCCGCCTGGCGCATCGGCAGCGCCGCGAACGGCGCACTGCCCCCGTCCGGGGACGTGGCGGTGGCCAAGATCTGGGCCGCGGAAGGCGTACGGCGCGTCGTGCAGACCGCACAGCACCTGCACGGCGGCTTCGGCGCGGACACGGACTACGCGCTCCACCGCTACCACGCCTGGGCGAAGCAGCTCGAACTGTCCCTGGGCCCCGCCGCGGCCCACGAGGAAGCACTGGGCGACCTGCTGGCCGCCCACGCCCTGGGCTGAGCCGCGGGACGACCGCAGCGGGTCAGACGACCGCGCCCGGCTCACCCTTGCTGTTCTTCACCGGGCGGCCCGCGGCCTCCCACGCCTGCATGCCGCCGTCGACGTTCACCGCGTCGATGCCCTGCTGGATCAGGTACTGGGCGACCTGTGCGGACCGGCCACCGACCCGGCACAGCACATAGACCCGGCCGCCGTCGGGCGCCTGCTCCGTGAACTCGCCGTACCGGGCGACGAACTCGCTCATCGGGATGTGCAGCGCGCCCTCGGCGTGCCCCGCCTCCCACTCGTCGTTCTCGCGTACGTCCAGGAGGAAGTCCTGCGAGGTGAGAGCGTCGACACCGACCGTGGGCAGAGAACCAAAGCGCATGGGTCCGACGCTACCCGACCAGCTGCGCGAGATATGCCTCGCGCTCCGCCACATCCGCGAGCAGCTTCTCGGCGATCTCGTTGAGCAGCGCGTCCGGGTCGTCCGGCGCCATCTTGATCATCGCGCCGATCGCGCTCTGCTCCATCTCGGTGACCATCGCGGCCAGCATCTCCTTGCGCTCCGCCAGCCACTCCAGCCGCGCGTACAGCTCCTCGCTCTCGCTCGGCCGCTGCTCCTGCGGGACCGGACCGGCCGCCCACTCGCGGGCCAGCTCGCTCAGCGCGGCCTCGTCCCCGGCCCCGTACGCCGCGTTGACCCGCACGATGAAGGCGTCCCGGCGAGCGCGCTCGGCCTCGTCCCGTGCCAGGTCGGGGTGCGCCTTGCGCACCAGGTCACGGTAGATCCGCCGGGCCTCCTCGCTCGGCCGCACCTTCTGCGGCGGGCTGACCGGCTGCTCGTTGAGCATCGCCTGAGCCTCCGGATACAGCCCCTCGGACCCCACCCAGCCGTGGAACAGCTCCTCCACGTCGGGCATCGGCAGCACCGCCGCCCGCGCCTCGTGGGCCTTGCGCACATCCTCGGGATCACCCGTACGGGCCGCGACCGCCTCGGCGATCTGGGCATCCAGCTCGTCCAGCCGCGCGTACATCGGGCCGAGGCGCTGATGGTGCAGCCGCGAGAAGTTCTCCACCTCCACTCGGAAGGTCTCCACCGCGATCTCGAACTCGATCAACGCCTGCTCAGCGGCCTCCACCGCCTGCGCCAACCGCCGCGTGGCAGCCGCTTGCTCGTCGGGGGTGGGATGGGACGGGGAGCTGGTGTGGGGCGGGGTATCGGCGTGTGGCGGGGTGTCGGGCTGCTGTGAGGGGTGCGCGCCGGGAGAGCCGTGGTTCGCGGCGTACGCCCCCTCACGATCCTGGCTCTCCTGCGAAACGTACAAACCGTCCTGACCGTGCCCGGCCGGGGAAGCCGGGACCCCCTGATCGGTCACCCCCGCAGAACCCGCGAAGCCCGCGGTCCCGTGGTCAGCATGGGGGTCCTGGCCGTCCTGCGCGTTCTCCGCCTGCGAGTTCGTCACCCGGCCACCCTACGGCCCGGGCCGCCCCCGTTCAGACCCCCGTCTCCGCGGCTATCCGCCCCTTCCGTATCGCCGCGACCAATTCCGCGTGATCCGCCTCCGTACGATCCGCGTAGGCCACCGCGAACCCGGCCACCGCCTCGTCCACCGCGTCACCCTTGCCGCAGTACCCCGCGACCAGACGTGGATCGGCACTGTGCGCATGAGCTCGGGCCAGCAAGGCGCCCGTCATGCGTGCGTAGTCGTCGATCTGGTCACCGGGGAGGGCGGCGGGGTCGACGCTGCCCTTCCGGTTCCGGAACTGCCGCACCTGGTGGGGCCTCCCCGCCCCCGCCCCCTCCCCCACCCCCGGCTCGTGAACCGTCGTCCACCCCAGCAGGTTGTCGCTGACGACCTGCATGCGTCGCTGGCCGCGTACGATGCGTCGGCCCTCGTGTCCTACCGGCGGAGCGGGGAAGCCGGCCTTTTCCGCGTACGGTGCCAGGGCTGAGCTGCGTGCCTCCTTCACCTGGAGTACCAAGGGCTCGCCGCGGTGGTCGAGCAGCAGGACCACGTAGGAGCGCAGGCCCACGCTTCCCGTGCCCACCACCCGGAACGCCACGTCCTGCACCTCGTACCTGGCCATCAGCGGGAGCCGATCCGCCGGCAGGGTGTCCAGATAGCCGGTGAGCGATGCGGCGACCGCGGCGGCCTCCGCGTCCGGTATGCGGCGCAGTACGGGTGGGGCGTCCACGAAGCGCTTGCCGCCTTCGGGTATGCGCTCGGTCGACTTCGCCGCGAAGCGGGCGCTGGTGTTCTTGCGCGCCTTGGCCGCCACCCGTTCCAGGGTGCCCAGCAGGTCACGGGCGTCGGCGTACGAGACCAGTTGCTCGTCGGCTATCGCGTTCCAGGCGTCGGCGGCCGGCATGCCTGCCAGCAGCCGCATTGTGCGCCGGTATGCGCCGGCCGCGTCCAGGGCCGCTTCCCGGCACTGTTTCTCACCGGCCCCGGCCTCCCGGCCGGCCAGCACCAGCGAGGCCGCGAGCCGCTTCAGGTCCCATTCCCAGGGCCCGTACAGGGTCTCGTCGAAGTCGTTGAGGTCCATCACCAGCTTGCCGCGGGCGTCGCCGTAGAGGCCGAAGTTGCCCGCGTGCGCGTCACCGCATATCTGCGCACCGATGCCGGTCACGGGGCTGTTCATGAGGTCGTACGCCATCAGCCCCGCGGATCCGCGCAGGAAGGCGAAGGGGCTCGCCGCCATGCGTCCGACCCGTATCGGCACCAGGTCCGGAAGGCGGCCGGCGTTGGACTCCTCGACCGTCGTCACCACGTCCGGCCGCCCGGCGTCGGGTGCGAACCGGCCCTGTGCGGAGCGTGGCGTCCGCTCCCGGAGCGCCTTGCCGACCGCCTTCGGCGACGTCCCCCGCTCCGCCGGCTCGGCGAAGCCCGGTACGTACGGCAACCGCGACATCGCGTGCCACCTCCCCCTGCGTTCCGTGCATCGTCACCGGACCCGGTCGTCCGGCCGCGTCGGAACGTCGACAGAACCCCCTCGACCGCCGGTCGCCGGGCGCTGTCTCCGCCGCGTGTGCACGACGGTACAGACAGGCCCCGCCTCGCGGCAGGGCCTGTGGATAACTCTCTGTAGCGGGGTTGTGGAAAAGCCGGGGGCACGTTCCGGGCGCCGTCGGCTCAGACGCCGACCGCCTCTTCCATCTCCTCCTCGACGGCGGCCGCGCTCTCGCCGTTCGCGCTGGTCGCGGCGTGGGCCGGACGGCGTTCCGGCACCGTGGCAGCCACCGCGGCAGCCGCCACGGCCGTCGCGTTCGCCGCCGCGTTATCGGCCGCGCGCCGCCGGCGTGCCTCGGCCAGGGCCGCGACACCGACCATCACGAAGCCCACGACCAGCCACAGCACCAGCGTCCAGACGTGCCCGGCCAGCCCGTTGCCGTCGAAGTAGACATGGCTGCGGACGCCCTCCACGAATCCGGCGCCGTTCCAGAACGCGTGCAGGGAGGCGAAGAAACCGTTCTGGAGCTCGGGGCGGAAGACGCCGCCCGCCGAGGTGAAGTTGAGCATCACGAACAGCGCCATCACGCCCAGCGTGGTCCAGCGCTTGAGGAAGGTGTGCAGCCCGGTGCCGATCAGCAGGATGCCCGCCGAGTACAGCCAGGCCATGCTCCACAGCCCCCACAGACCGTGGTCGACGAGGTGGAAGACCGGCCCCGCGAACAGCGTCCCGAGAATGCTGACCACGAAGGAGGTGCCGACCGCCAGCATCGCGCGCATCCGGATCGGCAGCACGGCACCGGCACCGCCGATCACCGCGACCGACGCGTACGAGCCGATGCTGATCGCGACCATCAGGAAGAAGAGACCCTGGGCCGTCGGGTCGTCCTCGGCCGGCGGGGCGACATCGGTGACCTTGAGCGGCACACCCTGCTGGGCCGCGACGGGTGTGAAGATCTTCTGCACCACGGACGCCGTGGTGTCGGACCCGGCCGTCGCGACCACGAGCTCGGGCACCGGCTCGGCCCCGCCGCCCTTGGCCGCGGCCGCGGACGCCGAAGCACCGGCGGAGGACGCCGAAGCACCGCCCGCCTTCCCGGGCGAAGCACCGCCCGCCTTCCCGGCCGGGGCGCCGCCGCTCTTCGCGCCGGACGCGCCGTCGCCGGACGCGTGCGTGTCCATCACATACGCGCCGAAGATCTCCTGGTGCTTGAGCTGGTCCACGGCCTCGGCCCGGCTGGCGACAGTGCGTACGTCCAGACCGCCGTGCGCCTTGTCGTTCATCGACTGGGCCAGCACCTGCGCCTGGGATCCCGAACCGACGACCGCGACCGGCAGGTGGTGCGGCTCGGGGTGCGCGAACGCGCCCAGGTAGGCCAGGCCCATCCCGGCGCACATCAGCAGCGGGGTGATCAGGTGGGTGAGGACGTGCCGCAGATCGGCTCGGTGATCAGGGCGGTGGTGGTCGGGACGTCGGACCGAACTCATGCGTCGTGCCTTCTCAAGCTAGTCGCTCAGCTTCGAGTAGTTGGCTTATACAACTCTCATTCCACGTTGTACTATACAACTACTTCAACGAAAGGCAAGCCCGTGGCTCCCAGAGACACATCCGTCGAGACCATCCAGCAGGAGATGACCGCGTTCGCCCGCCGAGCCCGCGCCACCGCCGCCCGTACGCACCCGGAGCTGTCGCTCGTCTCGTACACACTGCTGGCACACCTCGACGACCAGCAGGGATGCCGCGCGACCGACCTCGCCGCGCACTACCTCCTGGACAAGTCCACGGTCAGCCGGCAGATCTCCGCCCTGGAGAAACTCGGCTTCGTCGAGCGCCGCGTCGACCCGGACGACCACCGCGTCCAGGTGCTGCACCCCACGGCCAAGGGCGCGCAGATGCTGGCCAACGTGACCGCCAGCCGCCGCCAGGCGTTCCATGAGCGGCTCGCCGACTGGGACGAGGAGGACCTGGACCGCTTCGCGACCTACCTGCTGCGCTACAACGCCGCCCAGGCGCGCCACGGCTGAGGCCGCCCGTCACCGGACCTCGAACACCTCGGGCGCCCGGCACACCCCGCGCGCCCCACGCCCCGCTTCCTCATTCGCGGAAGCGCGCCGGGCACTTCCCGCCCTCCACGAGGTACGCCTCCGCCCACCGGCCCAATTCCTTGAGCGCGGGCTCCAGCGCCCGGCCCGCCTCGGTCAGCCGGTACGAGACGCGCAGCGGCGGGCCGCCGTCGACCTCCCGTAGGACCAGACCGGCTTCGGCCAGCTCCGTGAGCCGGTCCGAGAGCATGCGCTCGCTGATGCCGGGCACCGCGCGCCGCAGCTCGGCGAAGAAAACCGGCCCCTCCAGCAGGACGGACACGACCAGGCCGGTCCACCGCTTGCCGAGCAGCCCGAAGACCCGTGCCATGCCGGTGTCGACCTGCCTGCAGGTGCCTTCGCCGTGATCCGCCATGTGACCAGCGTACTGCCTTACCGTTGGGTACTGCGGAAAAGTAAGCTACTGTGTTAAACATAGGAACGCACGGAACTCTTCATCAGGCCGCGCGTCGGCCGCGAACGAAGGACCGCCCCATGGCCACGCTTCTGCACCTCGATTCCTCCCTGTTCCCCACCGACGGATCCGCTTCCCGCGCGGTGACCGCCGCCTTCCGCGAGGCATGGGAGGAGGCGCACCCGGGCGGCACCGTCATCTACCGCGACCTCGCCGCGGACCCGCTGCCCCACCTCGACGCCGCCGGCTTCTCCGCCGCCTTCGCCGACGCGGACGCCCTGACCCCCGAGCAGCAGACCGCGTTCGCGCGCCGCCTTGAGCTGGTCGAGGAGCTGGAGAAGGCGGACGCGGTTCTCATCGGCGCCCCGATGTACAACATCACGATCCCCTCCACGCTCAAGGCATGGCTGGACCACATCATCATCATCGGCCGCACCGCCGGTGAGGAGTCGTCCATCAAGGACAAGCCGGTCACCGTCGTCGCCAGCCGCGGCGGCTCCTACAAGCCGGGCACGCCCCGCGAGGGGCTCGACTACGTCGAGACCTACCTGCGGGCCGTGCTGGGGACCCTGCTCGGCATGGAGGTCGACTTCATCGTCCCCGAGCTGACGATGGCGCCCACCAACCCCGCGATGTCGGAACTCATACCGCTGTACGAGGCCTCCCGCGACCAGGCCTTCCAGGAAGCCGCCGAGAAGGCCAAGGCCCTCGCCGAACGCCTCGCCGCCTGACGGCACCGCACCGCTTGCCGGCACCGCACGTCTGACGGCACCGCACCGTCTGACGGCACCGCACCGCCCACGGCCCGGCCTCACAGGCCGGGCCGCCCGGCATACCGGCACCGGGTCGCCCGAAGCCCTACGCCCCCAACCCCGCGTCCCTCGCCAACAGCGCCGCCTGGACCCGGTTCTCGCAGCCCAGCTTGGCCAGGATGCGGCTGACGTACGTCTTGACCGTCGCCTCGCTCATATGGATGCGCTCGCCCGCGTCGGCGTTCGAGAGTCCCTCGCCGAGCAGGGACAGCACCTCCATCTCCCGCTCCGTCAGGACCGAGAGCCGCCGTCCGGCCTCCGCCGCGCGACGGGCCGTACGGGCCGCAGCGCTCTCCCCGCCGAAGTCGCCGCCCCGCGCCACCAGCGAATCGGCCACGTGCCGCGTCGCCACCGGTGACATGTAGGCGTGGCCGTCGGCCGCGGCGCGCACCGCGCGGATCAACTCGTCCGGCGCGGAATCCTTGAGCAGGAAGCCCGCACTGCCCTCGCCCATCGCGCGCAGGACGTTCTCCCGCTCACCGAACGTCGTCAGGATCAGCGCCCGCACGGACGGCGCCACACGGCGCAGTTCGGCCAGCGCCGTCAGCCCGTCCATCACCGGCATCTGGATGTCCAGCAGCACCACGTCCGCGCCATGGCCGCGCGCGGCCTCGACCGCCTCTCTGCCGTTCCCCGCCTCCGCCACCACCGAGATGTCCCCGGCGGAGGTGAGAATCATCCGGATACCGGCCCGGATGAGCGGCTCGTCATCGGCGACGATCACCTTGATCACTCGTACTCCCGCACCGGCCCGGCCCACACTTCCCACGGACAGCGCCATCATCCCCCCGTTTCGCGCCGGTCCGTCCGGCCGCTCTCAGGTCTTCCCCATGAAGGTCCGCTTCTCCACCAGCTTCCCGTCCTTGAAGCAGAACCGGAACGCCCGCTCCTCCTCCCAGCTCGCCGACGGCTCCGTGGACGTGAACGTCTCGCAGCGCGCGCCCGCCGGCTTCGGGGGCCCCTGGTCGTTCAGACCGCTGTTCACGAACGACCCCGGCGGCAGCTGCTCACGGACCTCCGCCTCCGGCCGGCCGATCCGCAACTGCCCGTACGTGTCCGGCGACACCGAACCCTCCTCTATCGCCTTGAACAGCTCCACCATCCCCCACGCCGTCAGCACCCCCATGGCCACGACCACACCCGCCGCCAGACCGCACCCAACGGCGAACCCCCTGCGCCGCTCGTCCCCGCGGAACATCGCCGTGTCCGGGGCCGCGTACACCCGGGACCAGTCGATGACCGGCCGGCCGTCCTTGCCGACCCGCACCGCGGGCCGCCCGGCGCCGGAGCCTGTGTCCCCGGTGCCGGGCCCCGGCGGCGGTGGCACCGGCTCCGCCACGGTCGACGCCACCGTCACCGGTCCGTACGGCAGCACCCCGGCGAGCCGGAAACCGCCGTCCGGCAACGAACCGCTGTGCACCATGCCGCCGACCAGCCGGGCCCGCTCCCGCAGCCCCGTCAGCCCCTGCCCGCCACTGACCTCGGGACCGGCGGCCGAACCCGGCGGCACCGGCCCGTTGACCACCTCGACCAGCAGCGAATCCGGTTCATACCGCAGCGCCACCGTCACCGGCGCCCCGGCGGCGTGCTTGTGCGCGTTGGTCAGCCCCTCCTGCACGATGCGGTACGCGGCCCGGTCGACGGCCGGTGCCAGCGCGCGCGGCTCCCCGGAACGGGAGACGGATATTCGCGCCCCCGCGCCGCGCGACGCCTCCACCAGCCCGTCCACCTGGGCCACCCCGCGCCGCCCCGCGTCCGGAGCCGTACCGGCGCCGACCGGCGGGGGCACCGCCGCCGCGTCCTCCGTCTCGTCCCGGAGCAGGCCGACCACCTCGCGCAGCTCGCGCATCGCCGCCACCGAGGCCCCGCGCAGCACGCCGACCGCCTCCCGCTGCCGCGCGTTGAGCGCGGAGTCCACCTCCAGCGCACCCGTGTGCACGGCGATCAGGGTGAGCTGATGGCCCAGGCTGTCGTGCATGTCCTGCGCGATGCGCTGCCGCTCCCGCAGCTGCGTCTGACGGGCGATCATCGCGTTCTCCCGCAGGAGTTGTGTGCGCTGGGCGTGCAGCGTGTCCACCAGAGTGCGGTGCTGGGACCAGTACCGGCTCGCTATCCCGGGCATGGCCACTATCGCCAGGAAGGACACCGCCAGGATCATCAGCTTCTCCGGCGACACCCGCGGGAGGTCCTGCACCACGGGCACCGCCATGCTCAGCACCAGCGCCACCGCGAACACCACCAGCGCCCGCGCGCTGCCCGCGATCCGCCGCCCGGCCGACCACCCCGCCACGATCAGCAGCGCCGATATCCCCACGAACAGCCAGCTCAGCGACGCCGCGAGGATCAGCACCGCACCGGGCAGCGCGCGGCGCAGCGGCGCGAGCGCCATCACCGCCACCGTCACCAGCCACGTACGGGCCTCGCCGCTGCCGGCGACCTCCTCCGCACCGAGCGCGATCAGCCCCAGCAGCAGGGCCAGCAGCAGTTCACCGAAGACGCGGTACGGCGGCCACTGCTCCCGGCGGACCAGACGCCGCCACGCCCGCCCGCCCGCGGCCCGGAGCGCCGTGCCCCGGGCCGCCACCTGTGCTTTCCCCGTGATGTTCACGTATTGAGCGTAGGAAAAGCCCACCGTCCGGCGCAGTCATCGTTCGTCGCTCGCTGCCGCGACGAAAGTCGCTGGTTGAAGATCGCTGTTTTCACGGGAGCCGCCGCTCCTCACCGCGACACCGCCCCAGACCCCGGCCCCCGCCCGGCCGCGACCGCCACCAGCGCCCCCGCGGCCAGCGCGCCTCCGAGCCACAGCACCCCGGTCAGCCCCCACCCGTCCACGGCCCGGCCCCCGCCGAACGCGCCCAGCGCTATCGCCGCGTTGAACACCCCCACGAACAGCGCCGACGCCGCCTCCCGCGCCCGCGGCGCCACCGCCATCAGCCATGTCTGCGTACTGACCGACACCCCTCCGTACGCCAGCCCCCACACCGCCAGCAGCGCCACCGCCCCGGGAACGCCCACCCCCAGCACCGGCACCAGGAGCACCGCCCCGGCCAGCACCCCGCTGATTACCAGCAGCATGCCGCGCGGTGACCGCCCCGCCCCGGCACCGCCCACGAAGTTCCCGGCCACCCCGGCCGCCCCGTACACCAGGAGCAGCGTGCTGATCGCCCCGGGGCCGACCCCGGACACCTCCTCCAGCACCGGCCGCACATACGTGTACGCCGCGAAATGCCCGCCCACCAGCAACGCCACCACGACCAGCCCCGTGCGTACCCGCGCGTCCCGGAACAGCCGCAGCACCCCGTCGAGCCGTACCGCTCGCTCGGCCGGCAGCGGCGGCAGCAGGACCGCCAGCGCCACCGCGACCAGCGCCGACAGCGCGGCCACCGCGGCGAACGCGGCGCGCCAGCCGCCGAGTTGCCCGATCAGGGTGCCCGCCGGCACGCCGAGCACCGACGCGACCGCCACCCCACTGAAGATCAACGACGTCGCCGCGGCCACCGACCGCGCCGCCACCAGCCGCACCGCCAGCCCCGCGGCGAGCGCCCACACACCGCCCATGCCGACCCCGACCAGCACCCGCGCCACCAGCATCACCCCGAAACCCGGTGCCCAGGCGGCCAGCAGATTGGCCACCGCCAACATGGCCAGCAGCCCGCACAGCACGTTCCGCCGGTCCGCCCGGCCCACCGCCAGCGTGAGCACCGGCGCCCCCACCGCCGCGACCACACCCGTCACGGTGAGCGTCAGCCCCGCCGTACCGTCCGTGACCCCCAGCGCGCCTCCGATGGGCGTCAACAGCCCCACCGGCAGCATCTCCGACGTCACCACCGTGAACGTGGCCGCCGCCAGCGCCGTCACCGCGCCCCAGCCCGCGCCCCTGCCCCGCCGCAACTCACCGTCGCGGCCCGTCGTTTCCTCGATCGTCGTCATGCACCCCAGCCAATGCGCAGCCACCCGTGGGAACAACGGCGAACAGCTCACGCTTTCATGAGCGTGGCTCATCGATCCCGAAGTACCCGGAGTACCCCGACCGCCCCGCGCGACACCGCGCCCGCCACCCCCGGCGGGCTGGAGATCCGTGAACTGGAGTGCTTCCTGGTCCTCGCGGAGGAACTGCACTTCGGCCGCGCCGGCGCCCGCCTGTACGTCTCCCAGAGCCGCGTCAGCCAGCTCCTTCGCGCCCTGGAACGCCGCGTCGGCGCCCGCCTCGTGGAGCGCACCAGCCGCCGGGTCCGCCTCACCCCGCTCGGCACGGACTTCCTCGCCTCCCTGCGCCCGGCCTACGAAGCGCTGCGCGGCACGGTCGACGCCACCATCGCCGCCGCCCGCGGCATCGAGGGCCGGCTGCGCATCGGCTTCCAGGGCACCGCCGACGCATCGATCATGAAGTCCATCGACGCCTTCCACGCCCGCCACCCCGGCTGCGCCACGGAGATCGTCGAAATCCCCCTCCAGGACCCGTTCGGCCCGCTGCACCGTGACGAGGTCGACGCCGCCGTCGTCCTGCTGCCCGTCGAAGAACCCGGCCTCGTACTCGGTCCGGTCTTCTCGAAGCAACAGCAGACACTCGCCGTCTCCGTACGCCACCCGTTCGCGTCCCGTACCCGCCTCGACGCCGAGGAACTGGCCGACGGCCCCCTCATCGCCGTGGAAGGTCCGGCCCCCGACTACTGGCGCTGCGCCCAGGCCCCCACCAGCACCCCCGGCGGCCGCCCCATCCCGCCCGGACCGGCCGTCCGCACCCTTCAGGAGGGACTGACCCTGGCCGCCGCCGGCCGCGGCGCGATGCTGCTCTGCCGGCCCACGGCGGACTACCACGGCCGCCGCGACCTCGCCTTCGTACCGGTCGACGGACTGCCGGACTCCGTACTCGGGCTCGTCTGGCACCAAGACCGCGAGAGCGCGCGCACGCGTGCCTTCAGCGCGGCCGTCACCGATGTGACGTAGCCCTCATCGGTGCTTTTCGGACAATGAACGGCTGGCCGCCGGACCACGGAACGAGACGGCCGGGGACAACGAAAGACCCCCGGTCCGGGAATCCCGGACCGGGGGTCTCATCTGTGCGCGAGGGGGGAGTTGAACCCCCACGCCCTTTCGGGCACTGGAACCTGAATCCAGCGCGTCTGCCTATTCCGCCACCCGCGCATTGGGTGTGTCGTCAGATTCTCTCACGAGATCCGGGCTGTTCCGTCCGGGTCTTGCGCTCTCGCCTGCCGACACCCAGAACATTAGCACGCTGTCCGGGGTGCAATCACATCCGTTCTCCGGAGCCCGCTCGCGACGCCTTGTGAGCGGCCCACCCGCGCACCCGTCACCCCACCCGCCGTCCCCCGGCCGGGCCGCTCCGCCGACCGGCCCACCCGCCGCGGCACCGCGACGGCCCGTCCGGCCCGGTCCGTATTCCGCCCCGCGCCCACTGCCCCGCCCGGTCGGTGAACCCGGCGGTTGCGGGACACTGTGAGTGGGGCACATCTACGATCGCAGTGCCATCGCAACGTCGGCGCGGTCACATCGCGAAGCCATCGCGGTGCCGCGGCCCGCCCCGGGGCGGTGACACAGCACGATTCACCACGGCGGCACCGCGGCCCCATCGCGGTGGCACCGGAGTGACGCACCGGCAAGCAGGCGTGAGCAACCTTGTGAGGGGCGACACTCGTCCTCACGGCGGGAAAGGGGAACCAGCCGATTTCCCGGCGCGTGGATACGATCAGTAAGCAGTATCAGGACGACCCTGTCGAAGACCGACCTGACGAAGACTGAGGAAGGAGGTGCCCCGTGGGAGTACTGAAGCGCTTCGAGCAGCGTCTCGAAGGTCTCGTCAACGGCACCTTCGCCAAGGTGTTCAAGTCCGAGGTGCAGCCCGTTGAGATCGCCGGCGCGCTCCAGCGCGAGTGCGACAACAACGCCACCATCTGGAACCGCGACCGCACGGTCGTCCCCAACGACTTCATCGTCGAACTGAGCACCCCCGACTACGAGCGGCTCAGCCCGTACAGCGGCCAGCTCGGAGACGAGCTCTCCGGCATGGTCCGCGACTACGCCAAGCAGCAGCGCTACACCTTCATGGGCCCGATCAAGGTGCACCTGGAGAAGGCCGACGACCTCGACACCGGCCTGTACCGCGTCCGCAGCCGCACCCTCGCGTCCAGCACGTCCCAGGAGCACCCGGGTGCCGCCGCCGCGGCACAGCGCCCCACCGCGCCCCGGAGCAGCCCGTCCGGTCCCGGCGGACACGTGGGCCCGCCCCCCATGCCCACCTCGCCGCCCCCGTCCCGGACAGGAGCGCCGGGCGCCGGTGCCCAGCCGGCCTCCGACGGCTGGTACCAGGGCCGGGGCGGAGCGGACCGGGGCGCGCAGACACGGCGCTGGATCGAGATCAACGGCAACCGCCACCAGATCTCCCGCCCCACGCTCGTCCTGGGCCGCAGCACCGACGCCGACGTACGCATCGACGACCCGGGAGTCTCCCGCCGGCACTGCGAGATCCGCGTCGGGGCGCCGCCGACGGTCCAGGACCTGGGTTCTACCAACGGCATCGTGGTAGACGGACAGC
Source organism: Streptomyces albofaciens JCM 4342 (assembly GCF_008634025.1). NCBI lineage: Bacteria > Bacillati > Actinomycetota > Actinomycetes > Kitasatosporales > Streptomycetaceae > Streptomyces > Streptomyces albofaciens. The sequence continues at coordinate 252,283 of NZ_PDCM01000001.1, read as the reverse complement.
ACACCACCCGCGCTACGCTCCGCGACGGCTCGCGGATCGTCGTGGGCAGTACCACCATCGTTTACCGGCAAGCCGAAGGGTGAAGCGGGGGCAATGTCAGAGCTGACCCTCACGGTCATGCGGTTGGGTTTCCTCGCCGTACTGTGGCTGTTCGTCATCGTGGCCGTCCAGGTCATCCGCAGCGACCTGTTCGGCACGCGCGTCACACAGCGCGGCGCCGCCCGCCGGGGCGGCCAGGAGGGGCGCGCTCAGCAGCGCCAGCAGGCCGCCCCGCCGCAGCAGCGCCGCCAGGAGGGCGGCCGCGGCAACAACCGTCAGCGCCGCGGGGCCCCCACAAAGCTGGTGGTCACCGAGGGCACGTTGACGGGCACGACCGTCGCCCTCCAGGGACAGACCATCTCCCTGGGCCGCGCGCACGACTCCACGATCGTGCTGGACGACGACTACGCCTCCAGCCGGCATGCCAGGATCTACCCGGACCGTGACGGCCAGTGGATCGTCGAGGACCTCGGGTCCACCAACGGCACGTATCTCGACCGGACCCGACTGACGACCCCGACACCGATTCCGCTGGGAGCCCCGATCCGCATCGGCAAGACCGTCATCGAGCTGCGGAAGTAGTGCTACGTCATGAAAGAGCGCGAGCGGAGCGAGCGAGCCGCGGCGGTCCACTCGACGGACCCGAGCGTGCTCCCGACCGGAGGGTGGGCACCGTGCGGATGTACCCCGAGCCGACGGGCGAGGTGCGTATGAGTCTGTCACTGCGCTTCGCCGCCGGATCGCACAAGGGCATGATCCGGGAGGGCAACGAGGACTCCGGTTATGCCGGCCCCCGCCTGCTCGCCATCGCCGACGGCATGGGCGGCCAGGCCGCCGGCGAGGTCGCCTCCTCCGAGGTGATCTCCACCCTCGTCCAGCTCGACGACGACGTCCCAGGCTCCGACATCCTCACCTCCCTCGGTACGGCCGTCCAGCGCGCCAACGACCAGCTGCGCGTCATGGTCGAGGAGGACCCGCAGCTGGAGGGCATGGGCACGACCCTGACCGCCCTGCTGTGGACCGGGCAGCGGCTCGGCCTGGTGCACGTCGGCGACTCCCGCGCGTACCTGCTGCGCGACGGCGTCCTGACGCAGATCACGCAGGACCACACCTGGGTGCAGCGGCTCGTCGACGAGGGCCGCATCACCGAGGAGGAGGCCACCACCCACCCGCAGCGCTCCTTGCTGATGCGCGCGCTGGGCAGCGGTGACCACGTCGAACCGGATCTGTCGATCCGTGAGGTCCGGGCCGGCGACCGCTACCTGATCTGCTCCGACGGCCTGTCCGGCGTGGTCAGCCACCAGACCCTCGAAGACACCCTCGCCAGCTACCAGGGGCCGCACGAGACCGTGCAGGAACTGATCCAGCTGGCGCTGCGCGGCGGCGGCCCGGACAACATCACCTGCATCGTCGCGGACGTCCTGGACGTCGACGCGGGCGACACCCTCGCCGGCCGGCTCAACGACACCCCGGTCGTCGTCGGCGCGGTCGCCGAGAACCAGCACCAGCTCAACGACCCCAGCACCCTGCAGACCCCGGCCGCCCGCGCCGCCGAGCTGGGCCGCCACCGGGACGCGCCGCAGGGCGCGCCGGGCGGCGCCTTCGGCCCGCCGGGCAGCGGCGGCAACGACGTCGCGGGCCCGCCGCAGGGCTCGTTCGGCGCGTTCACCGACGAGGACTTCCTCAAGCCGGAGCGCCGCGGCGGCAGATGGATCAAGCGGTCGCTGATCATCGTGCTGGCGCTCGCCGTGGTCGGCGGCGGGCTGTACGCGGGCTACCGCTGGACGCAGACGCAGTACTTCGTCGGCGCCAAGGACGACCACGTCGCGCTGTACCAGGGCATCAGCCAGGACCTGGCCTGGATCAAGCTCAACAAGGTCGACGAGGACCACCCCGAGATCGAACTCAAGTACCTCCCCGTCTACCAGCGCAACCAGGTCAAGGAGACCATCGCGGTCGACAACCGCAACCAGGCGGTCGAGAAGGTCACCGAGCTGGGCAACCAGGCCGGTGCCTGCCGGTCCAAGGAGCAGCGGGACGCGGCCGAGCGCAAGGCGGCGGAGGACCGCAAGAAGGCCGAGGAAGAGGCCCGCAAGAACAAGGGCAAGCCCGGGAAGCCGGCAACCCCGACGCCCACTCCCACCACCAGCCAGACGCCCCCCTCCGAGGAGCAGCAGAAGCTGGAAAAGAATTGCAGCACCCAGCAGTGAGGGCGTAGGGGGCCGTAGAACTGATGAGCAGTACCACCACCACGACCACCGTGGGCACCATCGGTGCCCCGAGCCGCCGCAACACCGAGCTGGCCATGCTCGTCTTCGCGGTGCTCATCCCGGTCTTCGCCTACATCAACGTGGGTCTGGCCAAGGAGGGCTCGGTCCCGGCAGGCATCCTGGGCTACTCCCTCGGCCTCGGCCTGCTGGCCGGCGTCACCCACCTCGTCGTACGCAAGTGGGCCCCGTACGCCGATCCGCTGATGCTGCCCATCGCCACCCTCCTCAACGGTCTCGGCCTGGTCTTCATCTGGCGCCTCGACCAGGAGCCGCAGATCACCACCAAGCAGCTCGGCGGCGCTCTGGCCCCCGGGCAGATGATGTGGTCGACGATCGGCGTCGCCCTGTTCCTCGGTGTCCTGATCTTCCTCAAGGACCACCGTGTCCTGCAGCGCTACACCTACATCTCGATGGTCGTCGCGCTGGTCCTGCTGATCGCCCCGATCTTCTTCCCGGCCAAGTTCGGCGCCCGCATCTGGATCACCATCCCCGGTGTCGGTTCGCTGCAGCCCGGTGAGTTCGCCAAGATCGTCATCGCGATCTTCTTCGCGGGCTACCTCATGGTCAAGCGCGACGCGCTCGCGCTGGCCAGCCGCCGTTTCATGGGCCTGTACCTGCCGCGCGGCCGCGACCTCGGCCCGATCCTGGTCATCTGGGCGCTCAGCCTGATGATCCTGGTCTTCGAGACCGACCTCGGTACGTCCCTGCTCTTCTTCGGCCTGTTCGTGGTCATGCTCTACGTGGCCACCGAGCGCACCAGCTGGATCGTCTTCGGCCTGCTGCTCAGCGCCGGCGGCGCGGTCGCGGTGGCCACCTTCGAGTCGCACGTGCAGACCCGTGTGCACAACTGGCTCAACCCCCTGGAGCTGCTGAACGGCGGCGTCACCGAAACCGCCCAGGCCATGTACTCCTTCGGCTCCGGCGGCATCCTCGGCTCCGGCCTCGGCCAGGGCTACTCCCGCCTCATCGGCGGTATCGCGCCCAAGAGCGACTACATCCTCGCCACCGTCGGCGAGGAAGCCGGCCTAGCCGGTCTGATGGCGATCCTGCTGCTGTACGGCCTGCTCATCGAGCGCGGCATCCGTACGGCGCTGGCCGCCCGCGACCCGTTCGGCAAGCTGCTGGCCGTCGGCCTGTCCGGCGCCTTCGCCCTCCAGGTCTTCGTCGTCGCCGGCGGTGTCACCGGCCTGATCCCGCTGACCGGTATGACCATGCCCTTCCTCGCGCAGGGCGGCTCCTCCGTCATCGCGAACTGGGCCCTGGTCGCGCTGCTGCTGCGCATCAGCGACACCGCGCGCCGGCCCGCCCCGGCCCCCGCCCCCTCCACCGACGCCGAGATGACCCAGGTGGTCCGCCCGTGAACAAGCCTCTGCGCCGCGTCGCGATCTTCTGCGGCCTGCTGGTTCTCTCCCTGCTCATCCGCGTCAACTGGGTGCAGTTCGTCCAGGCCGACGAGCTGAAGAACGACACGAACAACCGGCGGGTGGCCATCGAGCGCTACAGCCAGCCGCGCGGCAACATCATCGTCGACGGCAAGGCGATCACCGACTCGACGACCAACGACAGCGGCGACTTCAAGTACAAGCGGATCTACAAGGACGGCGCGATGTGGGCGCCGGTCACCGGCTACGCGTCGCAGGCGTTCGGTTCCAACCAGCTGGAGAAGCTCAACGACAGCATCCTGTCCGGCACCGACGACAAGCTCTTCTTCAGCCGTACGGTCGACATGTTCACCGGCGAGAAGCAGAAGGGCGGCGACGTCGTCACCACCCTGAACCCCAAGGCGCAGAAGGCCGCCTTCGAGGGCCTGGGCAAGAGCAAGGGCGCGGTCGCCGCGATCAACCCGGAGACCGGCGCGATCCTCGCCCTGGCCAGCACCCCGTCGTACGACCCCTCCACCTTCGCCGGCATGTCCGACAAGGACGCCAAGGCCTACAACGCCCTCCAGAAGAAGAACAACCCGGACGACCCGATGCTCAACCGGGCGCTGCGCCAGACCTACCCGCCGGGCTCGACGTTCAAGGTCGTCACCGCCGCCGCCGCGCTGGAGAACGGCCTCTACACGGACATCAACGCCAAGACCGACTCGCCGCTGCCCTGGTACCTGCCGGACACCGCGCACCAGCCGCTGAACAACGAGGGCAACATCCCCTGCGAGAACGCCAGCCTCAAGGAAGCCCTGCGCTGGTCGTGCAACACCGTCTTCGGCAAGATCAGCGCCGATCTCGGCAACAAGAAGATGAAGGCCGAGGCGGAGAAGTTCGGCTTCAACGACTCCAAGATCGACACCCCGGTGCGGGCCGCCGAGAGCGTCTACCCCACCGACAACCGGCCGCAGAACGCGATGGCCGGCATCGGCCAGGCCTCCAACCGCGCCACCCCGCTGCAGATGGCCATGGTCACCTCGGCCATCGCCAACGGCGGCAAGCTGATGAAGCCGTACATGGTCGACAAGCTGGTGGCCCCCAACCTCAACGTCGTCCAGCAGCACACGCCGGAGGCGATGAGCCAGCCGCTCAAGCCGGAGAACGCCCAGAAGCTCCAGGAGATGATGGAGGGCGTCGTCAAGAACGGCACCGGCACCAACGGCCAGATCGACGGCGTCACCGTCGGCGGCAAGACCGGTACCGCCCAGCACGGTGAGAACAACAAGGACAACCCGTACGCCTGGTTCATCTCCTACGCCAAGACCTCCAAGGGCACGCCGGTGGCCGTCGCCGTCGTGATCGAGGGCTCGGACACGCTCCGCGGCGACATCGCGGGCGGCAGGCTGGCCGCGCCCATCGCCAAGAAGGTCATGGAGGCGGTACTCGACGGCAAGAAGTGACCCCGGTCACGCCAATACCGGTCGGATATCAGGTGCCGGTCGCGGCCGGGCCCCGCACGGCGTGCCGGGTACGGTATGCCCGAACAGCACACCGCCGGACCACACACGGGTGCGGTCGGGACTGACGGAGAGGGCTGGAGAAGCTTATGGAAGAGCCGCGTCGCCTCGGCGGCCGGTACGAGCTGGGCTCGGTGCTCGGCCGCGGCGGCATGGCCGAGGTCTACCTCGCCCATGACACCCGCCTGGGCCGCACCGTCGCCGTGAAGACACTGCGGGTGGACCTCGCCCGCGACCCGTCCTTCCAGGCCCGGTTCCGCCGTGAGGCCCAGTCGGCCGCCTCGCTGAACCACCCGTCGATCGTCGCGGTGTACGACACCGGCGAGGACTACGTCGACGGCGTCTCCATCCCGTACATCGTCATGGAGTACGTCGACGGCTCCACCCTGCGCGAACTGCTGCACTCCGGCCGCAAGCTGCTGCCCGAGCGGTCCCTGGAGATGACCATCGGCGTGCTCCAGGCGCTGGAGTACTCCCACCGGGCCGGCATCGTCCACCGCGACATCAAGCCCGCCAACGTCATGCTGACCCGCACCGGCCAGGTGAAGGTCATGGACTTCGGCATCGCCCGGGCGATGGGCGACGCCGGCATGACGATGACGCAGACCGCCGCGGTCATCGGCACGGCGCAGTACCTCTCCCCCGAGCAGGCCAAGGGCGAGCAGGTCGACGCCCGCTCGGACCTGTACTCGACCGGCTGTCTGCTCTACGAGCTGCTCACGGTCCGGCCGCCGTTCGTCGGCGACTCGCCCGTCGCCGTGGCCTACCAGCACGTACGCGAAGAGCCGCAGCCGCCGAGCGCCTTCGACCCCGAGATCACGCCCGAGATGGACGCCATCGTCCTCAAGGCCCTGGTCAAGGACCCCGACTACCGCTACCAGTCGGCGGACGAGATGCGCGCCGACATCGAGGCGGCCCTCGACGGGCAGCCCGTCGCGGCCACCGCGGCCCTCGGCGCGGTCGGTTACGACCAGGACCAGCCGACGGCGATGCTGCGCCCGCAGGACCCGGCCGGCCAGACCTCGATGCTGCCGCCGATGAACCCGGACGACGGCGGGTACGGCTACGACGAGCGGCCCGACCGGCGCCGCGGCGGTGGCGGCCAGAAGAAGAAGCACACCTCGACGATCCTGCTCGTCATCGCGGGCATCCTCGTCCTGGCCGGTGCGATCTTCATCGGCAAGGCCATGTTCACCGGCAAAAACACCAGTGACGACGTCAAGGTGCCGGACCTGACGGGCGAGACCTTCGACCAGGCCAAGCAGCGCGGCACCAACGCCGGCTTCAAGGTCGTCAAGGGCGGCAGCACCGCCTGCGAGAACGCCCAGAAGGACCAGGTCACCAAGCAGAAGCCGGCCGCCGGGGAGACGGTCGGCAAGGACGAGACGGTGACGGTGACGATGTGCACCGGGCCGGAGAAGGTCACCATTCCCGACGTCACGGGCCTGACCTTCGACAAGGCGAAGGACGACCTGAACAAGAAGGGCTTCCAGGACGTCCAGAAGACCGAGCGGGTCTCGGACCGCCCGGAGGGCACGGTCGTCGACCAGGACCCCAAGGGGCAGAGCGAGGGCACCAAGAAGACCAAGATCACCCTGGTGGTCGCCAAGAAGTCGCCGACGACCACGGTGCCGCAGGTGACCGGCCAGGACTTCAACGCGGCGCAGAAGCAGCTGACGGACATCGGCTTCCAGGTCGCCAAGAACGAGCAGGAGACCTCCGACCCGAACCAGGTCGGCAAGGTCATCTCGCAGTCCCCGAACGGCAACACGCAGGCCAGGCCCGGCTCGACGATCACCCTGACCGTCGGCAAGGCCGCCGAGCAGAAGACGGTGCCCAGCGTCGTCGGCCAGACCGTGAAGGACGCCAAGAAGGCGCTGCAGGGCGCCGGTTTCACGAACATCCAGTTCGCGAACGGCAGCTCGCAGGACGACAAGGCCCGCGTGATCACCCAGGACCCGCAGCCCAACACCCCGTCCGACCCCGGCTCCACGACGGTGACGCTCACCACGGTGGGCGATTCCCCCAGCGGGGACGACGACGGCGGTGACGACGGCGGCATATTCGACAAGTGGTGGGGCCGGCACAAGCACTGACCGGTGAACACGCTGCTACGGGAAAGCCCCGGCCCCCTTTCGAGGGGCCGGGGCTTTGTCGTACGGCTTCGATGCGCGGCCCGGTGTCGGATCCGGGGCTTCGGTGCGCGGCCCCGGCGTCGGGTCCGGGGCTTCGCCGTACGGTGCGGCTCGCCTCGCCGTCAGCGCAGTTCCTTCGGCGGGGTGCGCTTGGCGTCGACCTTCTCGGTGCGCTCCAGCTCGCCCCAGACGATGTAGCGGTACGTGGAGGTGTAGACCGGCGTGCAGGTCGTCAGGGTGATGTAGCGGCCCGGCTTGCGCTTCCCGGACTCCTTGGGGACCTCGTCCAGGACGTCCACGTTGTACTTCGAGGTCTCGTCCAGCGACGCGTAGACCTTGTAGATGTACCAGGTGTCCTTGGACTCGAAGACGATCGCGTCGCCGTTCTTGAGCTTGTCGATGTTGTGGAACTTGGCGCCGTGCCCGTCGCGGTGCGCGGCGAGCGAGAAGTTGCCCTGCTTGTCCTGCGGCAGGGCCGACTTCACCGGCTCGGTGTAGTAGCCGGCCACGCCCTCGTTGAGGATGTCGGAGTCGATCCCCTTCTTGACGAGCACCTCGCCGTTCTTCATCGCCGGTACGTGCAGAAAGCCGATCCCGTCCTTGGTGTCGAGCGCGCCCGGGCCCGTCGGCGTCTTCGCCCAGTTCCGGCGCACCGTGTCGCCCTGCTTGTGCGCCTCACGGTCGGCGAGGACGTTCGTCCACCACAGCGAGTAGGCGACGAAGAGGGCCAGGATCAGCCCCAAGGTGATCAGCAGCTCGCCGATGACGCTGACCACGGCGGCCACGCGCCTGCGCACGCGGCGCGGCGGCGCGGACGCCGGCTCCTCCGCCGCCCGGCCGGTGTCCTCGTCGTGTCCGGTGGCAGTCACCGCGTGGTACCCCTCTTACGTTCGCTCAGCTGACGAGCGCATCCGGCTTTCCCTTGCTCCGCGGCCGCTCCTCGACCATCTTGCCCCAGACGATCATCCGGTAGGTACTGGTGAATTCCGGAGTGCAGGTCGTGAGCGTGAGGTAGCGGCCGGGGCCGGTGAACCCGGAGCCCTTCGGCACCGGGGCGATCACCCCGATGTTCCGCGGCGAGGTCTGCGGGAGGATGCTCTCCATCGTGTACGTGTAGTACGTGCTGCGCGTCTCGACGACGATCTTGTCGCCCTTGGTGAGCCTGTTGATGTAACGGAACGGCTCGCCGTGGGTGTTGCGGTGCCCGGCCACGGCGAAGTTGCCCTGCTTGTCCCAGGGCATCGCCGTCTTCACGCTGTTCTTGTCGTAGTGGCCCACCATGCCGCGGTCCAGCACCGCGGGCTTGCTGATGCCCTCCGCGATCGGGACCTTCACGTCCAGCTTGGGGATATACATGATCGCGAAGCCCTGGCCCGGCGAGAAGGCGTCCGGCTTACGGTCCTCGCCGCCCTCGTCCCACTCGTGCTCCAGGTTGCTGGCGGTGCCGCCCGCCTGCTGCTGCGCCCGGACGTTCGTCCACCACAGCTGGTAGGTGACGAAGAGCAGCATCAGGACGCCGAGGGTGATGAACACCTCGCCCACGGCGCGGCTCGCGATGACGCCGGGGCTCTCCTTGCGCGCCCGCTCGGCCCGCCGGGCCTCCAGCCGCGACATGGGCGCGGAAGCCGCCTCAGCGCCCGAGGAGGAGGCGACGGCGGCATCCGACGGGGAACCGCGCCGTTTACGCCTGTTGCCGCGTTTGGCGGCCTCCTGGGCGGCTTTACGGCGGGCGGCGCGGCCGCCGGTCGCGGGCGGGGTGACGGGCGACGCGTCGGTTTCACGTGAAACAACGTCCGGCCCACCACGGCCGGTATCTTCCTCGGCCTGCCGGAGCGCCATGGTCTCGGCGTCGGGTATCGGGTCGTACCCACCGGGCTGCCCGGGCTGATCCTCACCCGGACCGGCCTGTTCTACGTACGGGCCGGCCTGCTCGATGTACGCGTCAGCCTGCTCGACGTGCGGGTCGCCCTGCTCAACGTAGGGGTTGGCCTGCTCGACGTGCGGGCCGACCCGATCGACGTACGGACGGGCCAGGTCCTCGTACGGACCGGGCTGCACCGCGGCCTCGGGTTGGGGCGAGGGCGGTGACTGCGGCTGTGACTGTGGCTGCGGCTGCGGCTGCGGCTCGGGAATCGTCGCCTGGGTCTGCGTCGCCGCCTGACGCGGGCGGAACCACGGCGAACCGCTGCTCGCGGAAGCGGAACGCGACGGGGAGGACGACGGGGAGTGCGACGGGGAGAGCGGCGGGGAAAGCGACGGGGAGGGCGTGGCGTTCGGCCCGGCCTCCGGACGGCTGGGGGCAGAACCGGGGCCGGGGCCCTGCACGTTACGGTCGGCGTCCGGCCGCGGCCGCGCCGCCGGCGGGGGACCCGGCAGCGGGTCCATCAGCGGATCGGCCAGCTGTCCCACGGCCGCCTCGAACGCCTCCCGGCCGTACGTACCGTCGGCATCGCGCGACGATCCGTAGGACCTCCCCTCCCGTTCGGGGCGGAGGTCAGTCACGCGCCGACCTTGCCGACCACCGGGGCGAGCCCCGCCGAACGCTCCACCGCACCGGGATCGCCGCACTCCGCCAGCCAGTTGGCGAGCATCCGGTGGCCCCACTCGGTCAGCACCGACTCGGGGTGGAACTGGACGCCTTCCACCGGCAGTTCCCGGTGCCGCAGGCCCATCGCCACGCCCGTCTCGGCGTCGTCGCCGGTCCAGGCGGTGACCACCAACTCGTCGGGGACGGTGCCGGGCCGCACGGCCAGGGAGTGGTAGCGGGTGGCGGTGAAGGGCGTGGGCAGGCCCTTGAAGACGCCCACACCCTCGTGGGAGACCAGGGACGTCTTGCCGTGCAGCAGTTCGGGGGCCCGGTCCACGACACCGCCGTACGCGACCGCCATCGACTGGAGTCCGAGGCAGACGCCGAAGACCGGCACGCCCGTGTCGGCGCAGTGCCGGACCATGTCGACGCAGATACCGGCCTGCTCGGGGGCGCCGGGCCCGGGCGAGAGCAGCACGCCATCGAAATTGTCCTGGACGTGCCGCAGCTCGACCTCGTCGTTGCGCAGCACCTCGCACTCGGCGCCGAGTTGGTAGAGGTACTGGACGAGGTTGAAGACGAAGCTGTCGTAGTTGTCGACGACGAGGATCCGTGCGGTCATCGGACGGCGCCCATCCCTCGGTCGACCGTGACGTCGTTGAAGGGGAGCAGCGGCTCCGCCCACGGGAAGACGTACTGGAAGAGCACGTAGACGATCGCCAGCACGAGCACGAGTGACACCAGCGCCTTCACCCATGCGTTGCCCGGCAGATGCCGCCAGATCCAGCCGTACATGCTGTCGCTGTCCCTACTCGCCGATGACGATGACCGTGCCGATCGATGCCGATCGCCCCACCAGACTAAAGGGCGAGGGCTCGGACCGGGGGCTCAGCCGGTCAAAGCCGACGGCCTGCCACGCTCCACGGGTTGGGTGGAGTCCAGGTGCGCCCAGGCGATCAGCCGGTGGCTGTGACCCCACTCCGGTTCGCAGGTCGTCAGCGTGAGATAGCGGCCCGGCCCGCTGTATCCCGATTTGCGCGGTACGGGGTCGATGACGCCGGTGTCGGTGGGCAGCGTCCGGTACGGGCGCCGGTCGATCCGGTACGTGAACCATGTCGTGCCGTCCGTCAGGACCACCGCGTCCCCCGGCCGCAGCCGCGGGAAGTCCTTGAAGGGGTCGCCGTAGGTTCGGCGGTGCCCGGCGACCGCGAAGTTGCCCGTCCCACCGAGCCGCGCGGTGCGCTCGTAGTGCCCGAGGCCCCTCTTGAGGACATCCACCGCGGTGCCCTCCAGCACCGGCTTGCTCCAGTCGGCACCGAAGCGGGGGATGTACATCACGGCGAAGGACGAGCCGTACTCGTACGGCGGCTGCTTCCCGGGCCCGCTCGGCCGCCCGGCGGTGCCCCCGGACGTTCCGGTGGCGACCGGGCCGGTGGACCACTGGTCCTGGAGCTTGCCGAGTTCGCCGTCCATCGCGCTGTCGGCCCGTACGCCCGTCCAGAACAGGACGTAGACCACGAAGAGCACGATCAGCGTGCCGGCGGTGACGCACACCTCGCTGACCGTCCGGACGACCAGCCGCGCCACCCCGCCGGGCCGTCCCCGCGCCCCCGGCCGTCCCCGCGCCCCGGACCGCGCCGCCGCACCGGACCGTACCGTCATCCCGGACCGCCCCCTCCCCGGCCGCCGGCGCCGGTGCGGGCGGCCGGCGGGTCACGGCTTCACAGGCTGTGCGTAGTGGAGATCCACTGTGCCGGAGTAGCCGGGCAGAGTCACCGCCTCCTGCTGCTCGACTTTCCAGCCGAGGCCGTAGGCGTTCACGTACTGGAGGTAGTTCTGGATGGCCGGGGAGGCGGTCAGCGCCCGGTTCAGCCGGTCGCGGTCGCCCACGGCGGTGACCTTGTAGGGCGGCGAGTAGACGCGGCCCTGGAGGATCAGCGTATTGCCGACACAGCGCACCGCGCTCGTGGAGATCAGCCGCTGGTCCATGACCCGGATGCCCTTCGCCCCGCCCTGCCACAGGGCGTTGACCACGGCTTGCAGGTCCTGCTGGTGGATGACCAGGTCGTTGGGCTGCGGCTCGGGCACGCCGGGGATCTTGGCGGTGGCGTTCGGCGGGGCGTCGGTGAGGGTGACGGTCAGCCCCTGACCGGCGACCGGCTTGGTGCCCGCGTTCTTCTCCAGCGCCGCCAGCTTGGCGTCCTCGGCCTTGGTGCTGCCGCTGTCCTGGTGCGCGAGGGTGTCGACCTCGTCGCGCAGCGCGGCGTTGCGCTCGTCGTGGGCGCCGTTCTTGTGGCTGCGTTCCTGGATGAGGTCGGACAGGCGCAGCATCGAGTCGTCCGAGCGCAGGTCCGTGCCGCGCGCGGTGTCGAAGCTCAGCCAGAAGATCAGCCCGGCCAGTGCGAAGACGGCCAGCGTCAGCAGACGCACCGGTCGCAGACGGCGGCGCGACGGGCGGCCGGGGGAGTCAGCGGAAGTGCTCAACGTACCCTTGCTCCTTACGACGCCGCGGAAGCACTACGCTAACGGACGCCCGGGGAGGGAAACCGCTCCCCGTCACCTCCCGCCCCGCCCGTAAGCAGCATCATCCGCCCCCAGTGCGGTCACGCAGAGCATCGACAGGAGAGTTCCTCGTGCCGAAGTCACGGATCCGCAAGAAGGACGACTTCACGCCCCCGCCGGCGAAGCAGACGACCAATCTGCGCATGAGTTCGGGCCGGGGCTGGGTGGCTCCGGTGATGCTGGCGCTGTTCCTGATCGGTCTGGTGTGGATCGTGCTCTTCTACGTGACCGGGGGCGATCTGCCCGTCAAGGCGATGGGCAACTGGAACATCGTGTGCGGCTTCGGCTTCATCGCGCTGGGCTTCGGCGTATCCACGCAGTGGAAGTAGCGCGCACGACCACCGTCGTCGGGCCCGGCCGGTAACGCGGGCCCGGCCGGTAGCGCGGTCCCGACGAGGTCGCCGGGCCGCCGTCCGGCCCGGTGCGCCGACCGCCGCGCGCTGTCCGTACCTCGCCTCGGCGCAAGCCCTGCCCAAGGCCATCCACACAGTTATCCACAGCCGGGGAAAACTTCAGAAGATCTGTGGATAACTTCCCGGCCGTTGACGCCGGTGTGACTGGCGGCCCGTCCCCCTTGCCACCGTCCCACCCTTCCCTTCCTGGGAAAACAGGCTTCGCCACGGTGGGTGAGCGGCCTTTTCCACCCGGTGCACAAGATTGGCCGGACGCTGTGGACAACCCGCCGTACCCACGGCTGTTCACAGGCCGGAACCGGACGGCGGCACCCCGTGTCCACGACGCCGGCTCGGCCGTCGGACCGAGCGGTCAGCCCATGAGCTGGCCGGTCCGCACCCACACCACCGCGACGATCACCAGGAACGCCACCGCGCACGTCGCGCCCTGTACGAGCGTCCGCCGCGCACGCGGGGCGTGCACCATCCCGTACGTCACCGCGGCGCCCACGACCAGCCCTCCGACGTGCGCCTGCCAGGCGATGTTGGGCCAGGCGAAGGTGAAGACCAGGTTGAGCGCGAGCAGGATCAGCACCGGCCGCATGTCGTAGTTCAGGCGGCGCATCAGTATGACCGTCGCGCCCAGCAGCCCGAAGATCGCGCCGGAAGCCCCCAGCGACGGCTGGTTCTGCGCGGCGAGCAGATACGACAACGCGCTGCCGCCGAGGCCGGAGAGCAGGTAGAGCGCCAGGAAGCGGACCCGGCCGAGGGCCGCCTCCAGCGGCGGGCCCAGCCACCACAGGGACAGCATGTTGAAGGCGATGTGCATCGGGGCCTGGTGGAGGAACACCGCGGTCAGCAGGCGGTACCACTCGCCCTCGGCGACGCCGATGAACCGCAGGTCCTCCCGGGTGAAGGCGCCGCCGATCATCTCCAGGTCCTGCACCAGGCCGCCGCCCACCGCCAGCACCGCGATGAACACCGCGACGTTGATGCCGAGCAGGATCTTGGTGACCAGCCGGGTGTCCGCGGTCAGCGTGCCGCCGGCCAGCGTCCGGGGGGCGGTGGCCTGCGCCGTACGGCCCGTGCCGCTGCCGCCGCGTACGCACTCCGGGCACTGGAACCCGACCGACGCGCTGACCATGCACTCGGGGCAGATGGGCCGCTCACAACGCGTACACGTGATGCCCGTCGTGCGGTCCGGGTGGCGGTAGCAGCCGGACGGCGCGGCATCGCCCGGCCGCGCGTCCCGCGGCTCCTGCGGGCTGCCTGGCACCTGGTCCATGGTCCCCTCGGTCCCTCGTCGCGATCCATGCGGACGTCCCCGCACGAACGAAGTGCGCGCCCCACCCGATCTACGACCGGGCAGGGCGCAATGGTTCCCGTACACCCGCGGCCCGCGCGCACCTGAGTCCGCCCGGGGCCGGGCGCCGGGCGTCAGCGGCTCTCGACGACGACCGACTCGATCACGACGTCGTTGACCGGACGGTCCGTACGCGGGTTGGTCTGGGTCGCCGCGATGGCGTCCACGACCTTCTTGCTCGCGTCGTTGGTGACCTCGCCGAAGATGGTGTGCTTGCCGGTCAGCCAGGTGGTCGGGGAGACCGTGATGAAGAACTGCGAGCCGTTGGTTCCCGGGCCGGCGTTGGCCATGGCCAGCAGGTACGGCTTGTTGAAGGCCAGGTCGGGGTGGAACTCGTCCGCGAACTCGTACCCGGGGCCGCCGGTGCCGTTGCCCAGCGGGTCGCCACCCTGGATCATGAAGCCGCTGATCACCCGGTGGAAGACCGTGCCGTCGTACAGCTTCTCCATGGACTTCTTGCCGGTCTCCGGATGGGTCCACTCCCGCTCACCCTTGGCGAGCTCGACGAAGTTCTTGACCGTCTTCGGCGCGTGGTTCGGCAGAAGCCGAATCTCGATGTCGCCCTGATTCGTCTTCAGGGTGGCGTAGAGCTGCTCAGCCACGATCTACCTTCCATAAGTCTGCACTGACGGTTCCCGATCCTCGCACGGACGCCCGCCCGGCACCCGTACACCGGCCCACGTTCCCGCTCGTTCCCACTTCCTTTCCGGTCACCAGTACCCGCCGAACCGGCGCACGGACCGGCAAAGCGTGGCATTGTCATCCCAAGGCTCCTGAAGGTCCCCAATGACCCGGATGCCCGCTCGCACATGCCGTGTGGCGCGTGTGCAGGCATGATCTTGAATTGGGTGGACAGGCGACACAGCAGACATTGGGGAACAACCCCCGAGCCCCCGGACACGCCACCGAGGAGGAGGATCCCGTGACCCGCAAGGACAGCGTGCGCGCGGCGACCAGTTCGGCCAAGGACAGCGTGCGGCACGCGGCGGAGGTGGTGGCTCCGTATGCCGGTACGGCCAAGGACACCGCCGCGCACTACGCGCACGAGGCCCGTACGCGACTGGCACCCAAGGTGGCCGAGGCCGCTCACCAGGCACGCAGCCAGTACGACACCCATGTGCAGCCCCGCCTGGAACACGCCCGCGGCGCCCTGCCGCCGAAGGTCGACAAGGCCGCGAGCAAGGCCGCCGTACGCACCCGCAAGGCCGCGCGCCAGGCCGCCGACTACACGGCGCCGCGCGTGGAGCACGCCGTGCAGAGCGCACGGGCCGCCGCCGAGCCGGTCCGCGACCAGGCCGTGGCCCGCGGCACCGCCGCCCTCGCCGCCCTGCGCGGCCAGGTGTCGGCCAAGGAGATCGAAAAGATCGTCAAGAAGCACAACCGCCGTCGGCGCGCCGGCAAGGCCGCCAAGCGCCTCGCCGTCGTCGGCCTCCTCGCGGGCGGCGCCTTCGCCGCCTGGAAGTGGTGGGACAAGCAGGCCAACCCGGACTGGCTGGTCGAGCCCCCGGCCGCCACGGAGGTCAACGAGCGCACCCCCCTGACCGCGGTCGACGCGGCCGTCCTGGACCCGGAGGTCCAGGCCAAGCAGGCCGAAGCCGAAGCCGACGACCGCGGCAACACCCCCTGACCGCGCCCGGCACCACCCCGTCCGTCACCGTCCGCAGGTCCGGGCCGTGCCAGGGTTCCGTCGGAAGGGCCTGTGGCACGGCCCTTCCGACAGGTCGCGACCGTCGCCGTAACCTCCACCGTTCGGCCTCCCGTCCGAGCGGAACCTGAGCACCTGGGACTATTTGGGCAGTCGACGAGGACGCGGCGTCGAACGGCTTGCCCCTACCTTTCGGCCAGGTTTAGGCCCCACAAGGTCGAATCTCGCCGTACTCCTGTTTCACGACTCCTATGCCCCGCCCGTATCAGCGTCCGCGACCCGCCCGACCCCGTACCGGCGGCCCGGCCCTGCGTGCGGCCGGTGGCCGGATCCGTCATGGCTGCCGCGAACGGCCGGCGCACCCGCCGATCACCACGGCACGGGCCACGACCACCGCCCGGCGACAGCGCGCCGACTGCCCACGCGCAACAGAAAACCCCCTTCAACCTGCGGTTCCGCGGGATGAAGGGGGTTGGACGTGGAGCCTAGGGGAGTCGAACCCCTGACATCTGCCATGCAAAGACAGCGCTCTACCAACTGAGCTAAGGCCCCGTCGCGAACCAGGGTACCCGGTGCCCGCGAGGTTTCCCGACCGGGTATCGCCGCGCGCAGGTGCTCTCCGTAGGATGCTCCGCGAGATTCGCGGCAGCGAAGCGCGATCGGGGAGACAGGGGAGACGCCATGGACGCAGCACAGCAAGAAGCCACCGCGCGTGCTCGGGAGCTGCAGCGGAGCTGGTACGGGGAGCCTCTTGGGGCGCTGTTCCGTCGTCTCATCGACGATCTCGGTCTCAACCAGGCGCGGCTCGCGGCCGTGCTGGGTCTGTCCGCGCCCATGCTGTCCCAGCTGATGAGCGGGCAGCGGGCGAAGATCGGGAACCCGGCCGTCGTCCAGCGCGTCCAGGCGCTCCAGGAACTGGCCGGACAGGTCGCGGACGGCAGCGTCAGCGCCGCCGAGGCCACCGAGCGGATGGAGGAGATCAAGAAGACCGCGGGCGGTTCGGTGCTGAACAACACCGCGCAGACCGCCGCCTCCACCGGGGCGACGACCGTACGGCGCGTGGTCCGCGAGATCCAGTCGCTGCTGCGCTCGGTTTCGGCCGCCGGCGACATCATCGACGCCGCGAACACCCTCGCCCCCACCCACCCCGAACTGGCAGAGTTCCTCCGGGTCTACGGGGCGGGACGCACCGCCGACGCGGTCTCCCACTACGAGGCGCACCAGAGTTAGACGGCGGGCGGCCGGGGCGGCGCACGCGGCGTACTCCGGAAGCCGGGCAGTTCGGTGGTTCGATACGCGGACGGGACGCAATGGGTGAGGTCTTCGCCGGTCGGTACGAGCTGATCGACCCGATCGGGCGGGGCGGCGTGGGCGCCGTCTGGCGCGCCTGGGACCAGCGCCGCCGCCGCTACGTGGCGGCCAAGGTGCTGCAGCAGAGCGACGCGCACACGCTGCTGCGCTTCGTGCGCGAACAGGCCGTACGGATCGACCACCCGCACGTGCTCGCCCCCGCGAGCTGGGCCGCGGACGACGACAAGGTCCTGTTCACCATGGACCTCGTGCACGGCGGCTCGCTGGCCCACCTGGTAGGCGACTACGGGCCGCTGCCGCCGAACCTGGTGTGCGTCCTGCTCGACCAGCTGCTGTCCGGCCTGACCGCGGTCCACGCGGAAGGGGTCGTGCACCGTGACATCAAACCCGCGAACATCCTGCTGGAGGCCACCGGAACCGGCCGCCCCCACGTACGGCTGTCGGACTTCGGCATCTCGATGCGCAAGGGCGAGCCGCGGCTGACCGACGCCAACTACGTGGTGGGCACGCCCGGTTACTTCGCCCCGGAACAGATGCTGGGTGCCGAACCCGACTTCCCCGGCGACCTCTTCGCGGTCGGCCTGGTCGCGGTGCACCTGCTGACCGGCTCCAAGCCGGACACCCAGGGGCTCGTCGAGCACTTCGCGCAGTACGGGACGCCGGACGCGCCCGAGGGCATCGCGGAGCCGCTCTGGCAGGTGCTGGCCAACCTGCTGCAACCGGACCCGGACCTGCGCTTCAAGACGGCCGCCGGGGCGCGCAAGGCACTGCTCGCGGCCGCCGAGCTGCTTCCGGAAGCGACGATCGAGGACGAGATCATCGAGGTCTTCGACCACATCGGACCGCTGCCGGCGGGGTTCGGGCCGGATGGGCCGTTGCGGCCGAAGGGGGAGCGGCCGAAAGGGGAGCGGCCGAAAGGGCATCCGTCGGAAGGGGATCGGCCGGAAGGGGAGGGAGCGGGGAGCGACCCGCGTGCGGGGATGGCCGGTTCGCGGGCTGCGGCGGAGCCGGGTGCGGGAGCTGGTACGAGTGTGAGTACGGGTACCGGTACGGGCGTGGGCACGGGTACGGGCGCACCGGAAGCAGCGCCTCCGTTTCCGGAAGCCCCGGCGCGCGGTGGCAACGTATCGCCGCCCCCGCCCTCCGTACCGCCGTTCCCCTCCACGCCACCACCGTCGGCAACGGACACGTCCGACAACGGTGACTTCCCGCTCGCGCCGCCGTCCACGGGTTTGCCCGCCCCGCAACGCCCCGTCCCGCAACCCCACACCGGTCAGGCGCCGGTTTCGCAGCACCCGGTACCGCAGCACCGGCCCCCACTACAGGCGCCCCCGCAGCACCCGACCCCACAACAGCCCACGTCCCAGCCCACCCGCCCCTACACCCCCGACCGGCCGCATCCTCTGCCGTCCGCCGGCCGCGCTCCGGGCCGACGGCACCGGGCCCTTCCGCAGCGCCGGCCCGGGCCGCCACCCAAGGTTGCCGTACCGGTAATCGTCGTAGCGCTGCTGTGCATTGCGGTCGGCGTCTGGGCGTTGGCCGTCAGCTGAGCCGGCCAACGCCCCGCATCCTGCCCGTCAGGTGCGCCCGCCCCTCCAGCGCGCCACCACCGTCCACACCCCCAGCGCCAGCAGCAGCACCGTACCCGTGCTGATCCCGCCGTAGCCCACCAGCCGCAACGTCCCTTGCTGCGTCGCCTGTTGCACCGACATGCCGTCGTCGGCCGCCACCCGTTCCTGAGGCGTTACGGAGAATTCGGTGGCCTTCTCCCGGTAGTCGGGGCCGGGTTGCGGGCGGCCCATGGGGTCGACCCGCAGAGTGATCGGCGCTCCGTCCTTGAAGTACTTCGCGGCATCCGGGTGCAGCGATACGGCCAGGTAGTAAGAGCCCGCGAAACGCATCGCGCTGACAGGGGCGGCCGCGTTGTAGCGGTTCCCGTAGGCCACCGGGGCCGTGAAGAGCTTCACGGCGGCCGGCTTCCCGTCGTACGGGACGAAGCGGGTGCCGCTGACCGGGCCGCGTGCCGGGTTGTAGACCCCCAGCCCCAGCGCGCTCGCCACGAGCCGCGAACCGGCCACCACACCCGCCCCGGAACCCGATCCCGGTCCCGATTCCGAACCCGGCCCCGGCCTCCCACCGCCCTCCACCAGCTTCCCCGCCCCCAACTCCGCACTCACGTTGAGCTGCTGTCCCCAGTCCACCGGCACCCGGTAGAACCGGGTCTCCCCCGGCCTGATGCGGTCCTGCCACACGCCCTTGCCGATCGGTGCGGCGTCGTTGAAGCCGGTGCCGCCCTCGGTGTCCTTCTTCGTGCCTCCGTCGAGCGGCACGGGGGTCGTTGTGGACCAGGTGCCGGGGCCGGGCTGGGCGGGCGGGGTGCCGGTGAGGCCGGGCTCGCGCTGGTGGCGGAGTTCGACGGGCCAGCGCCCCGCGCCCTCGGCGGATGCCGTGCCGACGCGCTTGACGACGAAGTAGTAGGTGCCCGCCCGTTGGCAGTTGGTGCGCGGGCCGTCGATGCGGCGGGTGGCGTAGTCGGCGATCGGGTACGCCATGCCGCGGCCGTGGAAGGCCGTACTGCCGCCCGCGGAGCAGGTGTTGCCGTCGGCGTCCCGGATGCTGACCTTCAGGCTGTCGGTGTGGTCCGCGACCTCACTGCCGGGCCGGGGAGCGGCCACCGCCGAGAGGTAGGCGCTGGACTTCGCGTCCAGGTGCACGGCGTAAAACTTCTCGTCGCCGCGGGCGAGGGAGTCGGTGTACGTCCCGGGGGCGAGCCGTGGGGCGCCGGACGGGCTCTCGGCACCCCGTACGGGCCGGGCGCCGGGCGCTGTCCTGTAGGCGGGCGGATCGCCCCGTAAACCCTCTGCCGACGCCGCCACCGCGGCACCCGTCAGCCCGGGTATGGATATCACCGCGGGCAAGAACGCCAGCACCGGCACCAGTACGGGCATCACTACGGGCATCAGGACCGGTGTCGCCCTTCCGGCGCGCCCGTCCCTGATCGTGCGCCCCCTCACCACGAGCCACCCCTCACCACATTTGCTTTTGCAAGCTACTTATGTGCTATGGCAAACCCGTCGGCACGGCCGCGCCCCGCGTGACGTACGGCGCTCCCCGCCCCGCACGCCCCCGCCGCGCGCCGTCCCGCCCCCGGACGCACGAGACCCCGGTCACCGTCGCGCGGTGGCCGGGGTACGTACGTTGGATGACGAACTGCTGCGTCGTCTCACACACCCGAACCTGCGGGCACGGAGTCGGTCGCCTCCGTCCACAGATCCTGCTCGGCGCGATCCGCCTGGATCTGGCGGTACACGAGGAGCCCGCCGATGGCGGCCAGTGCGACCAGGAGAAGCTTCTTCACCGCGCGACCTCGTCTTTCGTTGACGTAGGGGACCTCTGGGGGCCGATGATACACACCGGTCGATACCGTTCGGTGACCTAGGGCCGGACCGATGCGCGGCGGCCCGCCGGCCGCGCCCGGGAGGCGCCGCGCCACCGCCGACCGGAACGAAACGTTCCGGAGCGCTCCGAGCCGCATCCACGCCCGAACGCGAAAGAGGTCCCACCGTCTCCGGTGGGACCTCTTCGCGCTGGTGGGGCTAACAGGACTTGAACCTGTGGCCTCTTCCTTATCAGGGAAGCGCTCTAACCGTCTGAGCTATAGCCCCGCGCTGCACCGAAAGATTAGCGCACTTCAGAGGCGTTCCCAAAATCGTGTCCCCCGGGCCCGGGGAACGCCCCCGGACGGGGCCGCAGCGCGGCCCCCTCCGGGACGGCCTCGGCCGTCACTCGTCCTCGGCGAGGGTCAGCTCCACACCGCCCACGAACCCGGCCGAGATGTTGTAGATGAAGGCCCCGAGCGTGGCCAGCGCCGTGGCGAGCACGACGTCGATCACCGCGATGACCGCCGTGAACAGCAGCACCCGCGGCAGCGACAGGAACGTCTGGAGGTCGAAGCCGCCGCCGTCACCCGAACCCGTCGCCTCGCTGATCGTGCCGCCGACGGTGGTGAACACCCCCATCGCGTCCATCACCATCCACAGCACCGCGACCGCCACGATCGTGCAGATGCCGAGCGCGATGGACAGCAGGAAGCTGACCTTCATCACCGACCACGGGTCGGCCCTGGCGACCCGCAGCCGAGCCTTGCGCGTACGCGGGGTCGTACGCGCGCCCGTACGCGGCACACGCACCCCCTGCTGCGCCCCCGCGCCCTGCCCCGCACCCGAGCGGTACGCCTGGGGCGGCTGATACGGCTGCCCGCCGCCCTGGGCCCCGGAGGCCTGCCCCTGTGCGGGCGGCTGCGGCTGGGATCCGGAGTGCGGCTTCTGTGGATACGGCTGACGCGTGTCGGTCACGGTTCCCCCCTGGTAGGAGTCCTCGGACGAGGTGCCGCCGGACGTGGCGGAGCCACGGGCGCTGTCCTTCGTCACGGTCGCGGGTCCCGGCCGGGAATTCTTCCGTTTCCCCGACCCACCCGCCGCAGCGCCCGTGGCTCCACTCACGACCTACTCCTCGCGTTACTCCGCCGAAGGCTCGCCGCCTTCGGCCACCGCGGACTCGGTACCCGCCGCCTCGTCGGCCGACTCGGGCTCGGCGCCCCCGTCGACCTCTTCGGCCTCGCGACCGGCCTCGGCGTTACGGGCGATACCGACCACGGCATCGCGCTTGCCCAGGTTGATCAGTTGGACGCCCATGGTGTCACGGCCGGTCTCCCGGACCTCGCTGACCCGCGTACGGATCACACCACCGCCGAGCGTGATGGCCAGGATCTCGTCCGTCGCCTCGACCACCAGGGCGCCGACCAGCTCACCCCGGTCCTCCACGATCTTGGCGGCCTTGATGCCGAGACCACCGCGGCCCTGGACGCGGTACTCGTCCACCGAGGTGCGCTTGGCGTAGCCGCCGTCGGTGGCGGTGAAGACGAACGTACCGGCCCGCACCACATTCATCGAGAGCAGTTCATCGCCCTCGCGGAAACTCATGCCCTTGACACCCGAGGTGGCGCGTCCCATCGGACGCAGGGCTTCATCCGTGGCGGTGAACCGGATCGACTGCGCCTTCTTGCTGATGAGCAGCAGGTCGTCCTCGGCGGAGACCAGCTCGGCGCCGATCAGCTCGTCGTCCGCGCCCTCCTCCGTCTCACGGAGGTTGATCGCGATGACACCGCCGGAGCGCGGCGAGTCGTAGTCCTTGAGCGGCGTCTTCTTCACCAGACCGCCCTTGGTGGCGAGCACCAGGTAGGGCATGGCCTCGTAGTCGCGGATCGCCAGGATCTGCGCGATCTGCTCGTCCGGCTGGAAGGCCAGCAGGTTGGCGACGTGCTGGCCGCGCGCGTCCCGGCCGGCGTCCGGCAGCTCGTACGCCTTGGCCCGGTAGACCCGGCCCTTGTTGGTGAAGAACAGCAGCCAGTGGTGGGTGGTCGAGACGAAGAAGTGGTCGACGATGTCGTCTTCCTTCAGCTTCGTGCCCCGTACGCCCTTGCCGCCGCGCTTCTGCGACCGGTAATCGTCGGTCTTCGTCCGCTTCACATAGCCGCCACGGGTGATCGTGACGACGATGTCCTCCTCGGCGATCAGGTCCTCGACGGACATGTCGCCCTCGAAGGGCACCAGCTTCGAGCGCCGGTCGTCGCCGAACTTCTCGACGATCGCCGCCAGCTCCTCGCTGATGATCTGCCGCTGCTTCTCCGGCGAGGCGAGGATCGCGTTGTACTCGTTGATCTTCGCCTGCAGCTCGTCGTGCTCGGCGGTGATCTTCTGGCGCTCCAGGGCGGCCAGCCGGCGCAGCTGCATCTCCAGGATCGCGTTGGCCTGGATCTCGTCGATGCTCAGCAGGCCCATCAGGCCCTCGCGCGCCACCTCGACCGTCTCGCTGCGCCGGATCAGCGCGATGACCTCGTCGATCGCGTCCAGCGCCTTGAGCAGACCACGCAGGATGTGGGCCCGCTCCTCGGCCTTGCGCAGCCGGAACTTGGTCCGCCGGACGATGACCTCGACCTGGTGGTTGACCCAGTTGCGGATGAACGCGTCCAGCGACAGGGTGCGCGGCACGCCGTCCACCAGCGCGAGCATGTTCGCGCCGAAGTTCGTCTGGAGGTCGGTGTGCTTGTACAGGTTGTTCAGCACGACCTTGGCGACGGCGTCCCGCTTGAGGACGATCACTAGCCGCTGGCCCGTACGCGAGGAGGTCTCGTCCCGTACGTCGGCGACGCCACCGATCTTGCCGTCCTTGACCAGGTCGGCGATCTTCTGCGCGAGGTTGTCCGGGTTGACCTGGTACGGCAGCTCCGTGACCACCAGGCACTGGCGGTTCTGGATCTCCTCGACCTCGACCACGGCGCGCATCGTGATCGAGCCGCGGCCGGTGCGGTACGCGTCCTCGATGCCCTTGCGGCCCACCACCAGCGCGCCGGTCGGGAAGTCCGGGCCCTTGATGCGCTCGATGAGCGCGTCCAACAGCTCCTCGTTGGACGCCTCGGGGTTCTCCAGCGCCCACTGGGCACCGGCGGCGACCTCGCGCAGGTTGTGCGGCGGGATGTTGGTCGCCATGCCGACCGCGATGCCGGCGCTGCCGTTGATCAGCAGGTTCGGGAAGCGCGACGGCAGGACCGTCGGCTCCTGGTTGCGGCCGTCGTAGTTGTCCTGGAAATCGACGGTCTCCTCGTCGATGTCCCGCAGCATCTCCATGGAGAGCTGCTTCATCTTGCACTCGGTGTACCGCATGGCCGCGGCCGGGTCGTTGCCCGGCGAGCCGAAGTTGCCGTTGGAGTCCACCAGCGGCATGCGCATCGACCACGGCTGGGCCAGGCGCACCAGCGCGTCGTAGATGGAGGAGTCACCGTGCGGGTGGTACGTACCCATGACATCGCCGACGACGCGGGCGCACTTGTAGAAGCCCTTCTCGGGGCGGTACCCGCCGTCGTACATCGCGTACAGGACGCGGCGGTGCACCGGCTTGAGGCCGTCCCGTACGTCCGGCAGCGCGCGCGAGACGATGACGGACATCGCGTAGTCGAGGTAGGAGCGCTGCATCTCCGTTTCGAGCCCGACGGGCTCGACGCGCATGCCCACGCCTTCGATGGCGGGGGCCGCGCCCTCGGCGGTCACGCCGTCCGGGGTCACAGGGGGGTTCTCGTCGGCCATTGCTGTTCAAAGTCCTTTCGAGCTGCGGCTGCTGCGGTCCCCGCCGGCGGGCGGGGGAGGGCCGACAGGGCTCAGATGTCGAGGAAGCGGACGTCCTTGGCGTTGCGCTGGATGAAGGAGCGCCGGGCCTCGACGTCCTCACCCATCAGCACCGAGAACAGGTCGTCGGCGCGCGCCGCGTCGTCCAGCGAGACCTGGCCGAGCACCCGGCTGTCGACGTCCATCGTCGTCACCCGCAGTTCCTCGGCGTTCATCTCGCCCAGACCCTTGAAGCGCTGGACCGAGTCGTCCTTGATCCGCTTGCCGTTCTGCTTGCCGAGCTCGATCAGGGCGTTGCGCTCCCGGTCGGAGTAGGCGTACTCGTGGTCGTCCCGGCCCCACTTGATCTTGTAGAGCGGAGGGCGGGACAGGTAGACGTGCCCGGCTTCCACCAGCGGCCGCATGAAGCGGAAGAGGAAGGTGAGCAGCAGGGTGTTGATGTGCTGGCCGTCGACGTCGGCGTCCGCCATCAGAATGATCTTGTGGTAGCGGAGCTTGTCGATGTCGAAGTCCTCGTGGACCCCGGTACCGAAGGCGGAGATCAGCGCCTGCACCTCGTTGTTGTGCAGGATCTTGTCGACGCGGGCCTTCTCCACGTTCAGGATCTTGCCGCGGATCGGCAGAATGGCCTGGTACTGCGGGTCACGGCCGGACTTGGCCGAGCCGCCGGCGGAGTCACCCTCGACGATGAAGATCTCGCACTTGGTGGGGTCGTTGGACTGGCAGTCCGACAGCTTGCCGGGCAGCGACGCCGTCTCCAGCAGCCCCTTGCGGCGGGTCAGGTCCCGCGCCTTACGGGCCGCCACCCGCGCGGTCGCGGCCTGGATGCCCTTGCGGATGATGTCCGCGGCCTCGTTCGGATTGCGGTCCAGCCAGTCCGCCAGGTGCTCGTGGACCACCTTCTGCACGAAGGTCTTGGCCTCGGTGTTGCCCAGCTTGGTCTTGGTCTGGCCCTCGAACTGCGGCTCACCCAGCTTGACGGAGATGATCGCCGTCAGGCCCTCGCGGATGTCCTCACCCGTGAGGTTGTCGTCCTTCTCCCGCAGCAGCTTCTTGTCCCGGGCGTAACGGTTGATCAGACCCGTCAGCGCCGCGCGGAAACCCTCCTCGTGCGTGCCGCCCTCATGGGTGTGGATGGTGTTGGCGAAGGAGTAGACACCCTCGGTGTACTGGGTGTTCCACTGCATCGCGACCTCGACCGAGAGCATCCGCTCCTTGTCCTCGGCCTCGATGTCGATCACCGTGGGGTGCACGACCTCGCCCTTGCGCGAGTTCAGGTACTTCACGAAGTCGACAATGCCGCCCTCGTAGTGGTACTTGACCGTGAGCGGCTTGCCCTCCTCGTCCACATGGGCCTCGCGCTCGTCGGTCAGCGCGATCGTCAGGCCCTTGTTGAGGAACGCCATCTCCTGGAAGCGGCGCGAGAGCGTCTCGAAGCTGTACTCGGTCGTCTCGAAGATGTCGCCGTCGGCCCAGAACGTGACCGTCGTACCGGTCTCGTCGGTGGCCTCGTTACGGGCCAGCGGCGCCGTCGGCACACCGAGCTTGTAGTCCTGCGTCCAGCGGTAGCCGTCCCGCTTGACCTCGACGGACACCTTCTGCGACAGCGCGTTGACGACGGAGACACCGACGCCGTGCAGACCACCGGAGACCGCGTAGCCGCCGCCGCCGAACTTGCCGCCCGCGTGCAGCACCGTCAGCACGACCTCGACGGCCGGCTTCTTCTCCGACGGCACGATGTCCACGGGGATGCCACGGCCGTTGTCGACGACGCGCACGCCGCCGTCCGGCAGGATCGTCACGTCGATGGTGTCCGCGTGCCCGGCCAGCGCCTCGTCGACGGAGTTGTCGACGACCTCGTACACGAGGTGGTGCAGACCACGCTCGCCGGTCGAGCCGATGTACATACCAGGGCGCTTACGGACCGCGTCCAGGCCCTCAAGGACGGTGATCGCGCTGGCGTCGTACGACTTCTCTTCCGGAGAGTCGCCACTGGCGCCGGCAGGAACCCCCTCTTCAGTAGAAGCCGTGTTGTTCTCGTTGAGGTCGCCGGAGTCGGCCACGAAGCGCCCTTTCTGGCACAGCACGAGCCGCCTTCCATCAGAAGCAGGGCGGCTGCGTCGTTCGACATGTTCCGCGAGTGGGCGGGATTGCTACCAGTCTACCGGTAGCGCCGACACTAATGGGGGTTTGCGGGCGCCTGAGTCGTCATGTGCCGCCCTGAAGTGCCGTTGGCCGACTCCCCATATCTGCGACGGGCCCTCAGGACGCTGAGGAGGGCGTTCAGCGCTTCGGGCTGTCAACCTCCGGCTACCGTGAGCGGAGTCTCACCCGCCCCACCCGTACACCTCAGCCGTACGTGTCACCCGGGCCCTTGCTCCCGGGCGCCCGCAGCGGCCCGTACCGCCGCGCCGGACCGCCCGGCCCGAACACCTTGATCAGCTTCACCGTGCCCTGGCCCAGGTCCTGGTTCAGCCGGGCCACCAGCTGCGGCGCCAGCAGCCGCAACTGCGTCGCCCACACCGTCGAGTCGCACTGCACCGTCAGCACGCGCGCTTCCTCGTCGTACCGCTGCGGCTCGCAGTGCTGCGCCACCTCCGGACCGACCAGCTGCGGCCAGCGCCCCATCACGCCGCCGACCGCGGCCGGGGTCTCCCAGCCGCGCTCCGTGATCAGCCGGTTGATCGCCGCGCTCAGCGGCAGCGGATCGCGCCCGTCGGCGCGCGCGCCGGACCGCAGGCCGCCGCGGCGCGCCTGCTTCTTCTGCTGCGCGGCGGCGCCCCGCGCCCGCGCCTGCTCCTTGGCGGCGACCAGCGCCTGCCGGGCCAGATCGATCCCGGACAGCTCGGGGGGCTTGGGCTGGTCGGCGCCGGGCGGCCGCTCCGGGGGCTCCTCGGAGGGACGGTCCGGTCGCTCGCCGTTCATCACCTGCTCCGTCGCCCGCTCACGGCGTGACCTTCTCCGCCACGCCCTCGGACACCGCGAACCGGGCCCCGGTCAGCACGCCCGGCACATCGTCGTCCACCGCCGCGGTCACCAGCACCTGCTCGCCGGGCGCCACCAGTTCCGCCAGCCGCTCCCGCCGCCGGGTGTCCAGCTCCGCGAAGACGTCGTCGAGCACCAGCACCGGCTCGTTGCCCTCACCGCGCAGCAGGTCGTACGAGGCCAGCCGCAGCGCGAGCGCGTACGACCAGGACTCGCCGTGGCTCGCGTACCCCTTGGCGGGCAGCCGGCCCAGCTTGAGCAGCAGGTCGTCGCGGTGCGGGCCGACCAGCGTCACCCCACGCTCGATCTCGTTCTTACGGGCCGCGCCGAGCGCCTCGGTCAGCAGCCCGTACAGGTCCTCGCGCGTCGAGGCACCGGCCAGGCCCTCGCCCGCCGAGCCGCGGTACTCCATCGCCAGCGGGCCGCCGCCGGGCGCCAGCTGCTCGTACGCCTTGTCGGCCAGCGGCTGGAGCGCGGTGATCAGATCCAGTCGCTGGGCGAGCAGCTCCGCGCCGACCCGGGCCAGATGCTGGTCCCAGACGTCCAAGGTGGACAGATCCATCTGACGACCGCCGTGCCGCCGGGCCAGCGCCGCGCTCTTCAGGAGCGTGTTGCGCTGCTTGAGCACCCGGTCGTAGTCCGAGCGCACGCCCGCCATCCGCGGCGACCGGGCGGTGATCAGCTCGTCCAGGAATCGGCGGCGCTCGCCCGGATCGCCCTTGACCAGCGCCAAGTCCTCCGGCGCGAACAGCACCGTCCGTACGATCCCCAGCACGTCACGCGGTTTGACCTGCGACGATCTGTTGATACGGGCCCGGTTGGCCTTGCCGGGGTTCAGCTCCAGCTCCACCAGCTGCTGCCGCTCGCCCTGGACGACCGCGGCCCGCACGATGGCCCGCTCGGCGCCCATCCGCACCAGCGGGGCGTCGGAGGAGACCCGGTGGCTGCCGAGGGTGGCCAGATAGCCCACCGCCTCGACGAGGTTGGTCTTGCCCTGCCCGTTGGGGCCCACGAACGCGGTGACGCCCGGGTCGAGCGGGACCTCGACCCGGGCGTACGAGCGGAAGTCGGCGAGCGAGAGATGCGATACATGCATAGGGCGCGCCGACCTCCCCCGGCACCGGACTTCTCTGCCGGACTTGTTGGGTTGCTTACTTCTTCACGTTCTCGACCGCGTGGCCGCCGAACTGGTTCCGCAGCGCCGCGATCATCTTCATCTGCGGCGAGTCCTCCTGGCGCGAGGCGAAGCGCGCGAAGAGCGACGCCGTGATCGCGGGCAGCGGCACGGCGTTGTCGATCGCGGCCTCGACGGTCCAGCGGCCCTCGCCGGAGTCGGCGGCGTAGCCCCGCAGCTTCTCCAGGTGCTCGTCGTCGTCCAGCGCGTTGACCGCCAGGTCCAGCAGCCAGGAACGGATGACCGTGCCCTGCTGCCAGGAACGGAAGACCTCGCGCACGTCGGTGACCGAGTCGACCGCCTCCAGCAGCTCCCAGCCCTCGGCGTAGGCCTGCATCATGGCGTACTCGATGCCGTTGTGGACCATCTTGGCGAAGTGGCCCGCGCCGACCTTGCCGGCGTGCACCGAGCCGAACTCGCCCTCCGGCTTGAGCGCGTCGAAGACCGGCTGCACCTTGGCGACGTCCTCCGAGGAGCCGCCGTACATCAGCGCGTAGCCGTTCTCCAGGCCCCAGACGCCGCCCGAGACGCCGCAGTCGACGAAGCCGATGCCCTTGGCGCGCAGCTCCTCGGCGTGCTTCTCGTCGTCGGTCCAGCGGGAGTTGCCGCCGTCGACCACCACGTCGCCGGGGGACAGCAGCTCGCCCAGCTCGTCGATGGTGGACTGGGTGGCGGCGCCGGCGGGCACCATGACCCACACCACACGCGGCCCCTTGAGACCGTCCACCAGCTCCTTGAGGCTGTGGACGTCAGCCAGGTCCGGATTGCGGTCGTATCCGATGACGGTGTGGCCTGCGCGGCGGATGCGCTCGCGCATGTTGCCGCCCATCTTGCCGAGACCGACGAGACCGAGCTCCATCAGTACCCCTTACGTTGCGTTACGGCACATCCCCGACCTACGCGTCGAGTTTACGCGCGAAGCCACGACGCGGCGGCGCGGCCCCCACAGCTGTGGACAACCGGCGGCGGGTGGCCCGCGCCGGGCCCGGGACGTGCAGGTTTTCGTTGCCGAGCGCGTTCTTCCCGGTGCACGGGGCCACAGGGAAGGCCCCTGCCAAGCCTCGCCCGGTGGCGCCGGAACGGCTTCGGCCCCGCGGTTCCGGCACCGAAGCCGTCGCCGGGGACCGGGGGCGCACCAGCCGCTCCGTCGCGCCCCGTAACCACCCGTACCGGCTCGCTCGCCCGTACGGGTGCCCGCGCCGCGGCCCGGTACGGCCGGTCCGATGCGTACGGCCGGTAGGTGTGGCCGGTACGTACGGCAAACAGCTCCGCCCCTGACACGGGCCGACGGCACGCGTCAGGGGCGGGAAGCTTCCGGACGGCCGACCGCGGCGGGATCCGCGGCGGCCGTCCACAGCCTGTGGGGATCAGCCGGACAGGCGCACCGGCATGATCAGGTACTTGTACGCCTCGTCCGCCTCGGCGTCCTTGGCCGGGCGGCCGCTGAGGAGCGCCGGCTTCGTGGAGGTCGTGAAGGACAGCTGGGCCACCGGGGAGTCGATCGCCGACAGGCCCTCCAGGAGGAAGCCCGGGTTGAAGGCGATGGAGATGTCGTCGCCCTCCAGGTCCGCGTCCACCCGCTCCACAGCCTGTGCGTCGTCGCTGGAGCCGGCCTCCAGGACCAGCACGCCCTGCTCGAAGCTCAGGCGCACCGGGGTGTTCCGCTCGGCCACCAGCGCCACACGCTTGACGGCCTCGACGAACGGGGCGGTCTCGATCACGGCGACCGAGTTGAACTCGGTGGGGAAGAGCGTGCGGTACTTGGGGAGGTCGCCCTCCAGCAGCCGCGTGGTCGTGCGGCGGCCCGCGCCCTCGAAACCGATCAGGCCCTCACCGGCGCCCGAGCCGGACAGCGCCAGGGTCACGCTGTCGCCGCTGCTGAGGGACTTGGCGGTGTCCAGCAGCGTCTTGGCGGGCACCAGCGCCACCGCGGAGGCGTCCGGGCTCTCCGGCTTCCACAGGAACTCGCGCACGGCGAAGCGGTAGCGGTCGGTGGAGGCCAGGGTGACGGTGTCGCCCTCGATCTCGATCCGTACGCCGGTGAGCACCGGGAGGGTGTCGTCGCGGCCGGCGGCGATGGCGACCTGGGCGGCGGCCGCGGCGAAGACCTCACCGGGCACGGTGCCGGTGGCGGTCGGCATCTGCGGCAGGGCCGGGTACTCCTCCACAGGAAGGGTGTGGAGGGTGAAGCGGGAGGAGCCGCAGACGACGGTGACCCGTACACCGTCGGTGGAAATCTCCACCGGGCGGTTGGGAAGCGCGCGGCAGATGTCGGCCAGCAGGCGGCCGGAGACCAGGACGGTCCCCTCTTCCTCCACCTCCGCTTCCACGGACACGCGCGCGGAGACCTCGTAGTCGAAGCCGGAGAGGCTCAGGCTGCCCTCCTCCGCCTTCAGCAGCAGGCCCGCGAGGACGGGCACCGGCGGACGGGCCGGGAGGCTCTTGGCCGCCCAGGCCACTGCCTCCGCGAGTACATCGCGCTCCACCCGGATCTTCACCGGAAACCGCCTCCTGCTGTTGCTGGCTTACGCCCTGCTGGCCTTCTTCGTCGGCTGGGTCGCCGGAGACCAGTCTGACGTACGTCACCGACAGCCGTTGCTGCTCGGGGTCAAGTCGGATCGAGAGGCGCCGGACGACCGATCCCCAAGTTGTGCACAGCACCCGATTCGAAACGAGTTCCCAGGTAGCTATCCGTGGTCGTAGTAGTAGGGCTTGTGGAAACCGTGGACAACTGCGTCTGCGCAGGTCAACACGGTTTTTTTGTCCACCGGTCCTGTGGGCGGCAGCCGTGGACAACCGGCCTCTTCTGTGGACCGGCGTCCTTCATGCACACCCGATGCACAGGGGACCCCTACTTCTCCCCAGTCCTGTCCCCAGCTTTACCCAGGTTCCCCACAGCCCAATCCGGCACCTTGGTGTGATGCCTTTCACTCGCCCCGGTGAGCCCGGGTGTCACCTTGCCGAACAGTGGACAGGGGTGTGGAGAACTTGGGGACAAGGGCGGGTCGCCTGTGGGCGGCCAGTGGACAACGCGACCCGCCCACTGTGGAGCGATCTTCTGTCCACACCCTGTGGATGAGTGTTAGCCACAAATCCACACGCCGCTGACCTGCGCTGATACCCCAGCACCCCACTGTCCTGTGGACTTCACAGGGATAACTTCCCAGTCCCCAGCGTGTGGACGGAAGATTCTTGGCCAATCTGTGGAGCACGGCCGTGACCTGACGCGAAATCGAACAGAGGCGGGGACCTTCCACAGGGTCGGGACGGCGGTGGGCGGGTGCGAAGCGCTGTCCGGGCCCGGTCGGAACGCCGCTCCGGCGGGATTTTGGACGGTCGGGGGCGAGCCGGAGGCGGGTTCGTGGCGGGCGTACGGCGGTCTGCGGGCACCTCGGCGGGCGGTCGGCGCCCCCTTCGTACGGCGAGAGCCCTCCGTACGGGCGACGGCTCTCCGTACTCGCGCCGTACGAACGGCGAAGGGCGCCCCGGGAGTGCGTACGTCCCGGGGCGCCCTGGAGGCTCTGGCCGGCCGCTGGGCCGCGTCAGCCGTTCTTGATGCGGTTGGTCAGCTCCGTCACCTGGTTGTAGATGGAGCGCCGCTCGGCCATCAGCGCCCTGATCTTGCGGTCGGCGTGCATCACCGTCGTGTGGTCGCGCCCGCCGAACTGCGCGCCGATCTTCGGCAGCGACAGATCCGTCAGCTCACGGCACAGGTACATCGCGATCTGCCGGGCCGTCACCAGGACGCGACTGCGCGAGGATCCGCACAGATCGTCCACGGTCAGCCCGAAGTAGTCGGCGGTCGCGGCCATGATGGCGGTCGCGGTGATCTCGGGCGCCGCGTCCTCGCCCCCGGGGATCAGGTCCTTGAGGACGATCTCCGTCAGGCCCAGGTCCACCGGCTGGCGGTTGAGGGACGCGAAGGCGGTGACACGGATCAGCGCCCCCTCCAGCTCACGGATGTTGCGCGAGATCCGGGAGGCGATGAACTCCAGCACCTCCGGCGGCGCGTTGAGCTGCTCCTGCACGGCCTTCTTGCGCAGGATCGCGATGCGGGTCTCCAGCTCGGGCGGCTGGACGTCGGTGATCAGACCCCACTCGAAGCGGTTGCGCAGCCGGTCCTCCAGGGTCACCAGCTGCTTGGGCGGCCGGTCCGAGGACAGCACGATCTGCTTGTTCGCGTTGTGCAGTGTGTTGAAGGTGTGGAAGAACTCCTCCTGCGTCGACTCCTTGCTCGCCAGGAACTGGATGTCGTCGACGAGCAGGATGTCCATGTCGCGGTAGCGCTTGCGGAACGCGTCCGCCTTGCCGTCGCGGATGGAGTTGATGAACTCGTTGGTGAACTCCTCCGAGCTGACGTACCGCACCCGGGTGCCCGGATAGAGGCTGCGCGCGTAGTGCCCGATCGCGTGCAGCAGGTGCGTCTTGCCGAGGCCGGACTCGCCGTAGATGAACAGCGGGTTGTACGCCTTGGCCGGCGCCTCCGCCACGGCCACCGCGGCGGCGTGCGCGAAGCGGTTGGAAGCGCCGATGACGAAGGTGTCGAAGAGGTACTTCGGGTTCAGCCGCGCGGTCGGCTCACCGGGACCGGTCGCGGGCGCGGGCTGCGCGGCGAGCGGGCCTGGCGCGCCGCTGGGCGCGGGCAGCCCGCCCGGACCGGGGTTCTGGATGTGCCCGGGCGGCTGGTGTTCGGCCAGGTCACGGCGCTGCGGCTGCTGCTCGTAGGGCGAGTGGCCCTCGGGGTGCTGATGCTGCGGCGGACCGGAGTGCTCGGGTGCCGACGAACGGTAGTCACCCTGTGACCGCTGGGAGTGCTGCTGCTGTACGTGTGCGGGAGGCGGCGTCGCGTAAGGGTCGCGCTCGGGGAAGCCGCCCAGGCGCTGCTGCTGCCAGCCGTAGTCCTCGCGAGGGCCGGGGCCCCCCTGGCCGCCCATCCCGGAGTGCTGCTGCGGCCAGGCGCCGGGCTCGTGCCGGGGCTGCTGGTGCTGCTGCTGGTATTCCGGATACGCGGGGCGCACGTGCGGCAGGTCGTCGTCCT
The DNA here is from genome assembly GCF_008634025.1 of Streptomyces albofaciens JCM 4342. Taxonomy (NCBI): domain Bacteria; kingdom Bacillati; phylum Actinomycetota; class Actinomycetes; order Kitasatosporales; family Streptomycetaceae; genus Streptomyces; species Streptomyces albofaciens. The sequence continues at coordinate 218,777 of NZ_PDCM01000001.1, read as the reverse complement.
GGTGCCCGTAACCCTGCCGGTTGTCGTAGCCGTCGCTCTGCCGGCCGTCGTAGCCGCCGTACGCGTCGTGCTGCTGCCCCGGCTGCTGCTGGGGCTGGTGCCGCTGCTGCTGTACAGGGGACGACGGCGGGGCCGAGGGCAGCGGCTGCTGAGGCTGGGACTCCTCGGCGGAGTCGTCGACGGTGATCGCGATCCGGATCGGGCGGCCGCACTGGTGGCTCAGCGCCTCACCGATGAGCGGCGCGAGCCGGCCCTCCAGCACGCCCTTGGCGAACTCGTTGGGCACGGCCAGCAGGGCGGTGTCCGCCACCAGCGCCAGCGGCTGTGTCCGCTTCAGCCAGTCCTGGTCCTTCGGCTTGAGGCTGTCACTCTCCGCTCGCAGGAGGTGATCAAGTACACGTGGCCACACTGCGGCAAGATCGGCAGGTACGTCAGCCACAGAGCACGCTCTCTCACAGGTCCCACGAATGTGTGATTCTCAGGACGGGCGGGAAGGAATCGGAGTTGACCCACGGTAGTCAGGGCGACCGTGGTGATTCAAGTTGTTGTCCACAGGCTGTGCACAGTGTGTCCCGGACGAGGGCCGGTTTGACCGGATGACGCCGCCGCGCGTACCGTAACCAGGTCGAGTTGTCGATGGCTGCTGCCGCCTGCCTCCGATGGGCAAAGATCGCGCTCAAGTGATCGAAGTAGCGGTGCACTCGGGCGTTGCGAGCTACTCGTGGGCGCACGGTGACAGCCAGTCGACGCCCCACACCTGTCTCCCCGGAGACACCAAGCATCTCTGGAGCCCCCGAGTGAGCAAGCGCACCTTCCAGCCGAACAACCGCCGTCGCGCGAAGACCCACGGCTTCCGCCTGCGTATGCGCACCCGTGCCGGCCGCGCGATTCTCGCGTCCCGCCGTGGCAAGGGTCGCGCCCGCCTGTCGGCCTGAGCCCTGAGCTAGGTCCATGACGTGCTGCCTACCGAGCATCGGCTGAGGCGGCGCGAGGACTTTGCGACCGCGGTACGCCGGGGACGCAGGGCCGGGCGCCCGCTCCTCGTCGTCCACCTACGCAGCGGTGCAACGGACCCGCACGCAGCGGGGGAGAGCCCTCCCCCGGCGCGTGCGGGTTTCGTCGTGAGCAAGGCCGTCGGCGGCGCCGTCGTCCGCAACCAGGTCAAGCGACGGCTGCGTCACCTGGTGCGCGACCGGCTGGACCGGCTGCCCGCCGGTAGCCTGGTTGTCGTACGGGCGCTGCCCGGTGCGGGTGATGCGGGTCACGACCAGCTGGCCCGCGACCTGGACACCGCGCTGCAGCGGCTGCTGGGTGGAGATCCCCCAACCGAAGGTCAGGGGAGGGTGCCGCGATGAAGTACCCGCTGCTGCTGCTGATCAAGCTGTACCAGTGGACCATCAGCCCCTTGCTGGGTCCGGTCTGCCGGTACTACCCGTCGTGCTCCCACTATGGCTATACGGCCATCGACCGGCACGGCGCCCTGAAAGGGACCGCGCTGACGGCTTGGCGCATCCTGCGTTGCAACCCGTGGTCGCCAGGTGGCGTCGACCACGTACCACCCCGGAAGCGTCCGGTCTGGCATCGGCGGCTGAGGAGCCGCCTGGGCGGGTCCACCGTCCCTGAGCCTGCCGCACAGCCTGAGACTCAGCCCACCGCCCAAGGAGCCTGATTCGTGGACACGATCCTCAGTCCTCTCTATTACGCAGTTTCCTGGATCATCGTCCAGTTCCACTCGTTCTACAGCCTCATCTTCGACGAGAACAGTGGCGCGGCGTGGGGTCTGTCCATCGTCTCGCTGGTGGTACTGATCCGTATCTGCCTGATCCCGCTCTTCGTGAAGCAGATCAAGTCGACGCGGAACATGCAGGCGCTCCAGCCGAAGATGAAGGCGATCCAGGAGCGCTACAAGAGCGACAAGCAGCGTCAGTCCGAAGAGATGATGAAGCTGTACAAGGAGACGGGCACCAACCCGCTCTCCAGCTGCCTGCCGATCCTGGCGCAGTCGCCCTTCTTCATCTCGCTGTACCAGGTCCTCAGCCACATCGCGAACAACCAGACGGTCGGCGTCATCAACCAGTCGCTGCTGGAGAGCGCGCAGAAGGCGCACATCTTCGGTGCCCCGCTGGCCGCGAAGTTCCTGGACACGCCGGAGAAGATCCAGTCGCTGGGCGCCTCGGTCACCGACGTGCGCGTGGTCACCGTCATCATGATCGTCCTGATGTCGGCCTCGCAGTTCTACACGCAGCGCCAGCTGATGACCAAGAACGTCGACCTGACGGTGAAGACGCCGTTCATGCAGCAGCAGAAGATGCTGATGTACGTCTTCCCGATCATGTTCGCCGTCTTCGGTATCGGCTTCCCCGGCTTCCCCGTCGGCGTCCTCCTGTACTGGCTGACCACCAACGTGTGGACCATGGGTCAGCAGATGTTCGTCATCCGCCGCAACCCGACCCCGGGCAGCAAGGCCTTCCAGGAGCGTCAGGAGCGGCTGCGGGCCAAGGGCAAGCTCAAGGAGGACCCGGCCGAGGTCGAGGCCAGGAAGGCCGCCGAGGAGGCCCGCCAGAACCGGCAGCAGCCCAAGCGGCAGAGCAAGTCCCAGCGTCAGACCCAGCCCACCGGCGGCAAGCAGACCGGTGGCAAGCCGGCCGGCGGTCAGCAGCCCCGGCGCACCCGCGCGGGGTCCGGCTCCAGCGCTTCCGGTGCCTCCGACGCGGACGCTTCGAAGAAGCAGTCCCTGGAGAAGAAGGCACCGCAGGACAGCAAGCCGAAGGGCGGTTCCTCCGCCTCCGGCTCCCGTAACGCCAAGTCCGGACAGCGCAAGGGCCAGCAGCGGCCCAAGCACCCGTCCAAGAAGTAAGAAGGAGTCCTTCCGTGACGGACACGACCCCGGCCGCCGAGGGCACCGACACCCTGACCCGCCTGGAGCAGGAGGGTGAGATCGCGGCCGACTACCTTGAGGGCCTGCTGGACATCGCCGACCTCGACGGCGACATCGACATGGACGTCGAGGCCGACCGCGCGGCCGTGTCGATCATCAGCGACTCGACCAGCCGCGACCTGCAGAAGCTGGTCGGCCGGGACGGCGAGGTGCTGGAGGCGCTCCAGGAGCTGACCCGGCTCGCGGTGCACCGCGAGACCGGTGACCGCAGCCGCCTGATGCTGGACATCGCGGGATTCCGGGCCCGCAAGCGCGAGGAACTCGCGGAGCTGGGCGCGAAGGCTGCGGAGGAGGCCAAGGGCAGCGGCGAGCCGGTCAAGCTGAAGCCGATGACCCCCTTCGAGCGCAAGGTCGTGCACGACGCCGTCGCGGCGGCCGGGCTGCGCAGCGAGTCCGAGGGCGAGGAGCCCCAGCGCTGTGTGGTGGTCCTGCCGGCCTGACGGCCCGCGCCACCGAACAGCCCTTGATCTATCCGGCCCCGTCTGTACTCGCAGGCGGGGCCACGTCTTGTCAGCCTGATAACAGTCCAGAGGAAGGCGGTTCCCGTGACGGACGCAGCAGCGGAGCTCCCACCGGCGCCGGATGTGGCGCGCGAGGTGTTCGGTGAGCGTTTCCCGGAAGCCGTGCGCTACGGGGAGCTGCTCGCCGACGCGGGCGTACGCAGAGGACTGATCGGACCGCGTGAAGTGCCGCGGCTGTGGGAGCGGCACCTGCTGAACTGCGCGGTGCTCTCCGAGGTGGTGCCCGAGGGCGTCACCGTCTGCGACGTGGGCTCGGGCGCCGGGCTCCCGGGCATTCCGCTGGCCCTGGTACGCCCGGACCTGAAGATCACGCTGCTGGAGCCGCTGCTGCGCCGTACGAACTTCCTCCTGGAGGTCGTCGAGTTGCTGGGGCTGGATCACGTGACGGTGGTCCGCGGTCGCGCCGAGGAGGTCATGGGCAAGCTCCCGCAGGTCCATGTGGTGACCGCGCGAGCCGTGGCACCGCTCGACCGGCTGGCGGGTTGGGGTGTCCCCTTGCTGCGTCCGTACGGCGAGATGCTCGCGCTCAAGGGAGACACCGCCGAGGAGGAGCTGAAGGGTGCCCGCGCGGCACTGGGCAAGCTCGGTGTCGTGGAAACCTCCGTGGTCCAGGTCGGTGAGGGAATCGTGGACCCGATGTCGACCGTGGTGCGGGTGGAGGTCGGCGAGAGCCCGGGCGGTGTGCGGTTCGCGGCCAAGCGCGCCAAGGCGGCCCGGCCCAGCCGGGCATCGAGGGGGCGGCGACGCTGAGCGAGCTCCGGGGGCGCGAGGGATAGCCCGGGAAAACTAACAAAACGACATAAAGCGGAGTGTCGCGTACAAAACGGACGTGACACTGTCATCGTGTTTCACGTGAAACGTCGTTCTCTGCTGCATGGAATCATCAGCCGTGGTCGCGCAGCTGCCGAGCCGCGTAACCGCAGACCCACACAGGTCACGGATGTATCCACAGAAGCGGGTTCATCCACAGGAGAGCGGACCTCACTGGTTCACGACGCCGAAAGCATGGCAGGCTCTGAGCACTGCGAGCCTGATGTCGAGGAGAGTGAATCCTTGCGGTCCGACGCCAACATCGCGGGACCGATGACCGATCCGGTCCCCGGTCCCCGTAGCGAGTCGCTCGGGGATGACGTTTCACGTGAAACGCCGTCCCCGATGGACGACACCCCGATCGGTCGTGCAGCTCAGCTGGCGGTTCAGACGCTTGGCCGTACGGGAGAACCATTGCCACGACCCGAGGAAACCCGGGTCATGGTGGTCGCCAACCAGAAGGGCGGGGTCGGCAAGACCACCACCACGGTCAACCTCGCCGCCTCCCTTGCCCTGCACGGCGCCCGCGTCCTGGTCATCGACCTCGACCCGCAGGGCAATGCCTCCACGGCTCTCGGTATAGACCATCACGCCGAAGTCCCTTCGATCTACGACGTCCTGGTGGAAAGCAAGCCGCTGTCCGACGTCGTGGTGCCCGTACCCGATGTGGAGGGACTGTTCTGCGCGCCTGCCACGATCGATCTGGCCGGCGCCGAGATCGAGCTCGTGTCGCTGGTGGCCCGTGAAAGCCGGCTGGACCGTGCCATCAAAGCGTACGAACAGCCGCTGGACTACATCCTCATCGACTGCCCGCCCTCGCTCGGGCTGCTGACCGTCAACGCCCTGGTGGCGGGAGCCGAGGTGCTGATCCCCATCCAGTGCGAGTACTACGCGCTGGAAGGGCTCGGCCAGCTGCTGCGCAACGTCGACCTGGTGCGCGGGCACCTCAACCCCAAGCTCCACGTGTCGACCATCCTGCTCACCATGTACGACGGCCGGACCCGGCTGGCCTCCCAGGTCGCGGAAGAGGTGCGCAACCACTTCGGCAACGAGGTGCTGCGCACCAGCATCCCCCGCTCGGTACGCATCTCCGAGGCGCCCAGCTACGGACAGACGGTCCTCACCTACGACCCGAGCTCCAGCGGCTCGCTCTCCTACCTGGAGGCGGCCCGGGAGATCGCCCTGCGCGGAGTGGCCCGGACCGGCACCGGAACCCAGGGCCTCAACGTGACCTACGAACCACAGCACAGCATGTCGGAGGGGAACCAGTGAGCCAACGACGGAACAGGGGACTCGGACGTGGGCTCGGTGCGCTGATCCCCGCGGCACCGCAAGCCGCGGACAACACCGCTCCCGCGGTGAGCCGGGGCACGACATCGCCCTCCGCGGTGCCGGTCCTGACACAGGACCGGGGGGTGGCGGCGGCGAAGGTCACCGCGATCAACGCGAAGAGCGTTTCACGTGAAACGAACGAGCCGGAGGACGTGGAAGACACCACGGAAGGAGCGCAGGAGGTCGTCGGCGCGCACTTCGCCGAACTGCCCCTCGACGCGATCACGCCCAACCCGCGGCAGCCGCGCGAGGTCTTCGACGAGGACGCCCTCGCCGAACTGGTCACCTCCATCAAGGAGGTCGGCCTGCTCCAGCCGGTGGTCGTCCGGCAGACCGGACCCCAGCGGTACGAGCTCATCATGGGCGAGCGCCGCTGGCGGGCCTGCCGTGAGGCGGGCCTGGAGAAGATCCCGGCCATTGTCCGTGCGACCGACGACGAGAAGCTGCTGCTGGACGCGCTGCTGGAGAACCTCCACCGGGCACAGCTCAACCCTCTTGAAGAGGCCGCCGCGTACGACCAGCTGCTCCGCGACTTCAAGTGCACCCACGACGAGCTGGCCGACCGCATCGGCCGGTCGCGCCCGCAGGTCTCCAACACTCTGCGGCTGCTGAAGCTCTCGCCGTCCGTGCAGCGCCGCGTCGCCGCCGGGGTGCTTTCGGCGGGGCACGCCCGCGCCCTGCTCTCCGTGGACGACGCGGAGGAGCAGGACCGGCTGGCACACCGCATCGTGGCCGAGGGGCTGTCGGTGCGCGCGGTCGAGGAGATCGTGACGCTCATGGGCACCAAGCCCGCCGGCGGTTCCAAGGCCAAGAAGCCGCGGGCCGGCACCCGGGTGTCCCCCGCCCTGACCGACCTCGCCTCCCGGCTCTCCGACCGCTTCGAGACCCGGGTGAAGGTCGACCTGGGACAGAAGAAAGGCAAGATCGTCGTCGAGTTCGCCTCGATAGACGACCTGGAACGCATTCTCGGCACCCTCGCCCCCGGTGAGGGGCGGGTACTCGACAAGAGCCTCGCCGAGGAAAACGGCGACGAGGGCTGATCCGAGCCGTCCGGCCCCGAGGGCGGGCCGTGTTCCCGGCGAATTGCGGAACACGGCCCGCCCTTTGCTGTGTGGCGGTACCCGCGTAGGCGGACCGTGGATACGATGCGATCGGGTATGGCGCACATCCACGGGGAAATCCCCACAACGAGGAGTAAGCCATGCGAACGGTGAGCCGCACCGGACTGGTGGCAGCGGGCTTCGGCCTCGGAGCAGTCGGCGGTTTCGTCGGTGGCCTGCTCACGGAGCGGGAGCTGCGGACGGCATCGCGCGGTGCGGCGGGCGAGGGAAGTGAGGACCTGTCTTCATGGGCCGTCGGCTCGTACCGCTCACGCTGGACAACCTTCCGGATCTCCCCAAGCGCTGCCGTTCGTGCGTTTTCTGGGAGCTCGACCCCGTCAGCGGGGAGGCCGCGGTAAGAGCGGGCCGTCCCGAACTGGAGAAGGAAGCCTGGATCTCGGCCGTCCTCCTCGAATGGGGCTCCTGCGGCCGCGTCGTCTATGTCGACGACGTTCCGGTCGGGTTCGTGCTGTACGCCCCTCCCGCGTATGTGCCGCGCTCCACGGCCTTTCCCACGAGCCCGGTCTCCCCCGACGCCGTGCAACTCCTGACGGGTTGGCTGACGCCCGGCTATCAGGGGCAGGGCCTGGGCCGGGTGATGGTGCAGACGGTGGCGAAGGACCTCATCCGCCGTGGCTTCAAGGCGCTTGAGGCGTTCGGGGACGCTCGGTGGGAGGAACCCGCGTGTGTGCTCCCCGCCGACCACCTCCTGGCCGTCGGCTTCAAGACGGTACGCCCGCACCCCCGCTTCCCGCGCCTGCGACTGGAGCTGCGCACCACGATCTCCTGGAAGGAAGACGTGGAACTGGCCCTCGACCGTCTCCTGGGCGCAGTGCAGAAGGAGCCCGCCCTACGACCGCTCTGAGGAGCACCCACACAACGCGAACGGGCCCGCCCCCGAGGGGCGGGCCCGTTCGCATGGCATGTGAGGCGAGATCAGGCGAGGAAGTCGCCCAGCTCGCGCTCCAGCGCGGCCTTCGGCTTGGCGCCGACGATGGTCTTCACGACCTCGCCGCCCTGGTAGACGTTCATGGTCGGAATCGACATGACGCCGTACTTGGCGGTGGTCGTCGGGTTCTCGTCGGTGTTCAGCTTGGCGATGACGATCTCGTCGTGCTCGGCGGCGATGGCCTCCAGCGACGGGGCGATCTGGCGGCACGGGCCGCACCAGGTGGCCCAGAAGTCGACGAGTACGGGCTTGTCGCTCTTGAGGACGACCTCTTCGAAGTTGGCGTCCGTCACGGTCACCGTGGCACCGGCCATGGCAATCTCCTTACTGGGTGGGGTTGGGGCGTCGGGGCGGGGTCAGGCGGAAGCGGTCTTCTCCGGCTCGGGCACGTCCTCGCTGTCCGACAGGGCGGCGAGGTGGCGCTCGGCGTCCAGGGCGGCGGAGCACCCGGTGCCGGCGGCGGTGATCGCCTGGCGGTAGGTGTGGTCCACGACGTCGCCGGCGGCGAAGACGCCCGTGAGGTTCGTACGGGTGCTGGGGGACTCCACCTTGAGGTAGCCCTCGTCGTCCAGCTCCAGCTGACCCTTGAACAGCTCCGTCCGCGGGTCGTGGCCGATCGCGATGAACAGACCGGTCACCGGGAGCTCCGAGGTCTCGCCGGACTTCAGGTTGCGCAGTGTCAGACCGGAGAGCTTGTTCTCGCCGTGGATCTCGGCGACCTCGCTGTCCCAGACGAAGCTGATCTTCGGGTCGGCAAAGGCCCGCTCCTGCATCGCCTTGCTCGCCCGCAGCGTGTCACGACGGTGGATGATCGTGACCGACTTGGCGAAGCGGGAGAGGAAGGTGGCCTCCTCCATCGCGGTGTCGCCGCCGCCGACCACGGCGATGTCCTGGTCCTTGAAGAAGAACCCGTCGCAGGTCGCGCACCAGGAGACACCGCGGCCGGACAGCTCGTCCTCGCGGGGCAGGCCCAGCTTGCGGTGCTGCGAACCGGTGGTGACGATCACGGCCTTGGCGCGGTGCACGGTGCCGGCGGTGTCGGTGACGGTCTTGATCTCCCCGGTCAGGTCGACCGCGACCACGTCGTCCGGCACCAGCTCGGCGCCGAAGCGCTCGGCCTGGGCGCGCATGTTGTCCATCAGGTCGGGGCCCATGATGCCGTCGCGGAACCCGGGGAAGTTCTCCACCTCGGTGGTGTTCATCAGCGCGCCACCGGCGGTGACGGCGCCCTCGAAAACCAGCGGCTTCAGGGAGGCACGGGCGGTGTAGAGCGCGGCGGTGTAGCCCGCGGGCCCGGAGCCGATGATGATCACGTTGCGGACGTCGCTCACGGGTGTCTTCCTTGTCTCTGCCGACTGCTTGCTGGGGCTCTCGGTGAACTCTCACCCCACCCAACGGATCCTACGGGGCAGGCATTCCCGGGGTGCCCCGGCGCCCTCGCCGCCGGGTCAGTCTCGCCGGTACGAGTGGCTCAGCAGCACCTTCCCGGGCGCCGGCGGCGACGCCGAGACGCAGGAGGACGCGATGACATAGGCCGAGACGCGGCTGGGGTCGGTGGGGTGCGGCAGAACGACAAGGTACGCGTCCTGGCCCTCGTAAGAGCTGCGGACGGAGGCCAGGGGAGCCTCGGTCCGCCCGGTGCCCTGCTGGACGCAGGAGGGGACGGTGTCCGTCGCGCCGCGCAGCGGGGTGTCGGGGGAACTCTGCGTGCCGACGTCCGGAGTCTTCTTGCTGCCCGAGGAGGTGAGGAGGTCGTGGACGCGGGTTTCCAGGGTGGCGGACGTCAGGGCGGAAGAGGCTCCGGCGCCCTGCTTGGCCGTTTCGGCGTGCTGCTTCTGCGCATCGCTCTGTCCGCTGCCGGAGCTGATGTTCTGGATGATGACTCCGCCGACACTGAGGACCGCCGCAGCAGCCGCGGCACCGAGCAGTGCCCTAGGCCAGCGACGGCTCCGGGAACGGGCGCCGTGTGTCTGACGGCCCGGACCGGTAGCGGCTCGGGGGTGTCCGGCCGGCCGGGAAGCAGGCCCGGAAGGCGATGCGGTCGGCGGTGTTTCGGTTTCACGTGAAACGACTGCGACCGTGACATCCGGTGTTTCACGTGAAACATCGGGGTTCTGGTCCGGGGCCGTCGAGTCGAGCAGCGCTTCGGCCGCCAATGCCGCATCGATGCGCTCCGCCACATCGGTGGGCATGCGAGACGGCCCGGGGAGCGTGCCGAGCAGCCCCCGAATCTCCTCCAGGGAGGCGTATACGTCCTCGCACAGCTCACAGCACGCCAGGTGATCGCGTAGATCAGCGGTGCGGGACGGTGACAGCAGACCGTCCGTGAGCGCGGAGATCTCGGAGACCTCCGGGTGCTCGTCCGTGTCGGTCGTCGAAGTCACGAGCGCCCACCTCCGCCCTTCACGGCATCTGTGTCCTTCGGTCCTGCCGCCTCTGGGACGGATGTCCCCTGCGCCCGGTTCCTTCCCCCGCTGACGGGTCTGCTATCCCCTTCTCCTGAACGCAGATGGGTGAGCATCGGCAGCAACCGCGCCCGGCCCCGCGAACAGCGGCTTTTCACCGTGCCGGTGGGCACGTCCAGGATCTCGGCCGCCTCGGCCACCGGATATCCCTGCATATCAACGAGGACCAGGGCAGCACGTTGTTCCTCGGGCAGAGTGCGCAGCGCTCGGAGCAGCTCCCGGTGCAGGTCCTGCCGCTCGGCCGGTACGGCGGCGGATTCGTGCGGTTCCAGCAGCTGCTCCAGCCGTTCGGTCTCGGCTACCGGGGACGTACGGCGGGAGGCCGCCTTGCGGGCGCGGTCCAGGCAGGCGTTGACCGTGATGCGGTGCAGCCACGTCGTGACGGCCGACTGGCCGCGGAAGGTGTGGGCGGCCCGGTAGGCGGAGACGAGCGCGTCCTGGACGGCGTCCGCGGCCTCTTCCCGGTCGCCGAGGGTGCGGAGGGCCACCGCCCAGAGCCGGTCACGGTGGCGCCGGACCAGCTCGCCGAAGGCGTCGGGGTCGCCGGCCACATGGCGCGCGAGGAGGTCTCCATCGCTCGCCACGTCAGAGCCGCCTGTCTCAGGCCCCACAGGTCCCCCTGCTCGCGCGGTCAGCGGATATGTGGCTCCATTGAAGCCCGCCGCGCTGCGAAAGTAAACGTCGGAGAGGTGCGGAGCCGCGTTACCGGCCAGCATGCGCAGCCTGCGATTGGACCGCTGCGGTGTGCCATCACTTCGGTGCCGTGAAAGGGCGCTTATCGGCTGACTTGCCGAGGTCCGGACAAACTGAAACGATCATGAACGCCGGTGATTCCGCCGGATTCGTTGAATGCGGTCCCGGGTGGACACTGTCGCCCATATATCGCTGTCGGAGAAAGTTTCAGGAGTAGCTTTTCATGAGGAACCTCAAGCGTCTGCTGTTGGTAGTGGTGGCTTCGATAATCGCCCTCGGTGCGATGCCGGGTTCGGCTTCCGCGTATTCGAAGGGCAGCTGCAGCCACCGCAAGACGCTGACCACGAAGACCTACGGCGGGCATGCCACGGTGAAGCTGCTCGTGTACCGGTGCGGCGACGGCCATGACTGGACGATGGCCAGCATGACGTCGAACGGAAGCGACAGCGAGGGTGCGCTTTGGATGGATGTATCCCGTAACGGCGGGAAGACCTGGAAGGGATTGGTTCAGAAGCGTCGGTTCAGTCTCGACGCCGGTGACACTGCTGCGATTGCGAACAACAAGCTTCAGTACGACGGCCCCGGATACTCGGTGCGGGCCTGTGGGTACTTCGGAAACAACAAGGTCTACTGCACCGGCTGGAATTAGACAGCACCGTATTCGCTGGTCGGGCCCTGGCCGGTACATCGGCCAGGGCCCGAAGTCTGTCTTTTCTCGGTAGCTGCGCGGAATTCACCAGGCTGTCCTTGCCGGTCCGTGCGTATCCTCGTTCACAGGCCGGCGAAAGGTATCGAAGGGATCAGCCGTTGACCTTGATTTCCGAGATGCCGCCCCGGTAGCCGCCCGAATCGGAGCTCGGCAGTTCCGTGATGTGAATCAGGACGTAACGCGTCTTTACGGGCTTGTCGAGCTTCACGGACAACGTGTTGCCCGACTTCTCCAGCTTCGACAGGCGCTGCGGGAACGCGCTGAGCGTGGTCGGGTTGGAAGCCGCCGCGTCCGCGGCGAGCACTTCGGTGGTGTGCCCCGGCCGGTACATGCTGACCTCGACGCTGGAGACCTCCTTCACACTCCCCAGGTCGACGACGAGGCCGCTGCCGTCCTTGCGGGGCGAAAGGTTGCCGAAGTTCGCCCAGCCCTTGAACTCACCGGTGATCCAAGCGGTGCCGGGGTCCCCGTCCACAGCGTTCGACGCCGGGTCATGCTGGCTGGCGACGGGCTTGCTGGTGAGCGGCGAGAACTCGGTGACATCGTCGATCGCGATCGGCTTCGGAGCGGGCTTCTTCTGCTGCGTCCCGCTTTCCGGTTGGGTGTTCTCCTGGTTGTTCCGGCCCTCGTCCTGCAACAGAGTGTCCGCCAGCTGCCAGCTCCCGAGTCCCAGCGCCGCGATGAGCAGGCCGGAAACGCACCACTTCAGCGCCCGGCCGGTGCGGCTCTGCAGCGGTGGCGGCGGGGTGGGGACCGGTGCGGTGCGTGCTGACACACCACCGGTGCGCGTCGGCGGCTGGCCGTACGTGCCCTGCTGGTAGCCGGTGCGCTGATAGGGCGGCGGTGAGGTGAAGGACGTCTCCGGCGGTCGGATGCGCGGTATGGCCGTGACGGCCTTCGCCAACTCCTCCGGAGTCGTACAGGCCGGTTCCTGGCGGGACGCGGTGGCACCGTCGTTGACCAGCGCGCGCATGGCCAGCTCGGACAGGCCACGGTGCACGCCGGCCCGTACCTGGTCCGGCGGGATCATGCCGACGTCCTTGGGCAGCCCGGACAGGCCGTACGCGTCGCTCTCGTACGGCCAGCGCTGGGTCAGGGCGGCGTACAGGAGCGCGCCGATCGCCTCGGTGTCCGTGCGCTGCGGATGCTCGCTGGTGATGCCGCGCAGCGCGGCCATCACCGCCAGGCCGCGGATGCGGTACTGCCCGGACTCGGTCCGCAGCACCGAACTCGGGTTGAGCCTGAGATGGGACAGGCCTTCCCGGTGGGCGGCGGCCATGGCCTGGGAGACCTGGCTGACGAGCTGATAGGCGTCGTGCGGTTCGAGCGGCCCGTTCGCGAGCACGGCGGTCAGCTCGGTGGCGTCCGGCAGCCATTCGTGCACGACGTAGACGAGGTCGTTCTCCTCGACGGCGTCCAGGACCTGCACGAAGCGGGGGTCACCGAGCAGCGCGGCGGAGCGGGCGGCGGACAGCACGGGGCGGGCACGTGGGTGGTCCGCGGGCAGGACGTGTACGCCGACGGCACGGCGCAGTTTCTCGTCGACCGCACGCCAGCTGCTGAATCCGTCCAGACGGGTGACGCATTCCTCAAGGCGGTAGCGTCTGGCGAGCTTGTGGCCGCTGTGCAGTTCGGGCGGCTTGGTGTCGGTCACCGCGGCACGCTGATCGCCGGTGCGCGCGGTGTCCTGGTCCGTGCCGGTTACGCTCTCGGCCTCCGCACCGTCGTCCGTGGCCTGTCCCGCCTGGGCGGTCAGCGGTTCCTCACCGCTCGTGTCGGCCACGTCGACGGCAGCCGTGCTCCGTTCCGCCACCGTCGTTCCTGCCTCCCCATCCGTTGCAGGCTCTCCGAGCCAAGACAATTGTGCCCACAGTCCGCCACTATGCACGACACACGGTTGCGGCCGATGGTTGTGCCCGCTCAGCGCCCCAGCTTCGCGCGCACCATGCCGACCATGGCGTTCATCTCTTCGACCCGCATCCGCTTCGCGGCGAGGAAGAAGACGGCGATCAGTGTGACACCGCCGCCGACCAAGGCGGCCAGGGAACCGGCGACGCCGCTGCCGAGGGCCATGGTGATTCCGTATGCGGCCGCGCCGCCGACCAGAGCGGCGGGCACACAGGCCCCGGCGAGGCGGGCGTACGTACGAATGACGTGCGGCCCGTCCAGATCGCCGCCCAGCCGTGTGCGCAGTCGTCGCCAGGCGACGCCGACACCGACGGCGTAGGCCAGTCCATAGGCCGCGGCGAGACCCACCACGACCCATCGGGCCGGCAGGAGCAGGAAGCACAGACCGGAGACCGCGGCGTTGACGGCTGCCACGATCACGGTGTTGAAGAACGGCGTGCGGGTGTCCTCGTAGGCGTAGAAACCGCGCAGGATGACGTACTGCGCGGAGTACGGAATGAGGCCCAGACCGAACGCCATGATCACGTAACCGATGTTGGTGGCACCGGCGCCCGCGCTGGAGAACATCAGCGTCGCCATGGGGACACCGAGCGCCAGGAACGCGAAGGCGCACGGCACGATGGCCACCGCCGAGGTGCGCAGACCGTAGGAGATGTCGTCGCGTACGGCGGTGACGTCCCCGTCGTGGGCGGCCCGGGAGATGCGCGGCAGGACGGCGGTCATGACCGAGACGGTGATGATCGCCTGCGGCATCTGCCACAGCTGGAGGGCGTAGTTGTAGGCGGTGATACCCGTGCCGGAGTGGCCCTGGCCCTCGGCGACCGAGCCGGCCCAGGTGGCGATCTGGGTCACCACGACCAGGCCGAGCTGGTTGGCGAGCACGAAGAAGAAGGTCCACTTGGCCAGCCGCGCGGCCTTCCCCAGCCCGTGGCCGCGCCAGTCGAAGCGCGGGCGGAGCCGGAAACCGGCGTCCCGGAGGTAGGGGAACATGGCGAGCGCCTGCACGGTCAGACCGAGCAGCGTGCCGATACCGAGCAGCCGGACCGCGTCGGCGGAGACGTTGCCCGCGCTCACACCGCTCTGCGAGAAGTTGCCGAAGACCCAGATGAAGGCGCCGAACGTGGCGATCACGATGATGTTGTTGAGGACCGGGGTCCACATCATCGCGCCGAACCGGCCGCGGGCGTTGAGGATCTGCCCCAGCACCACGTGCACGCCCATGAAGAACATGGTCGGCAGGCAGTAGCGGGCGAAGGCGACCGCCACGTCCATCTGCTCGGGATCGGAGGCGATCTTCGGCGACATCAGGCCGATGAAGACCGGGGCCGCCAGCACACAGACCGTGGTGATGCCCGCCATCAGCACGGTGACCAGCGTCAGCAGGCGGTTGGCGTAGGCCTCGCCGCCGTCCTCGTCGTTCTTCATGGCCCGCACGAGCTGCGGGATGAACACCGCGTTCAGGGCGCCGCCGCCGACGAGGATGTAGATCATCGTCGGGAGGGTGTTGGCGACCTGGTAGGAGTCGTTGAGGGTGCCGACGCCGATCGCCGCGGCGATGACGAGGTTGCGGACGAAGCCCAGGATGCGAGAGACCAGCGTGCCCGCGGCCATCACCGCACTGGACTTCAGCAGCGACGACGCGCGTCCTCCGGAGCGCTTGGCGGGAGCCGCGGGCTCCGGGGCGGGGGTCGGCGGCTGCTCCGGTACGGAGGTGGCCTGCGGCACCGGCTCCTGCTGCGGCGTCATCGGACGCTGTTGCGGCTCGTACGGCTGCTGCTGGTCCCGGTACAGATGAGCGAAGGCGTCCGGTTCCCGGCGTTCGTCGGAGGCCTGCGAGATCAGGTCGTCCACGCCCACGAACTGCGTCGTGGCGGCGTCGTCGCCGTACGGCAGATGCCGCGTCGGGCCCTGCGGCTCGGGTGGCGGTGGCGGGGCCCACACCTGTGGGTCAGGGGTGTGCTGGGGAGCTGGCGGCTGCTGGTAGAGCGGGTGCGGGGCCTGCCCGGGAGGCGGCGGGGGGTGCGCGGACCGGTCGTAGAAGACGTCGTTGACCGGATCCTGAGCCGTGGGGTCCTGGGACCGGTAGGGATCGTTGGCGTACGCGTCGTGCACATACGGGTCATGGGGCTGCTGCCCCTGGGGCGTCGGCGGTCCCTGACCCGCGGGGGTGTCGTGCGCACCCCTGCCGCGGTCACCGTCGTACGGCGCATTCATCGCTGCCCCACCTCATCCGTCGCCGGCCATCCGGCCCCGCCATCTATCAACGGTCCACTTTCTCACCTGAGCCGGACCCGTCCGTGCTTTCCGAACCGGTGTCCGGCTCGCGGTCACCCGGCTGCTCCGGCTCGTCACCGTCCGTACCGCCGTCTCCGTTGCCGTCCCCGGCCCCGCCGTCACCGTCGGTCCCGTCGCCGTCGCGCCCCACCGCGGCGCGCTTGCGCTGGAGGTAGATGCGGACACCGGCGAGGACGAGCAGCAGGACGCCGCCCGCGATGACCAGCATGATCGTCGAGGTGATCTCGGTGACGTTGACCTGGAAGGTCATCGGCCGGCCGTACGGTTTGCCGTCCGAGGTGTAGAGCTGCGCCGTCACCTGCACGGGGCCGTTGGCGTTCGCCGTCGTGTCGAACTTGAACGACTGGCTGTGGCCGCCGTCGACCGTGATCTCCTGCGGCTCGCCCGTGTCGAGCCGGTTGGGCTGCGAGGAGGTGAGCTCCAGCGTCAGTCCCTTGACGCCCTGGACCAGGTTGTTCTGCACCGTCACCGGAATCGTCGCGCTGCGTCCGGAGAGCGTCGCGGGAGACTTCTGGATCAGCTGCACGTTCTTCGTCAGACCGTCGAGGTACGTCCGCACAGAGCTGCGGAAGGCCGCGGCGCCCGCTTCGTCGTTCCGCCACTCGGTGGACATCTCCCGCATGATGGCGTTGCCGAACGGCGTCACCACGCGCGGGGGCTGGGACAGCACGGGCGCGAAGTCGTCCAGCGCGGTCTGGGTGTCCTGGATCTCTTCGAAGGCCTCGGTCGGGAGTTCCTGCTTGCGCAGTGAGGCCGGGTACTCGCCGGCGCCCGGCACCTCGCGGTTGGCCCCGGGGTCGGGCGCGGCCTTGGCGGCACCCGCCAGGTTCAGCGGCTCGGCCCAGCGGCCCGGCACCAGGTTCTTGACGCCCGCGGCCATCGCCTGGGCCTGGGTGACCGACGGCGTGCGCTGCGGCGCGACGACGATGTTGCGCTGCCGTCCGGGCTCCTGGCCATTGATCATCAGGCTCTGGGCGAGGAACTGCTGGATGGCCAGCGTGGAGTTCTCGGCCTTGGCCAGGTCGCCCTCGAACGCCGTGGACAGCCCGGCGTCGGCGACGATGGCGGTGTTGCCGCCGCCGATCGGACGGGCCGCCGTCGGGCTGTAGGAGAGGCTCTTCTCCTGGAGGCTGTCGCTGCGGGCGATGATGTTGTGGGCGCCACCGGAGGTGGCGACATCGACGATCGAGGAATCGACGGCGCCTTCGGCGGGCCAGGCGAAGTCCGTACGCGGTTTGATGCCCAGGACCGTCTCCACGGTCTTGGCTGCCAGCGTCGTGGCGGGGCCGAGGTGCGCGAGGGCGCTGGGGACCTCTTTACCGCGGTGCGCGAGCGAGGCCAGGTCGGGGTCGGCGAAGGGCAGCGCGATGACCTCGTGGGTCTTCACCGCCTCCTCCATCTGCTTCAGCCACTGCTTGGCGACCGCCTGGTTCTTGCCCGCCGTGGGTCCGTTCGGCCCTTCGACCTTGTACGTCCTGGTCATCGCGTCGACGGAGGCGAGCACGTCGGGATCGATGACGAAGGTGACGGGGAGGTCCTTGCCGAGCGCCACGAGCTGCTGGAGCCGCCCACCGGGAGCGATCTCCGATGCCAGGTTGTCGTTGCGGAAGACCGGTGTCTGCTCCGCGTCGGCGTCGGTCTCCGCGGTCAGGTGTGTGGAGGAGATCAGCGGCCACAGGTACGTGAGCTGCGTCTTCTTCCCCACGTCGGAGTTCTGCCAGGGCAGGAACGTCCGCTTGATGCCGAGCACCTGCTCGTAGGAGGCGCCCTGGGACCGGCCGGATACGGAGACGCCGAGCTGGTAGACGCCGTCGTCACCGAGATCGAGGTCCTTGACCGGAACGTGGAGGGTGAAGGTGCGGCTGACGCCCGGGTCCAGCTTGTCGATCTTCTGGGTGCGGTTCTCGATCTCCTGACCGTCGGCTCCGGGGGAGAAACCCGTGCGCTTGGCGGCCGTGTCGATGGCGCTGCGGCTGTTGAGGGCGGGGCCTCGCCGCAGACCCACGTGCGCGTCGGTGATCGGTGTGTTGCTGCCGTTGGTGAGCGTCCCGGAGACGGTGAGGGTGTCGTCCTTCTTCGGCGCGCTGGGGGTCAGCGCGTCGACGGAGACATTGACGGTGCGGGGGCCGGCGGCACGGGCTTCGGGGGCGGCCGGAATCTGCGTCATCCCGGCCAGCAGCGGCACACCGGCGACCAGCGCCGCGACCCGGCGGAACCACCGACGGCGCGGCCGTTCACTCCCTTGGAACCCTGCCGCCTCGGCCACGCGTTCGCCCGTCCCTCGTCGTCGTCAGTGGTCGTCGGAATGTGCGTCCACGCATGGTAACGAGACCCGCTGGGGGGAAGTGCTGGGGACCGGTCCACAAGATCGCTCGGCGGTCGGGCGGGTGGGGAGCTTGGCCCCTTTTCCCGCGCTGCGCGGCGCCGCCGCCGACGGGACGCCGCGCGCGACGCGGCCACGTACCCTGTTCTGTTGTGCCGAACGCCAACAATGACTTCCCCGCCCCGCAGCCCGAGCGGACCCCGCAGTCGACGGACGCGCTGAACCAGGTCCAGCGCCGTGCCGTCGGAGAACTGTTGCGGGTGTCCCCCGTCGCGGACGATCTGGCCCGCCGTTTCCAGGAGGCCGGGTTCACGCTTGCCCTGGTCGGCGGCTCGGTACGGGATGCCCTGCTCGGCCGGCTCGGCAACGACCTCGACTTCACCACCGATGCCCGCCCCGAGGACGTACTGAAGATCGTCCGACCGTGGGCGGACGCGGTGTGGGAGGTCGGCATCGCCTTCGGCACCGTCGGCTGCAAGAAGGACTCGTTCGACATCGAGGTCACCACCTACCGCTCCGAGGCGTACGACCGGACCTCGCGCAAGCCCGAGGTGTCCTACGGCGACTCCATCGAGCAGGACCTGGTGCGCCGGGACTTCACGGTGAACGCGATGGCGGTGGCACTGCCGCAGAAGGAGTTCATCGACCCGCACAGCGGCCTGGAGGACCTGGCGGCCCGTGTCCTGCGGACGCCGGGAACGCCGGAGGAGTCCTTCTCCGACGACCCGCTGCGGATGATGCGAGCCGCCCGGTTCGCCGCCCAGCTGGACTTCGAGGTGGCCGACGACGTCGTCTCCGCGATGAAGGCCATGGCCGAGCGCATCGACATCGTCTCCGCCGAGCGGGTGCGGGACGAGCTGAACAAGCTGCTTCTCGGCGCCCACCCGCGCAAGGGCCTCAAGCTGCTGGTCGACACCGGACTCGCCGACCGGGTGCTGCCGGAGCTGCCCGCGCTGCGTCTGGAACGTGACGAACATCACCGTCACAAGGACGTCTACGAGCACTCGCTCACGGTGCTTGAGCAGGCCATCGACCTCGAAGAGGACGGTCCCGACCTGGTGCTGCGGCTGGCGGCGCTGCTGCACGACATCGGCAAGCCCAGGACGCGCCGTTTCGAGAGCGACGGCCGGGTCTCCTTCCACCACCACGAGGTGGTGGGAGCGAAGATGACCAAGAAGCGGATGACCGCGCTGAAGTACTCCAACGACCTGGTCAAGGACGTCTCGCGGCTGGTGGAGCTGCACCTTCGCTTCCATGGCTACGGCACGGGCGAGTGGACCGACTCGGCGGTCCGCCGGTATGTGCGGGACGCCGGCCCGCAGTTGCAGCGCCTGCACAAGTTGACGCGTTCGGACTGCACCACCCGCAACAAGCGCAAGGCCAACGCCCTCTCCCGTGCCTATGACGGGCTGGAGGAGCGCATCGCGCGGCTGCAGGAGCAGGAGGAGCTGGACTCGATCCGGCCGGATCTGAACGGCAACGACATCATGCAGGTCCTCGACATCGCGCCCGGCCCGGAGGTCGGTAAGGCGTACAAGCACCTGCTCGAACTGCGACTGGAGAACGGCCCGATGGAGCGGGAAGAGGCCGTCGCCGCTCTGCGGGAGTGGTGGGCCGCGCAGCAGTGAGTCGTTGTTTCACGTGAAACACGATGGTGGGCGCTGTCGTGTTTCACGTGAAACGAGGGTCGTCTCCCCTTCTTGCTGCCTTCGAGGCCGAGCGCGCCCCTGCTGCGGTGTGGGCGGCCGGTGACATCCGAGTAGGCGTTGTACTCCGTCAGGTCGCACAGCTTCTCGTCGGTGCTGTTGCCATGCACCTCGAATGTGACGGGGCGCGAGGTGATCCTGTCGCCACTGGGGCGCCCCAGGGCCGGGCTCGGGCGACTAGCGCCGTACAAAGCGGGTCAGCGACACCGCGGTTGTCGCGTAGAGCAGAGCCACGGTGACGACGAGGACGCTGGACCTGCCGTCCGGCGGCAGCATCAGCGCCGCCACGGCAGCGGCACCGACGTAGGCGACGTTGAAGAGCATGTCGTAGACCGCGAAGACACGGCCGCGGAAGGCATCGTCCACGGACGACTGCACCACCGTGTCCGTGGAGATCTTGGCCGCCTGGGTGCTGAGGCCGAGGACGAAGGCGGCGATCAGTAGCGGCACGTAGGCGAAGGACAGTCCCAAGGCCGGTGTCAGTACCGCCGACAGTCCCGCACAGCAGGCCATCCAGACCAGGGGCGTGTACCTGCCCACGGCCGACGGCGTGATGACGGCGGCGGTGAAGAAGCCCGCGCCCGATACGCCGACGGCGATCCCGAGGAGCGCCAGCCCACCCGACTCGCTGTCGGACCATGCGTATCGGCACAGCATCAGCACCGTCACGGTCAGCGCCCCGTAGCAGAAGCGCAGCGCGGTCATCGCCGCCAGTGCCGCCGCGGCGGTACGCCGCTCCACGAGGTGGCGCAGCCCGGACACCAAGCCCCGTGTGGTGCTCAGCAGTGCCGCGCCGATACGAGGTTGGAGCTGGGAAGGGTCTGGCCCCAGCAGCCCCGGGCCCATGCGCAGCGAGACACCGGCGGCGCACAGGTAGAGGGCGGCGGCCAGCAGCACGATGGCCGTGTTCGACTGGGCCCCGGCCAGCCGGACGGCGAAGGCGAGCCCACCGCCCGCGGTCGTCGCGAGCGTGCCGGCGGTCGGGGACAGGGAGTTGGCCACGACCAGCTGTTCCGTACCGACGACCACACGCGGCAGGGCGGCCGAGAGCCCGGCCAGCACGAAGCGGTTGACGGCCATGACGGAGAGCGCGGAGGTGTAGAAGAGCCAGTCGGAAGCTCGCGCGGTGATCAGGGCCGCGGTGCCGACGGCGAGCACGGTGCGCAGCAGGTTGCCGTACAGCAGAACCTGCCGACGGCGCCACCGGTCGAGGAGGACACCCGCGAAGGGGCCGAGCAGCGAGTACGGGAGCAGCAGGACCGCCATGGCGGAAGCGATGGCCGCGGGAGATGCCTGTTTCTCGGGCGAGAAGACGACGTACGTGGCGAGCGCGACCTGGTAGACACCGTCGGCGGCCTGTGAGAGGAGCCGTACGGCCAGCAGGGAGCGGAAGTCGCGCAGCTGGAGCAGTACGCGGAGGTCACGCACAACGGGCATGTGACCCAGCCTCACACAGCGCACAGGCCCCCGGACGGAATTCCGGGGGCCTGCGGGCTAGGCGGACGGCGCGGTGCTCAGCGCTCGACCTCACCCTTGATGAACTTCTCGACGTTCGCGTGCGCCTCGTCGTCGAAGTACTGCACCGGCGGCGACTTCATGAAGTACGAGGATGCGGAGAGCACCGGGCCGCCGATGCCGCGGTCCTTGGCGATCTTCGCGGCGCGCAGGGCGTCGATGATGACACCCGCGGAGTTCGGGGAGTCCCAGACCTCCAGCTTGTACTCCAGGTTCAGCGGGACGTCGCCGAAGGCACGGCCCTCCAGACGCACGTAGGCCCACTTGCGGTCGTCCAGCCAGGCGACGAAGTCCGACGGGCCGATGTGGACGTTGTCCTCGCCCAGCTCGCGGTCGCGGATCTGCGAGGTGACGGCCTGGGTCTTGGAGATCTTCTTGGACTCCAGGCGCTCGCGCTCCAGCATGTTCTTGAAGTCCATGTTGCCGCCGACGTTCAGCTGCATCGTGCGGTCCAGGACGACGCCCCGGTCCTCGAAGAGCTTGGCCATCACGCGGTGCGTGATGGTGGCGCCCACCTGCGACTTGATGTCGTCACCGACGATCGGCACGCCGGCCTCGGTGAACTTGTCCGCCCATTCCTTGGTCCCCGCGATGAAGACCGGCAGGGCGTTGACGAAGGCGACCTTGGCGTCGATGGCGCACTGGGCGTAGAACTTCGCGGCGTCCTCGGAGCCGACGGGCAGGTAGCACACCAGGACGTCGACCTGCTTGTCCTTGAGTACCTGGACGATGTCCACCGGCGCCTCGTCGGACTCCTCGATGGTCTGGCGGTAGTACTTGCCCAGACCGTCGAGGGTGTGGCCGCGCTGCACGGTCACACCGGAGTTCGGCACGTCGCAGATCTTGATGGTGTTGTTCTCGCTGGCACCGATGGCGTCCGCCAGGTCGAGGCCGACCTTCTTGGCGTCGACGTCGAAAGCGGCCACGAACTCGATGTCACGCACGTGGTAGTCGCCGAACTGCACGTGCATCAGGCCGGGCACGCGGCTGTTCGGGTCTGCGTCCTTGTAGTACTCGACGCCTTGCACCAGCGAGGCGGCGCAGTTGCCCACGCCGGCGATGGCTACGCGAACCGAACCCATTCCGGTTGCTCCCTGTGTTCTCGACAAGCCCCGCGGACTGCGGAGCCTCATGTGGTGGTGTCATCGGACGGATCCGGCCGGGAACCACCCCGACGCCGGGGCAGGCCGCCCGTATCTCCTGACGTGTCCTTCTGGTTCCGCTCAGCGGGGTCCACGGCGCGTTGATCACGTCCGGCGCGTTCGCTCTCGATCAGCTCGTTGAGCCACCGGACCTCGCGCTCCACGGACTCCATGCCGTGCCGCTGCAGTTCGAGGGTGTAGTCGTCCAGCCGCTCGCGCGAACGTGCCAGGGATGTGCGCATCTTTTCGAGGCGCTCCTCCAAGCGGCTGCGGCGGCCTTCCAGCACCCGCATCCGTACGTCGCGCGAGGTCTGCCCGAAGAAGGCGAAGCGGACGCCGAAGTGCTCGTCCTCCCACGCGTCCGGGCCCGAGTGGGCGAGCAGCTCCTCGAAGTGGCTCTTCCCCTCCGGTGTCAGCCGGTAGACGATCTTCGCCCGGCGCCCCGTGAGGGACGTGGGCGCGGTCTCCGGATCACCGCCCGTCTCCTCGGTCAGCCAGCCGTTCGCGACCAGCGCCTTCAGGCAGGGGTAGAGGGTGCCGTAGCTGAACGCACGGAAGACCCCCAGCGACGTGTTGAGCCGTTTGCGCAGCTCGTAGCCGTGCATGGGGGACTCGCGGAGCAGTCCGAGGACGGCGAACTCAAGGATGCCGGACCGCCTGCTCATGCCCGCCTCCTTGTCCTCGTGCGTTCTTTATGCCGAGCTGATGTATCGATTCGATACATCCAGACGATAGGTCGGGCCCACGGGAGCGGCAAGAGGGATGACGGTGAGCGCCGTCACATCACTGTTTCGGTCTCACCAACCTGACGGATTTGGAGTGAATTTCAACAGTGAGCAGGTTTTGGCCGTGCGTAGTCTGTGCGGCATGCAGACTGCCGGGAACCGTGGGGCGACAGGGGACGTCCCCGTCCTCGGTGTAGTGCGACCCCATGAGCCATATGGGTGCCGTACGTCGGGGGGACCTGAAGCCAACTGCCGCCTTCAGGCGACGAGATAGATAGCGCGCCTGCCCGAGGAGTATTCGTTCCATGAGCGAGCACCGTCGCAAACCGCCCCAGCCACAGGGCGGCGGACGTGCAGCGGCCCGACGAGCCGCACAGCAATCGGGGCGCCGTGCGGCGCCCTCCCGTGGCTCCGCCCCCGGCCCGGCTCCCGACTCCGGGGCGTACGGGCAGGAACGGCCGGCCGGCGGCAGAGCAGAGGCGCGGCGGGCCGCGCAACGCGGTGGTCGGCGGCGCGCTTCCGATACGGCCGCGATGGCCTCGGGCAGTGGCCATGGCGGCCGTGGTGGTGGTCGGCGCACCGGCGGCGGTGGTGGCGAAGGCGGTCGCGGGCGGGGCCGGGGAGCGGGCAACCCCGGCAAGAAGCGGCTCATCGACTATCCGCGGTCCGGCAAGATCGGCTGGCGCCGCTTCGTGCCCTCGTGGAAGCAGGTCCTCACCACCTGCATCGGCTTCATGGCGCTGCTCGTCGGCGCGGCAGGTCTCGCACTCGCGTACGTGGACATCCCGGACGTGCAGAAGGCGTCGCAGCTGCAGAAGAACGTCTACTACTGGTCCAACGGCAAGCCGATGGTCGTCGCCGGCGGTGGCGAGCTCAACCGCCAGATCGTGCCGATCGACTCGATCCCCAAGACCATGCAGAACGCGGTGATCTCTGCGGAGAACGCCTCGTTCTATCAGGACTCGGGCGTCGACCCGATGGGCATCGCGCGTGCCATCTTCAACATGGCCAAGGGCGGCGAGACCCAGAGTGGCTCGACCATCACCCAGCAGTACGTGAAGAACACGTACCTCGATCAGTCGCAGACGCTCAAGCGCAAGGTCACCGAGCTGTTCATCTCGGTGAAGGTGGGCATCCAGGTGAAGAAGGACACCATCCTGGCCGGCTACCTCAACACCGCGTATTACGGGCGCGGTGCGTACGGCATCCAGGCGGCGTCCCGGGCGTACTACGGCAAGGACTGCGACAAGCTCACGCCGAGCGAGAGCGCCTTCATGGCCGCGCTGCTCAACGGCCCCAACCTCTACGACCCGTACATCACGACGGAGACCAAGGGCGCGAACCTCAAGCGGGCCGAGAACCGCTGGAAGTGGACGCTGGACCGCGAGGTCGAGGTCGGGCGGATGACCAAGGCGGAGCGGGACCAGATCAAGGAATTCCCGATGCCCCGGAAGCCCAAGAAGGCCATGGACCTCCGCGGCCAGAAGGGCTACCTCGTCGACCTCGCGAACAACTACATCACGGCGAACACCAACATCACGGACGCCAAGCTGAAGATGGGCGGTTACGAGATCCACACGACCTTCGACGAGAAGAAGGTCAATGAACTCGCCGAGTCCGTGGACAAGGTCACCAAGGAGCACATCAGGCCGGACCAGCGCGAGGTGGACAAGTACATCCAGTTCGGCGGCGCCTCGGTCGAACCCAAGACCGGCAAGATCGTCGCCATCTACGGCGGCAAGGACGCGACCCAGCACTATACGAACAACGCCGACTACACAGGTGTCCAGGTCGGTTCGACCTTCAAGCCGTTCGTGCTGGCGGCGGCGATGACCGACGGCGTACGGGATCCGCACAATCCCCAGCGGCGCACGCGGGTCTCGCCGAACAGCATCTACAACGGCGACAACAAGCTGAAGCTGCTCAACTACGACGGGACCGTCTGGCACGACAAGGACGGCAAGGAGTGGCACCAGGCGAACGACGGCAACGAGGACCGCGGAAAGATCACCCTGCGTACCGCCATGCAGTTCTCGGTGAACACACCGTTCATCCAGCTCGGCATGGACGTGGGCCGTGACAAGGTGAAGGAAGCGGCCATCGCAGCGGGGCTGCGCGACGACCAGAGCATGGCGAAGACCACCCCGACCTTCTCGCTGGGCACCTCGGCGCCGAGCGCGATCCGGCTGGCCGGCGCGTACGCCACCTTCGCCGCCAGCGGCCAGCAGAGCGACCCGTACTCGGTCGAGAGCATCGAGAAGGACGGCAAGACCGAGTACAAGCACACCGACAAGCCCAAGACGGGCTTCAGCGCGGCGGTCGCGGACAACGTCACGGACGTTTTGAAGACCGTGATCGAGAAGGGCACCGGTACGGCGGCGAAGCTGCCCGACGGCCGTGAGGCGGCCGGCAAGACCGGCACCACCGACGACAACAAGTCGGCGTGGTTCGCCGGGTACACGAAGCAGCTGGCCACCACGATCGGCATGTGGCGGGTGGACGACCAGGCCAAGCAGCAGCAGTTCCTGAAGATGTACGGCGTGGGCGGCGAGAAGAAGGTCCACGGCGCCTCGTTCCCGGCCCGCATCTGGGCGGACTACATGGCACAGGCGATGAAGGGCCAGAAGCTCGAACGCTTCCCGGACCCCGCGCCGATCGGTCAGACGGTCTATGGCGACGGAATGAGCCCGTCCCCGAAGCCCACCCCGTCCGCTCCGACGCCGAGCTCCCCGACGCCCACACCGTCCAAGACGGTCAAGCCCAGTGAGCCCGCGAGCCCCACTCCGACCACCACCTGCGCGGACTGGGACCTCGCATGCCGGCACAACGGTGGCACGACCGACGGTGGCCAGACCGGCGGCCGGCCGGGTGGCGGGGACACCGGCGGTACCACCACGTCACCCGACCCGAGCACGGGGGGACCCGGAGGCGGTGACGACGGTGGCATCTTCGGACGCCCGGCAGGCGGGACATCGGGTGGACGACGCGATTGACCGCTGACTGTTTCACGTGAAACGTGACAGCCGAAGCCCCCGACCCGGTGGATCCGGGCCGGGGGCTTCTCCGTGTTCGGCCCAGGACCGTACGGCAGGATGGGCGCATGACGAGCGTGGGACAGGACGAGCCCGTACGGCCGACGAGGCGGGACGAGGTGGCGGCTGCCGGCAGCGAGCTGATCGGCGGTCCTGCCGGACGGCGCGCTTTCTTCCGCACGGGCTGGTGGAACCCGGTACGCATCGTCGCGCTGGTCGCCATCGGGATGTTCGCCCTCGGTATGGTGCAGAAACTGCCCTGCTACAACAGCGGCTGGTTCTTCGGCGCCACCAGCCAGTACACGCACGCCTGCTATTCCGACATCCCGCACCTGTACGCGGGTCGCGGATTCGCCGACGGACTGATCCCGTACTTCGACAAACTGCCCGGTGACATGGAGTACCTCGAATACCCGGTGCTGACCGGAGTGTTCATGGAGGTCGCCTCCTGGATGACGCCCACCGGGGGCTCGATCCAGCAACGCGAGCAGATCTACTGGCTGGTCAACGCGGGCATGCTGATGGCATGCGCGGCGGTCCTCGCGGTCTGCGTGGCACGTACCCACCGGCGCCGTCCGTGGGACGGGCTCCTGGTCGCCCTCGCCCCGGCCCTCGCTCTCACCGCCACCATCAACTGGGACCTGCTGGCCGTCGCCCTGACCGCTGTCGGGATGCTCATGTGGTCGCGCAGCCGGCCCTTCGCGACGGGCGTGTTCATCGGACTGGCGACCGCCGCGAAGCTGTACCCGGTGCTGCTGCTCGGACCGCTGCTCATCCTGTGCTGGCGGGCGGGACAGTGGCGCGCCTACGGCAAGGCCGTGATCGGTGCCGCTGCCGCATGGCTGGTGGTCAATGTGCCGGTGATGATCACCCATGACGCGTCCGGATTCCACATCAGGGAGGGCTGGTCGAAGTTCTACACCTTCAGCCAGGAGCGGCCCATCGATTTCGGTTCCATCTGGCTGCTCATCTCCCAGCGCACGGGCAACCCGATGGAGGACGCGAACACCTACGCCACCCTGCTCATGATCCTCGGCTGTGGCGCCCTGGCCCTGCTGGCCTTCTACGCGCCGCGCCGGCCGCGGTTCGCGCAGCTCGCCTTCCTGGTCGTCGCGCTCTTCATCCTGACCAACAAGGTCTACTCACCGCAGTACGTGCTGTGGCTGATCCCGCTCGCCGCACTGGCACGGCCACGCTGGCGCGACTTCCTGATCTGGCAGGCGTGCGAGGTCATGTACTTCCTCGGCATCTGGATGTACCTCGCCTACATCGGCAACGGCGACAAGCACCAGGGGTTGCCGCTGGAGGGCTACCAACTGGCCCTGATACTGCATCTGTTGGGGACGCTGTATCTGTGTGCCGTGGTGGTGCGGGATGTGCTGCTGCCGGAGCGGGACCTCGTACGCAGGGACGGTGAGGACGACCCGTCGGGCGGGGTGCTGGATCACGCACCCGATGTCTTCGTGCTGGGCCGGGCGCATCGGCTGTCCCGGCACGCCTTGCAGTTCGAGAAAGCGGCGCAGGTCCGCTGGGGTGTGGCCGGCGACTCCGTCCACCGGTAACCGCGCGCACGGAACGGGCCCGGTGCCGCAGATCTGCTCTGCGGCACCGGGCCCGATGTTTTCGTTCTGGGCGGCTCAGCGGTCCACGAGGCGGTCGTACTGCGTCGTGGTGTGCCGCAGGTGCGCCACCAGTTCCTCACCCACCTGCGGCTCGGGGGCATCCCCCGGTACGAAGAGGATGGAGACCTGCATGTGCGGAGGCTCCGCGAACCACCGCTGCTTGCCCGCCCACACATACGGCGAGAGGTTGCGGTTGACGGTCGCCAGGCCCGCGCGGGCCACGCCCTTGGCGCGGGGCATCACGCCGTGCAGCGCCTTGGGCGACTCCAGGCCCACGCCCTGCGACGTACCGCCGGCCACCACGACCAGGTAGCCGTCCGAGGCGGCCTTCTGCTGCCGGTAGCCGAAGCGGTCGCCCTTGCTGACCCGGGTGACGTCCAGGACCGAGCCGCGGTACTCGGTCGCCTCGTGGTCACCGAGCCACAGACGCGTGCCGATCCGCGCGCGGAACCGTGTCTGCGGGAACTGCTGCTGGAGACGGGCGAGTTCATCGGCCTTGAGGTGGCTGACGAACATGGTGTGCAGCGGCAGGCGGTTGGCCCGCAGCCGGTCCATCCAGCCGATGACCTCCTCCACCGCGTCGGAGCCGTCGGTACGGTCCAGCGGGAGGTGGATGGCGAAGCCCTCCAGCCGTACGTCCTCTATGGCGGCGGCCAGCTTCGGGAGGTCTTCCGGCAGCACGCCGTGGCGCTTCATGCTGCTCATGACCTCGATGACGACCCGGGCGCCGACCAGGCCGCCCACGCCCTCCACCGAGGAGACCGAACGGATGGCACGGTCCGGCAGCGGAACCGGTTCCTCGCCGTGCCGGAACGGCGTCAGCACGAGCAGGTCACCGCTGAAGAAGTCCTTCATGCGGGCCGCCTCGTAGGTCGTCCCGACGGCGAGGAGGTCGGTACCGAGGAGGGCCGCTTCCTCGGCGAGGCGCTCGTGCCCGAAGCCGTAGCCGTTGCCTTTGCAGACCGGGACGAGCCCTGGGAACTGCTGCAGAACGCTCTGCTGGTGTGCCCGCCAGCGCGCGGTATCGACGTAGAGGGTGAGCGCCATGGCCGGGCCCGGAACCTTTCTCGTAGCTGCGTTGCGGTCGAAACAGAGGGGAGAGGTCAGCGGCGCGACATGTAGATGTCGAGCGCCTTGTGCAGGAGCTTGTTGAGCGGGAAGTCCCACTCGCCGAGGTACTCGGCTGCCTGCCCGCCTGTGCCCACCTTGAACTGGATGAGGCCGAAGAGGTGGTCGTTCTCGTCGAGCGAGTCGCTGATGCCGCGCAGGTCGTAGACGGTGGCGCCCAGCGCGTAGGCGTCGCGCAGCATCCGCCACTGCATGGCGTTGGAGGGCCGGACCTCACGGCCGATGTTGTCCGAGGCGCCGTAGGAGTACCAGACGTGGCCGCCGACGACCAGCATCGTCGCGGCGGAGAGGTTCACGCCGTTGTGGCGGGCGAAGTACAGCCGCATGCGGTTGGGGTCCTCGGTGTTGAGGGCCGTCCACATGCGCTGGAAGTAGCCGAGCGGCCGCGGCCGGAAGCGGTCGCGCACCGCGGTGATCTCGTACAGCCGCTGCCACTCGGGCAGATCCTCATACCGTCCCTGGACGACCTCGACGCCGGCCTTCTCGGCCTTCTTGATGTTGCGGCGCCACAGCTGGTTGAAGCCCTTGTGGACGTCCTCCAGCGAACGGTTCTCCAGCGGCACCTGGAAGACGTAGCGCGGCTGTACGTCACCGAAGCCGGCCCCGCCGTCCTCGCCCTGCTGCCAGCCCATCCGGCGCAGCTTGTCGGAGACCTCGAAGGCGCGCGGCTCGATGTGGGTGGCCTCGATGTCGCGCAGCCGCTTGACGTCCGGGTCCTGGATACCGGACTTGATCGCGGCGGCGTCCCAGCGCCGGATGATCACCGGCGGGCCCATCTTCACCGAGAAGGCGCCCTGCTGCTTCAGATGCGCCAGCATCGGCTTCAGCCAGTCCTCCAGGTTCGGGGAGAACCAGTTGATCACCGGGCCCTCGGGCAGGTAGGCGAGGTACCGCTTGATCTTGGGCAGCTGGCGGTAGAGGACCAGACCCACGCCGACCAGCTGTCCGCTCTTGTCGAACCAGCCCAGGTTCTCCGAGCGCCATTCGGACTTCACATCGGCCCAGGCCGGCACCTGCATGTGGCTCGCCGAGGGCAGACTCTGGATGTACGCCAGATGCTGCTCTCGGCTGATGGTCCTCAGGGTCAGGCTCATGCGGGGCGCTCCTCGGCAGGTTTGTCCCCAGGGTCGGGGCTCCGGCTCTCGCGCCGAAGCCTACTGCGACAGGGGAGCGCCCCGTTTGGGCGAAGGGGGGTGGAGCCCCGGCGCCCGCCCAGGCCCGGCTAGCCGAGGACCCCGCCGAAGAGACCGCCGTGGGCCATGCCGAGGAAGAATCCGACCGCCGCGGCACCGAGCCCGATGATCAGCAGGAAGCGCTCGGCGGTCGTCGCGGAGATGAACTGTCCCCACGCCCCGGTGCCGATGCCGATCAGTCCCGTCCAGGAACTCAGCAGGTGAAGGTGGTGGAAGTGGGCGGTGAAAAAGGCGATCAAGCCGAAGACCAGCGTCACGGCGACCAAGGTGTTCTCGACCGGATGGGCCTTGCCGTCGCTGTTCAGAAGGGAGAGGAGGCCGTGCTGCGGCCGGACTGCCTGTGCCATGCGACACCTCCGATGACAGGGCGGCGAACTGTAACGCCGCTCACACCCGTTGTGTTCCAGATTGGGGGGATCAGCCTCCGGATTTCAACCGGAGGCTTGGCGGCAGGTACTCTGTACAGTCTGCGCCCACGTCTGCCCAGGTCTCCTGGGTCGGCCCGGTGCGGAACGCATCATGACCCTCCTGCCACGGAACGACCGTGGCCGCTGAGTCCAAAGGAGGTGGGTTCAACATGCGTCACTACGAGGTGATGGTCATCCTCGACCCCGATCTCGAGGAGCGCGCTGTCTCCCCGCTGATCGAGAACTTCCTCTCCGTCGTCCGTGAGGGCAACGGAAAGGTCGAGAAGGTCGACACCTGGGGCCGTCGTCGTCTCTCGTACGAGATCAACAAGAAGCCCGAGGGCATCTACTCGGTCATCGACCTGCAGGCCGAGCCTGCGGTCGTCAAGGAACTCGACCGTCAGATGAACCTGAACGAGTCGGTCCTCCGGACCAAGGTCCTCCGTCCCGAGACCCACTGAACGCATCAGCGTCAGCGGTGACCGGGTTCGAGTAGCCACACCAGCAGCCAGCAGCACACCCGCCGAGAGGTTCCCCTAATGGCAGGCGAGACCGTCATCACGGTCGTCGGCAATCTTGTCGACGACCCCGAGCTGCGCTTCACCCCGTCCGGTGCGGCGGTTGCGAAGTTCCGCGTCGCATCCACCCCCCGCACCTTCGACCGCCAGACCAACGAGTGGAAGGACGGCGAGAGCCTGTTCCTGACCTGCTCGGTGTGGCGTCAGGCGGCGGAGAACGTCGCCGAGTCCCTCACGCGGGGCACCCGCGTGATCGTGCAGGGCCGCCTGAAGCAGCGGTCGTACGAGGACCGCGAGGGCGTCAAGCGCACGGTCTACGAGCTCGACGTCGACGAGGTCGGCGCCAGCTTGCGCAACGCCACGGCCAAGGTCACCAAGACCTCGGGCCGCGGTGGCCAGGGCGGCGGCTTCGGCGGCGGCCCGCAGGGCGGTGGCCAGGGTGGCGGCGGTTGGGGCGGCGGCCCCGGCGGCGGCCAGGGCGGCGGTGCTCCCGCCGACGACCCGTGGGCGACCGGTGCCCCTGCAGGCGGCGGCCAGCAGGGTGGCGGCGGCGGTGGCTGGGGCGGTGGCTCCGGCGGCGGCTACTCGGACGAGCCGCCCTTCTAGGTCCGACGACCGGCCCGTACGCACGCTGTTTCACGTGAAACAGCGTGAAACGGCCGGGGGCCTGAGGGCGACAGCACAAACTTCTTGAACTCACTGGAGAGAGACAATGGCGAAGCCGCCTGCTCGCAAGCCTAAGAAGAAGGTTTGCGTGTTCTGCAAGGAGAAGATCTCCTACGTCGACTACAAGGACACGAACCTGCTGCGGAAGTTCATCTCCGACCGCGGCAAGATCCGTGCCCGCCGGGTGACCGGCAACTGCACCCAGCACCAGCGTGACGTCGCCACGGCCGTGAAGAACAGCCGTGAGATGGCGCTGCTGCCCTACACCTCCACCGCGCGATAAGGGAAGGGTGACCGACACATGAAGATCATCCTCACCCACGAGGTCTCCGGCCTCGGCACTGCCGGTGACGTCGTCGACGTCCGTGACGGGTACGCCCGTAACTACCTGGTCCCGCGCGGTTTCGCGATCCGCTGGACCAAGGGTGGCGAGAAGGACGTCGCGCAGATCCGCCGCGGTCGCAAGATCCGCGAGATCGCCACGATCGAGCAGGCCAACGAGATCAAGGGCCAGCTTGAGGGCGTCAAGGTGCAGCTGGCCGTGCGTGCCGGCGAAGCCGGTCGCCTGTTCGGCTCCGTCACCCCGGCCGACGTCGCCTCGGCGATCAAGGCCGCCGGTGGCCCCGACGTGGACAAGCGCCGCGTCGAGCTCGGCTCGCCTATCAAGACCCTGGGCTCGCACCAGGTGTCCGTGCGTCTGCACACCGACGTCGTAGCGAAGCTGGGCGTCGAGGTCGTCGCCGCCTGATCGCAGCGGTCGTAGCACCACGCCGAAG
Organism: Streptomyces albofaciens JCM 4342; assembly: GCF_008634025.1. Lineage (NCBI taxonomy): Bacteria > Bacillati > Actinomycetota > Actinomycetes > Kitasatosporales > Streptomycetaceae > Streptomyces > Streptomyces albofaciens. The sequence continues at coordinate 186,304 of NZ_PDCM01000001.1, read as the reverse complement.
GGCCGCACTCCGGAAACGGGGTGCGGCCCTTTCGCGTACCGGTCAGTCCTCGGCCTCGTCCTGGGCCCGCTTGTAGAGGTCGGCCACCTCATCACCGAAGTACGCGGCGTAGGAGACATCGTCCTCGTCGCCGCCGCCCTCGTGGCCGCCCAGAACACCGATCACCGTGCCCGTGTGGCTCTTGGGGTCGTAGTCGGCGAGCCAGGGGCTGCCGCTCGTGCCGCCCGCGAAGTCGGTGCACTGGACGCGCATCTGGGTGTCGCTGAACTTCGTCGTGCGGTTGTGGCACGAGATCGGGGTCTCGCTGCTGGTGGGATAGCCGGTGATCTTCACATCGTTGTCGAAGCCGGGATCGATGCCGAGGGTGTTGCCGCCCAACACGTCCTGGATCTGCTTGCCGTCCTTGCTGTCGAGAACGAGGAAGGCGACGTCCATGTTCTCGTCCTGGGACTTGGCCCAGCGGTCGTCGACGACGACCTTCCTGACCTTCCACAGGCCGGTCGGTTCCTTGCCGTCGCGGTAGTCGGGCGCGAAGACCAGGTCCTCCACGGGCCGGCCGGTCTCGGCGTCGAAGGCGCAGTGCGCCGCGGTGATCAGCATGTTCCGGCCGGGGCTCTGCACGACACTGGCGGTGCAGAAGTGATCGCCGGAGTCGTCCTTCTCGAAGATCGCACCCACTCGGGCGTTCTGCTCGGTGCTGCGCGGGGTGTACGCGCTGCCGTCGTCGGCGGGGGCCGTGGCGGACGGGTCCTGGTCCTGGGGGTCGTGGTCCGACTCCCCCGATTTGCCGAATCCGCTCCTGATGGTGCCGCCGCCGCGGCTGCTGGTGTCGGCTTCCTGGGAGGCGTAGCCCACTATGACGCCGGCCCCGATGACGGTCAGCGTCAGGGGCAGGACGATTTTCCTGGCAAGCGGGCGCACACGGTCATTATCAGCATGGCCGGTTTACTTGGGGTGTCTTCAACGCGAGGCTCCGGTCACAATCCACCGACCCGACCGGGTGCGTGTCCACAATGTCAGCATCCGCACGGTCATCATCAAGGCCATGGCCCACCACAGGGCGGTCAGGCCGCCGCCGACGACGGGCACCAGCAGCGCGGCGGGGGCGAAGAGGGCCAGCGTCACCAGCATCGCCCACGCCAGGTACGGGCCGTCGCCCGCGCCCATGAGCACGCCGTCGAGAACGAAGACGATGCCGGAGACCGGTTGGGTGAGGGCGACGACGAGAAGCGTGGGCAGCAGCACGTCCTTCACGGCGGGGTCGGTGGTGAACAGCGGCATGAACAGGGGGCGGGTGAGCACCACGAGCAGGCCGAGCACCACGCCGGAGGCGATGCCCCACTGCACCATGCGCCGACAGGCCGCCTTGGCGCCCGCCGCATCGTCGGCTCCCAGGTAACGGCCGATGATCGCCTGGCCCGCGATGGCGATGGCGTCCAGGGCAAAGGCCAGCAGCTGCCAGAGGGTGATGACGATCTGGTGGGCGGCCACCTCGGCGTCACCGAGGCGGGCGGCGACGGCGGTCGCGATCATCAGGACGGCGCGGAGCGAGAGCGTACGTACCAGCAGCGGTACCCCGGCCTGGGCGCAGGCCCGGATCCCGGCGGCGTCCGGCCGGAGCGATGCGCCGTGCCGTCGCGCACCGCGCACCACGACGAACAGGTAGACGGCGGCCATGCCGCACTGGGCGATGACGGTTCCCCAGGCCGAGCCCGCGATGCCGAGTCCGGCACCGTAGACGAGTCCGATGTTCAGGACGGCGTTGACGGAGAAGCCGCCGACGGCCACGTACAGCGGGGTCCGGGTGTCCTGGAGACCGCGCAGGACACCGGTGGCCGCCAGCACCATGAGCATCGCCGGGATGCCGAGGGCGCTGATGCGCAGATAGGTGACGGCGTACGGAGCGGCGGTCGCGGAGGCGCCGAAGACGTCGACGAGCCAGGGAGCGGTGGGCAGGACGGCGGCCAGGACGGCCGCACCGAGCAGGAGCGCGAGCCAGATGCCGTCCACGCCCTGCCGGATGGCACCGGAGCGGTCACCGGCGCCGACCCGTCGGGCGACGGCGGCGGTGGTGGCGTACGCGAGGAAGACGAAGACGGAGACGGCGGTGGTCAGCAGCGGGGCGGCGACTCCGAGTCCGGCGAGTTGGCGGGTACCGAGGTGGCCGATGACGGCGCTGTCGACCATGACGAAGAGGGGCTCCGCGACCAGCGCGCCGAAGGCGGGCAGGGCAAGCGAGATGATCTCGCGGTCGTGGCGGCGGTCGGGGCGCCGCGGCGTCGCGGGGGCCTGTGTCATGCTGCCAATCTAATCTTCCACAGGTAAGTGACACAACTGCCAAGCGGCCCTTACCGGCTGCCAGGCGGAGTGTTCTGCTCCGTGGCGTTTGGGTCGATCATGAACAGGTTCCCGAAGTTTTTCTCCCCCACAGCCTATGGATGACAAAAGCGCAGTTCAGAGCGGCTGTGGACAGCTGATTGTGTGTTTGTCCACAGCGGTGTCCCCCGTGCCGTGCACAGGTTCGGTGCACTTCTCCACAGGATCGGGTCCATCGTCCACATGGCCTGTGGATAACCAGATTGGCGGACGGTGCCGTCGGGCCTACCGTAGTCCGGCGCCTGGCCCCTGTTTCCGTCCGAGAACCCATCCGCACTCGACGCGCCGTAACCGGAGCCGGGCCTCTCGCTTTGTCAGAGCTGTGCCGTAAGAAAGAAGCGCACAGCAAGGTCCGCGCTGCGGACGGGAGGAGGTGCCGGGGTGAGCATGCCCGAGCCCGTGGAGGACCCCTGGGCGGACACCGGCCCCAGCGACCGGCTGCCCGCCGCGCGCTCCCGTCGAGGCGAGGGCAAGGGCCGTGGCCGCGACGACCGGCGCGAGCGCGGCGACGAGGAGGGCGGCTGGGCCCCCGGTGGCTTCGAGCGCGTACCGCCGCAGGATCTGGACGCCGAGCAGTCCGTGCTCGGCGGCATGCTGCTGTCCAAGGACGCCATCGCGGACGTCGTCGAGGTCCTCAAGGGCCACGACTTCTACCGCCCGGCCCACGAGCTGATCTACCAGGCGATCCTCGACCTGTATGCGAAGGGCGAGCCGGCCGACCCCATCACGATCGCGGCCGAGCTGACCAAGCGCGGTGAGATCGGGCGGGTCGGCGGCGCGTCGTATCTGCACACCCTCGTCCAGTCCGTGCCGACGGCGGCGAACGCCGAGTACTACGCCGAGATCGTCCACGAACGGGCGGTCCTGCGCCGGCTCGTCGAGGCCGGCACGCGCATCACACAGATGGGATACGCGGCCGACGGCGATGTGGACGAGATCGTCAACAGCGCCCAGGCGGAGATCTACGCCGTCACCGAGCAGCGCACCAGCGAGGACTACCTGCCGCTCGGCGACATCATGGAGGGCGCGCTCGACGAGATCGAGGCGATCGGCTCCCGCCAGGGGCAGATGACCGGCGTACCGACCGGCTTCACCGACCTGGACTCCCTGACCAACGGCCTGCACCCCGGCCAGATGATCGTCATCGCGGCGCGTCCCGCGATGGGTAAGTCCACCCTGGCGCTCGACTTCGCCCGAGCGTGTTCGATCAAGAGCAATCTGCCGAGCGTCATCTTCTCGCTCGAAATGGGCCGCAACGAGATCGCGATGCGTCTGCTGTCCGCCGAGGCGCGGGTGGCCCTGCACCACATGCGCTCCGGCTCCATGACGGACGAGGACTGGACCCGGCTGGCCCGCAGGATGCCCGACGTTTCGGCCGCGCCGCTGTACATCGACGACTCGCCGAACCTGTCGATGATGGAGATCCGCGCCAAGTGCCGCCGCCTCAAGCAGCGCAACGACCTCAAACTGGTGGTCATCGACTACCTCCAGCTGATGCAGTCCGGTGGCTCCAAGCGCGCCGAGAGCCGTCAGCAGGAGGTCTCGGACATGTCCCGTAACCTCAAGCTGCTGGCCAAGGAACTGGAGATCCCGGTCATCGCGCTCTCGCAGCTGAACCGTGGTCCCGAGCAGCGTACGGACAAGAAGCCGATGGTTTCGGACCTGCGTGAGTCCGGTTCCATCGAGCAGGACGCGGACATGGTCATCCTGTTGCACCGCGAGGACGCCTACGAGAAGGAGTCCCCTCGCGCGGGCGAGGCCGACCTGATCGTGGCCAAGCACCGTAACGGCCCGACGGCGACCATCACCGTGGCGTTCCAGGGCCACTACTCGCGGTTCGTGGACATGGCGCAGACCTGAGAGGCGCCTGCCGCCGCCGAATTCTCACCGGCCCAGAAGGGCCGCCTTCTGCACGCGTCGCGCGAAGACCTCCTCGCGACGGTCCGCCATCTGCCGCAGAGCTTCCTTGCGGTCCCGCTTGGACAGCCGGTCGAGATAGGTGTGGCCGAGGAGGTGGTCGGTCTCGTGCTGAAGGCACCGTGCGAAGTAGCCCGTGCCTTCGATGACGAGGGGGTTTCCGTCCTTGTCGAGACCACGGACGACGGCACGGTCCGTACGGGGGACCGTCATGGTGGCGCCGGGTACGGACAGGCAGCCTTCGCATGCTTCGATGAGTCGGCGACCGCCGGGTTCGGGTACGTCCAGGACCGGGTTGATGATGTGGCCGACGTGCCGGATGCCGTCGTCGTCCGGGCAGTCGTACACGAACAGCCGCAGGTCGACACCGACCTGATTGGCGGCCAGGCCGGCGCCGTCGGCTATGTGCATGCTCAGGAACATGTCGTCGATGAGCGTGGACAGCTCGGCGGAGCCGAAGCCGGTCACTTCCTGGCACGGGCGGCTCAGAACTTCCTCACCGATTTCCGTGATCCGTCGTTCCGAACCCCGCTCCGCCTCCGGGGGAAGAGCGGGGTAGGAATCGACGGGGCGGCCCTGCACACGGACTCGCCGGTCTGCGGTACGCGTCGTCCGGTCGTGACGAACAGGCATCGCTGTCTCCCCTTCTGCGCACGTCACAGGAGCCGTGGACACCGCCGCGGCTGATCTGCCCCGCGCGAGAGTCGCTTGCGCGGGGCTTTGCAAAGTAGCAGACTTTGCAAAGTGACTGAGGATGATCTCGCCGCGCACGCCCACCGGACGCGTGACGCCGACGCCGTGTTGCCCGAGCACGAGGTCCGTACGGCCTTGCTGGACCTGTTGGCGGAAGTCGGCACCGTCACCGCGACCGAAGCCGCCGCACGGCTGGGCTACAGCTCCGGGCTCTGCTCGTTCCACCTTCGCCAACTCGCGCGGCACGGACGCATCGAGGAGGCCCCGCACCGTGGGGGCCGCGCACGGCCTTGGCGCCTGACGCGGCGCGACGCCGCCTCCGGTACGCCCGAGGAGGAGCAGTTCGGAAACTTGGCGCGTGGCCTGGAGGACGAGAGCTGGCAGCGATGGCTCACCCAACGCGACCAAGCACCGGTCGAATGGCGCAACGACGAAGCCTTCAGCGCGGTCGCCTACCTGACGCCCGAAGAGATGAGCCGGGTCGCCGAGGCCATCCGACGGGTACTGGCCCCCTATCAGGACCGCGAGCAGCGTCCTCTGGCCCGACCTGACGGTGCCCATCCGGTGGCGCTCATCGCCCGGTTGTTCCCGTTGCTTTCGGAGACGACGGGTGATGGGAATTCGGAGTGAAGCCGTGGTGACTTCAGGTGGTTCTGCGGGGCTGGCGGGTCGTGCTCTTGGGCTCCATACGGGCCGTAGGCGCTGCGTTGTCCGTAGGCTTCGGTGCCTGCCGCGCTGTTGCCTCGTCGATGGTCTTTTGCAGTGCCTGACGAGCGGCAGCGAGGTCGGCGGAGCGGCGGTCGAGGTCGCGTAGCTGGGCGTGGAGAGCGTCGAGCACCCCGGGGCAGGGGTGTACGGCGGCGGTGCCGGTCGTGCAGGGCAGCACCTGACGGATGATGCGGGTGGGGAGCCCGGCGGCGAGGAGCGCGCGGATGCGTCGTACGGCGGTGACGTCGGATTCGGCGTAGGTCCGGTAGCCGTTGGGCAGGCGCTCGGGACGGAGCAGACCCGCCCGCTCGTAGTAGCGCAACAGCCGTTCGCTGCTCCCGGACCGCTCGGCCAACTCACCGATCAGCACGGTCCGTCCCCTCGCTTGACCTTCCAACCATGTCAGGGATCAACACTGCTTCCGCCTGCCCGCATTCCGCGGGCGGCCCGTACCACCGGAAGGCGCAAGCGTGATCATCGACGGCCACAGCCATGTCCACGACCCGCTCGACATCCACCTGTCCGCGTTGGACGACGCGGGGGTGGACCGTACGGTCCTCTTCCCCACCCGTCCGCATCCCGAACGAGCGACGGACCTGGTGTCCCTACGCCATGAGATGAGCGTGTTGGACCGGGCGTTGGCGGGGGGCTCCGCCGGCGGCTCGGGGGCCGCTGGGGACGATGGGTACGCCAAAGCGTGGCAGGAGCTGGACGCGGCGCTGGCCGCTCAGCCGTCGCGCTTCCTGGGCTTCGGGGCCGTTCCCTTGGGCCGTACTGCTGACGAGACCGCGGCCTGGGTGGAGCGAGAGGTGGTGGGCCGAGGGCTGTACGGCATCGGGGAGCTCACCCCGCCGCCGGATCGGGCGGCACTGGTGGAGCCGGTGCTTCGAGCGGCCGCCGACCACCGCGGGCTTCCGGTGGTGGTGCACGGCTACGCCCCCACGAGCGCGGCGGACCTGCACACCCTGACCGACCTGGCCGCCCGCTATCCGAAGGTGCCGTTGGTGATCAGCCAACTGGGCGGGAGCCATTGGATGCAGGCGATCGAACTCGCCCGGACCACACCCAACGTCTACCTGGAGCTCTCCACCGCCCACCTGATCTTCGCGGTGCGTCTTGCGATCCGCGAACTGCCCGCCCGCACCCTCTTCGGCTCGGACGCTCCCTATGGTGACCCGGTCGTCGCCCGAACTACGGTGGAACGGGTCACACGGCCCGGGGAGGTCCGCGAGCGGGTGCTGGGCGGGAATCTGGCCGTGCTGCTGGGGCTGTCGTGAACGCCGGGTCGGCATCCGAGCCCGGGGGCCGATCGGCGTACCGGCCGACTGTCAGTGGTCTGCCTCAGACTGCGCAGCATGATTCCTTGGACTCTCACCGACATCACCGAAGCGGTGCGCGCGAGTTGGGCCGCTGACACGTGCTCTCCCGACGACCTGGCCCGGGACGGCTGGTCCAGCGACAACCCTTCCTGGGGCCATTGCGACATCACCGCGCTCGTCGTGAACGACTTCTTCGGCGGGGGCCTCATGGTCGGCGAAGTGCACCTTGAGGGGGAAGGGCACGGTCATCACTGGTGGAACCGGCTCCCCAGCGGCATCGAGATCGACCTCACTCTGGAGCAGTTCCGGCTCGGGCAGGTGGTGACCGGGGGCCGGGCCGTGCGACGCCCCACAGGTCGGCCGGCTCCGCGCTGGGATGAGTACGAGATGCTGCGTGACCGGGTCCGAAGCAGGCTCGGCGGATACCCCGGTAGGTGATCTGAGGAGCCGCCTCGTCGGTGGCTTTGACCTTCAGGTTGCTTGAAGCTCGACAATCGCGTGCATGGACGAGAGCGAGGAGCTGCTGGGCATCGGGGCGTTCGCGCGGCGCGTGGGGCTGACTCGCGGCGCGTGGGGCTGACTCCCAGCGCGCTGCGTTTCTACGACGATTGCGATGTCCTGCGGCCCATCAGGGTCGATCCGGCGAGCGGGTACCGGTTCTACGGGCCCGAGCAGGAAGTCCGGGGCGTACTTCTGCGCCGGCTGCGTGCGGCGGGACTGCCACTGGTGGACGTCAGAGTCGTGCTCGACGGTGGCGAAGCGGAAGCCCGTACGGTGCTTCGCACGCACCTGGAGCGCACGCGACGGACCGCGGACACCGCGCGGGTTCTGGTGGAGGGGCTGCTCCGCGATCTCCCGGGGGGAGCGTCGGAGCAGCCCCTGGGGCGGGCCGTCGTCGGGGGTGCGGAGCTGGCCAGTGCGGTACGGCAGGTGGGGCCCGCCGTGGCGGATGCCGGGACGCAGCAGGAGTTCCCCGTCCTTGGGTGCGTGTTGATCGAAGTCGGCGACGGGGAGCTGCGGTTGGTCGCCACCGATCGGTACCGGCTCGCGGTCCGTGTGCTGCGGGCCGGGACGGTGGACGGTGGCCCGTGCCGGGTGCTCGTCGATGCCGCGGAACTGGCGGACATGGCGGCCTGGGCCCTGCGGCGGCAGTACGTCGATGTCGAGGTGTACGGCGATGGCGGGTGCCTGGTCGGGGCGGGCGGTGAGCGGCGTGCGTTCGTGGGGCGGACGGAGGAGTACCCCGATTACCGGCTGGTGCTGGACGGCCTGAATGACGTACGGCATCGGGTGATTGTGGACCGGGAAGCGCTGCGCGAAGCGTTCGCCGAGCGGGAGAAGGGCGCCGTGCTCACTGTGCGGTCCGGAGCGCAGGAGGCGGCCATCAGCGGAGATGGCGGCAGCCGGGTCACGGTGAGTGCGGTGTGCACGGGCCCGTCGCTACGGGTGGCTTTCGACCCGGCGGTGCTCGTACCCGCGCTGGATGCGGGCGTAGGCCCCGATGTGTTGCTGGAATTCGCCTCCGGTGCGGAACCGGTTGTCGTGCGCTCCGCTGATCAAGGCAGCTTCACGACCTTGGTGATGCCGGTGCGGGAGCTTGTTTCACGTGAAACGGACTGAGGGGAGAGGGGCCGTGGACCCGGAGAACCACGTGGTGCGACTGTGCGTACGAGGTATGGGCGCCGAGGCCCGGGGCGAGGAGGACGAGGCGCGACGGCTGTTTCTACAGGCCTGGGACGAGGCGACCGACGACTACGAGGCCTGTATCGCTGCCCATTACGTGGCCCGACACCAGACCACGCCACAGGACACGTTGCGGTGGAACCGGGAGTGCCTGGACCGGGCCGACCGAGTGGGGGATGAACGCGTACGTGGCTTCTACGCGTCCCTGTACGCGAACATGGGGCGCGCGCACCGCGAGCTCGGCGAGATGACCGCCGCACACGCGTACTTCGTGCGGGCTGCCGAACGGGTACGTGACATTCCCGAAGGGGAGTACGGGGTGTGGAACCGGTTCGCGATCGCCGAGGGGCTGCGTGAAACGGCCGCCCCGTCGGTGGTTGGCGACACTCCCGAGTGCCGGGAGGGGACGGAACCGGTGAGGGCGTCGCCGACCGAGTTGCTGTCCGGTCTGGTGACCAAGCTGTGTGAACGCAACGAGCTGAAGGCGCTGGGATTGATCCTGCCCGCATTCCTGGGCGACCTGGGGACCGAGGAGGATCGGGTACGGCTCCGCTCGGCTCTGCACATGGTGCATGCGGCACGGTGGCTCCCGGCAGTGGAACAAGCGGCTTTGGAAGCGGCCATTACGGCGCTGGCGGAGACGGAGGCGGACAGGGCTTCGGTTGCTGGATGAGAGGCGGGGAAACGGAAGCCGCTCTGCATGGGACCGGGACCGGGGTCGGAGGCTTCAGCCTTCTCTGAACTGGTATCGCGGGATCAGGCACCGGGTGAGGACAGCTCGCACTGTGGTTGGGGCCCGCCGGGCTGAAGGGAGGCGTTGGCCAACTCGCCGAGGGCCTGTTCGGCGCGGGCGAGCTCGTTGCCGACCTGCTCCCGTACGTCCTGGAGCTGGGCGATACAGGTGTCCAGCTCGGCGAGCTTGCGGCGGTACACCTGAAGCGAAGCGGGGCAGGAATCGCCGGACGGGTGGCCGGCGCGCAGGCACTCCACGAAGGGCCGGGTCTCCTCCAACTCGAAGCCGAAGCGTTGCAGCATGCGGATCTGCTGGAGAAGCCGCAGGTCGGATTCGTCGTAGGAGCGGTGGCCGTTCGGCGTACGTTCGGCGTGCAACAGTCCGCGCGCTTCGTAATACCGCAGGGTTCGGGTGGTCGTCCCGGCCCGCTCGGCAAGCTCTCCGATCCGCATTTCCATTCCCCCATCCGGCCCGGTTCGGTGCTGGCCGGGCCCGCCATGCCGAAGACCGTAGTGCCAGGAGGCGCCGTTCACGAGTGCGGGCTCCGGGCGGCTTCTTGTGGCGGTCGGCTCCCTCACGAGAGGAGTCGGTGCTCGTGGCCGGACGACGGCAAGTTCGAGTTTCCGGGGCGGTTCTCGCGGGGCGGGTGATGGGATGGGCCCGTCCTTTTCCCGTGATCGTTGTTGAGCTGTCGAGGAGTGCCATGAGCGCGGAATCATTCGGCGTGGCCCAGGGCCTGGTGTCGTCCGAATCGGTGAGCGGTTCGCAAGAGCGTGGTGCCGAGCGGTTCGGGACGTTGTTGCCGGAGACGCGGCGGGCGCTGGTCCGGCGCCTGGCCGTGGGCCAGGCGGAGGGGCGCGCGCCGTCGATGACAGGAGCGGTCGTACGGGGCGGGCGGGTGGCCTGGACGGGTTCCCGCGACGGTTCCTGCCCTGATGGCGCCGGTGGGGTGGACGTGCAGTACCGGATCGGGTCGATCACCAAGACGTTTGTCGCGGTGCTGGTGATGCGGCTGCGAGACGAACGGCTGCTGACGCTGGAAGACCGGATCGGCGAACATCTGTCGGGCAGCCCGGACCCCGACGTGACCATCGCCCAACTGCTCTCGCACAGCTCCGGGCTGGCGGCGGAAGCCCGCGGGCCCTGGTGGGAACGGACGCCCGGCTCGTTGCGGCAGACGCCCGGTGACCTCTTCGAAGACAACCCCCGCCGACTGCCCGCCGGGCGCCGATTCCACTACTCCAACCCGGCCTACGCCCTGCTGGGCTCGCTGGTCGAGCAGAAGCGGGGCGGACAGACCTGGGGCGAAGTGCTGCGCCGTGAGGTGCTGGAGCCGCTGGGCATGAGCCATACGTCGCTCCTCCCTGAGGCCCCGCATGCCGACGGCTGGGCCGTGCACCCGTGGGCGGATGTGCTGCTGCCGGAGCCCGCCGAGGACACCGGGCTGATGGGCCCGGCCGGACAGCTGTGGTCCACGGTGGAAGACCTGGGAAGGTGGGCGGCCTTCCTGACGTACGGGGACGACCGGGTGCTCGGTGCCGCCACCCTGGCCGAGATGCGGACACCCGCCGTACCGCCCGAGGGCACGCAGTGGGACGCCGGCTACGGGCTCGGCATCCAGCTCACACGGCGCAACGGCCGCCTGCTGTTCGGCCACACCGGTTCGATGCCCGGCTTCCAGTCCTCCCTGTGGATCGACGGGGCGGAGGACGTCGCCGGCATCGCTCTGACGAACTGCACGTCGGGGCCCGCGATCAGCGCCATCGCGGCCGACCTGGCCGGGATCGTCGCGGAGCGGGAGCCGAGGATCCCCGAGCCGTGGCGTCCGCTGGCCGGCCCGCTGGACGAAGACCTACTGGCACTCACCGGACCCTGGTACTGGGGCGCGCACCCGTACGTGCTGCGGTTGCGTGCGGACCGGGGCCTGGAGATCTCGCTGATGTCGGGGCCGGGTGGGCGTGCCTCGCGGTTCCGCGCGGAGGCCGACGGCACGTGGACCGGGCTCGACGGTTACTTCGCGGGCGAGAAGCTGCGCGTAGTCCGGAACGAGGGCGACGGCTCGGTGAGCCACCTGGACCTGGGCACCTTCGTTTTCACCCGTGGCCCGTACGCGCCTGCCGGGCCGGTACCGGGCGGTGTCGACGCCGAGGGCTGGCGCGGGCGCTGACGGCTGTGTCGGGCCCGCCACGTGTGAGCCATGAGTGGCGGGGCGGGCCAACGGGGGCGAGGAGCGGGGCCGTGGGGGCGGACCGAGCCTCTACGACGGGGCAGAGGTGTACGGGCGTGGATCAAAACCCGTACGGCAAGGGCGACCACCCCGGACGTACAGTCGAGCCAGATATCAGGAGCCGCCGCACCGCGGCCCGCTACCGCTGGAAGGCCACCGTGACTGACGCGACCGCCGTGAACACGACCTCCGACGCCCCGGACCTGCTCGACCTGCCGCCGCTCACCGCCGGACACTTCGCGCGGATCGAGGACAAGGTCGCAGCACTGATGCGGACCCGGGCCGATGTGGTGGCCACGCAGGGCGAGGCGCTGCTCCCCCTGGAGGCGTGCATCCGTTCCGCCGTGGGGCCCGGCAGCACCGCGCTCAACATCGTGACCGGACCGTACGGCGAGACCTTCGGCGGCTGGCTGCGGTCGTGCGGTGCCGAGGTCGTCACGATCAGTGCGCCGTTCACGGGGGCCGTGAGCCCGGAGCAGGTGGCCGAGGCGCTGCGCGAGCACCCGGCCATCGACTTCGTGAGCCTGGTGCACGCCGAGGCGGCGACCGGCAACACCAACCCCGTCGCCGAGATCGGGGCCGTCGTACGTGAGCACGGCGCGCTGCTGATGCTGGACGCGGTCGCCTCGGTGGGCGCCGAACCGCTGCTCACCGACGAGTGGGGAGTGGACCTGTGCGTGATCGGCGGGCAGAAGGCACTGGCGGGCCCGGCCGGCGTGTCCGCCGTTTCCGTGAGCGCCCGCGCCTGGGAGCGCATCGCAGCCAATGGACAGGCGCCTCGCCGCTCCTATCTGTCGCTCCTGGACTGGAAGGAGCGCTGGATCGACGGGGGCCGTACCGCGCTGCCGCACGCGCCGGCGCAGCTGGAGATGCTGGCCCTGGAGCAGGCTGTGGACCGTGTCGACGCGGAAGGGCTCGACGCGGCCATCACCCGGCACCGGGCGGCTGCCGCAGCGGTACGGGCCGGAGTGCGGGCGCTCGGTGCGTTGTCCCCGTACGTTGTCCGGGACGAGGACGCGGCTCCGGTGGCCACGACGCTGCGCGCACCCTCCGACATGGACGCCCGCGAGATCGTCTCCGCCGCGCTGGACGCGGCGGAGGGGCCGGTCGCAGTGCCCGTGCAGGCCGCCGCGGGTGCGCTCGCCAAGGAAATGATCCGCGTCAACCACTACGGCCGGGCCGCGGAGCGGGGTGTGGTGCTGGCGTCCCTCGCCGCGCTGGCAGCAGGTCTGCGCGTGCTCGGCGTGACGGTGGACGGTGACGGGGCGGCTTCGGTGGCCGGCGCGGCCTGGGATGAGGTCATGGCGGGCTGAGTCTCGGGCCGAGGTCGTTGAGAGCCGAGGCTTTGGGCGAGCGCTAGGAGCAGGAGAGCGCGAGAGCGCGAGAGCGCTTCAGGGGTGCTGTTTCACGTGAAACGGCACCCCTGTTTCTTTGTCGGATGCGCTGGCTGTGTTTCACGTGAAACAGCGTGGTGAGGGCGGCGTGCCCATCAAGTGGGCCGTAGCGCAGCCGAGTTGAGCGGCGCGGGCGGCGCATAGGTGAGTAAATGCGCGTCGGTGGGCTTGTGCTGCGTCGCGTGCCCTTTGCGGCCTTGGTGAGCCTCCTTCTGTTGGGTGTACTCCGGTGGCGGGTCGGTGGCGCCGGGGTCAGGCTGGACACTGAGCACGCCGCGAGCCCCTTCGGTATCGGTGCGCCTGGAGGGGCAGCGTCATGGCTGAGTCGGCCCCTTCGCCCGCCGACAGGCAGTGGGCCACCGCATCGGCCGCAGCGCCGCCCCGTTGCTCCATTTCTTCCGGAAGACGCGGCGCCACCTCTTTATGGATCATGGTTTGAGGCTGCCTTAAAATCGGAACGAATAACCCGGTTGAACGTGTGGAGCGCTCGACCCGAGGATCACTGGTTCCGAGGAGGCTCAGTCGTGGCGAGCGAAGAGCTCGCGCCTGCGCGGGCGGACGCGCGGCGAAACAGAGCGCTGGTGCTGCAGGCGGCTCGATCGGCCTTCGAGGAGCAGGGGTTGGGGGTGCCGCTCGGGGAGATCGCGCGGCGTGCCGGTGTGGGCGCAGGTACCGTCTACCGTCATTTCCCGTCGAAAGATGCCCTGTTCAGGGCCACGGTCGCCGACCGGGTGCGGCTCTTCACCGATACCGCACGGGACTTGGCGGACGCCGAAGACCCGGTAAGCGTCTTCTTTCGGTTCCTCGCGTCGGTGATACGCCTCGCCTCGCGGAACAAGGCGCTGTGCGATGCGCTGGAGGCTGCCGGCGAGGGTGCTTATGAACCTTCTCCGCAGGCCGTGCGGGACTTCGGCGAAGCGCTGGAGGTATTGCTCGTGCGTGCCCAAGAGGCCGGTGGCGTAAGGAAAGACGTCGATCTGGACGATGTTCGGGAGCTTCTGGTCGGGTGCCTGTCGATGGAGCGGCGTCGTGCTTCGTCGGGGGCGCCGCAGGGCCGTATGGCGGCTTTGATGTGTGATGGGCTGCGTGAGCGCAAGGGTGTTACGAAACTGCCTCGACAGGCGCCGGGGCGTAACGAAACGCTGTGTGTGGAGTGTGGTGGGCCAGTTCCCCCGGCTCGTACGGGGCGGCCTGCCAGGTACTGCGGTGGCGCGTGTCGGCAGAAGGCGCACCGGGCCAGGGCCCGCACGCGTATGCGTAACGGAAGTGATCGGAGCGGCTGACGGGCGGACGGGCGACGGCGGACGCGCGATGGGTGGACGGGCGACGGGCGGACGGGTGGATGGTGCGTCCATAGCCCGGCGAGTGCGAACTCCAAGCCCAAGCGCCCGCCGGGTGATCAACAGACGCCCGACGCGTGCCGGACAGCGCTCAGCGGGATCCGGACAGCGCTCAGAAAGTGCCCGAAGATGTGCCCGCCGTCGCGCCGGAAAGCGCCGACCAGGGGCAGAGGCCCGCAGACGGCGACGCCGCAGGTGGCAAACCCGCAGGCGGCAAACCCACAGATGGCAAACCCACAGGTGGCAGGGCCGCAGGCGGCCAAGCCCAAAGGCGAGCACAGAGGCAAGCCCAAAGGCAAGGCCACAAGTCAGAGCTGCAGCTTGAAACCCAGGTGAGAAGCCTCGAAGCCGAGGCGCTCGTAAAAGCGGTGCGCGTCGATGCGCGTCGCGTCGGAGGTGAGCTGTACCAGTCGGCAGCCGAGGGCGCGCGACTCGTCGACCGCCCACTCGATCAGGCGAGTGCCGAGGCCGTTGCCGCGCTCGTCGGAGTGGATGCGTACCGCTTCGATGATCGAACGGCTGCTGCCGCGCCGGGACAGCCCCGGAACGACCGTGAGCTGGAGTGTCCCCACCGGCCGGTCATCGCGGACCGCGACGACCAGGTGCTGGTGGGGGTCGGCGGCCAGCCGCTCGTACGCCGTGCGGTACGGGGCCAGGTCGTCCGGTGTCTCGCGGGTGGCGCCCAGCGGGTCGTCGGCCAGCATCGCGACGATGGCGGGAAGGTCGTCCTCACTCGCCCGGCGGATCTCGATTTCGCTCATGGCGGGACCCTACGACCCTCGCTCAGGCGTGCGGAGCGAGGGTTTCCACCGCCGTCACCAGGGGGGCCAGTTCGGGGCGTTTCGCGGCGTCCTGGAGGGCTTCGCGCAGCGCCGCGTCATGCGTCGGCCGGGCCTCTTCGAGCAGGCGGCGGCCCTCGTCGGTGACGTTGGTGTAGATGCCGCGCCGGTCGTCCGGGCACAGATAGCGGGAGAGCAGGCGGCGGTCTTCCAGGCGGGTGACCAGGCGGGTCGTGGCGCTCTGGCTGAGGACGACGGAGTCCGCGACCTGGTGCATGCGCAGATGGCCGCCCGGTCCGTCGTGCTGCTCGCTGAGCACGTTCAGTACGGAGAACTCCCGGACGCTGAGGTCGTGCCGGGCCTGGAGCGCGCGCTCGATGTGCGACTCGATACGGCCGTGCAGGGCGGAGAGGGCGCACCAGCCCTGGGCGAGGGCCGGGGCGGATCCGCCGCCGACGGGACAGCCCTGGCCCGGCGTGTCCGTGTCCGAGTGCCCGTCCGCCGTCCGCGCCTGGTTTCCCTGCCCGTCCCGCCGCGCCGACGGCTGCGTCTGCTGCCGGTCCTGCCGCGGCGCCTGCCGGGTCTGCTGCGTCATCGAGGGACCTCCTTACAGGTCGTACGAACCAGGATAGGACACCGGCGAAATATCCCGCGTTTGCAAGTAGTCAGCGTCTGCAATTATTGTCGACGCTTGTTAAGGCTGGCTGCAATCGTTCGAAGGGATCCGTCATGCCTCTCGCCCTCCTGGCGCTCACCATCGGCGCCTTCGGGATCGGGATGACCGAGTTCGCGGTGATGGGGCTGCTGCCCGACGTGGCCGCCGGCTTCGGCGTCTCCATCCCGCTGGCCGGGTACGCGACCACGCTCTACGCGCTCGGCGTCGTCGTCGGCGCCCCGCTGATGACCGTTCTCGGCACCCGTATGACCCGTAAGCAGATGCTGATGCTGCTGATGGGGCTGTTCGTGGTGGGCAACCTGCTCACCGCCGTGGCGCCGGTCTTCGCGGTGATGCTCGCCGGGCGGATCGTTTCCTCCTTCGCCCACGGCGCGTTCTTCGGCATCGGATCACTGGTGGCCGCGGACCTCGTCGCCCCGCACAAGCGGGCCGGCGCCATCTCGATGATGTTCGCCGGCCTGACCGTCGCGAACGTGGTGGGCGTACCGACCGGCACCCTGCTCGCCCAGCAGATCAACTGGCGCGCCACCTTCGTCGCCATCGCCCTCCTGGGCGTGCTCGGCCTGCTCGGCGTCGCCAAGCTGGTGCCCGCGCAGCGCGTCCGGGCAGCGGCGCCGATGGGCCAGGAAATCGCGGCCTTCCGCAACCCGCAGGTCGGTCTCGCGATGCTGATGACCGTCCTCGGCTTCGGCGGCGTCTTCGCGGCCGTCACCTATCTCGCCTCGATGATGACCGAGGTCACCGGCTTTGCGGCGTCGTCCGTCATCTGGCTGACGGCCGTCTTCGGCCTGGGCATGGTGGCCGGGAACCTGATTTCGGGGCGGTTCACCGACCGCTACATGATGCCGATGCTGTACATGTCCCTGGTCGGGCTCGCGCTCTCGCTGGCCGCGTTCAGCCTCGTCGCGCACCACAAGGCCCTGGCGACCGTCACCATCGCCCTCATCGGTGCCTTCGGTTTCGCGACCGTACCGCCGCTTCAGAAGCGGATCATGGACCAGGCGTCGGCGGCGCCCACCCTGGCCTCGGTGGGCAACATCGCGGCCTTCAACTTCGGCAACGCCCTGGCCGCCTGGCTGGGCGGCATCGTCATCGCGGCCGGGCTCGGGCTGACCGCGCCGAACTGGGTCGGAGTGGGGATGACCCTCCTGGCGCTGGTCGTCGCGGTCGTGGCCGGGGCGCTGGAGCGTCGGGGCAACCGGAGCGGTAAGGACGGCCTGGACACCCGTGAGAGCCGGGTTGCCGCCGCGGGGGCCGGCAGCGGCACGGGTGGTGCCGAAGAGACGGCCGCCGCGGCGGTACGCGGCTGAGCCCGGCCCCGTAACCCACGTACGGGCCCGAGCACCCGCCCAACTCCCAGGCCGACCGGCCCAATCCCCGGCCCATACCCATCAAGACCCCCGAGCCGCGCCCCCTGGCCGCCGCTCGGAATCACGAACAAGCGTCACCCGTTCACCTAGGAGCACCACTCATGAGCACCACCCCCTCCGTTCGCCCCCTCACCACTCAGGACGCGGACGCCCTGATCGACGCCGCCCGCCGCGCGGCCGCCGACCTCGGTGTACGGGGCAGTGTCACCGTCCTGGACGCGGGCGGTCACCTGCTCGGCTTCCGGCGCGACGACACCGCCGTGCTGATCTCGGGCGAGACCAGCACCCGCAAGGCGTACACCGCCCTGCAACTGGACGCGCCGACCGCCGACCTCGTCGACGCCGTACGGCCCGACGGCCTCTTCCACACCCTGCCCACCGCGCTCGACCGCCCGTTGCTGTTCATCGCGGGCGGTGTGCCCGTCCACCGGGACGGGCGGCTGATCGGCGCCATCGGCGTCGGCGGCGGGGCCCCGGAACAGGATGACCGCATCGCCCGGACCGCCATCGAGGCGGCAGGCCTCAACTGACGCCGCCACTAGGGCGTTTACGCGACGAGGGCTTAGACGATGTCTTGTTTGGCGAACTGGAGGCCCTACAGGTCCTGGTCGGGTGTTGTGATCCCGAGATCGACACGCATGACGTGACGCATTCTCCACAGGGGATCCCACAGCTTGTCCATGCTCTCCCAGGCGGCCTCCAGGTTCTCTCCCTGCTGGGCAGTGCCTCCATCGAGCCGCATCAGCAGGCCGTAGAGATCGCCGAGATGGCGGTTCGCCGTGCTGGCCGCTTCCGCCACAGTGTCGGGCAGCACCATCTGGGCCTCAGCGTGACGCAAACGGTGCTCGCGGCGGGCCCGGTCCAGATCTGACCGCAGCTCCTCGGCCATCTCGCCCCTCTCCAGGGCGTGGAGGATGTTCGTCATCACGTTGGCCAGATCGCGAGTGCCCGCGCTGAGAGTGGCGTAGCAGGTGCGCCGCGCCTCAAGCTGAGCCTGGCGCGTGGCGTACTCGCGTTCATCTTGCTGCAGTTGTCTTGTGTGTTCCAGCTCGCGGGCCCTGGCACGGTCGGCGCTGCGCTGTGTGATCACGGCGGCTGCGAGCGTGCCGCCAATACCCAGAACCGCGATCACGATCTGGCTGATTGAGCTGTTCAAGCTGTCCCCCCGCATCCGATCGGCTCGCCGGGACTGTACCCGCTGTCGGACGTCGTCCTCAGCGGTCGGTACGCCGGTAGCAGATGAGGGCGCTGGCCAGGCCGACGAAGGCCAGGAAGTGCTCGGCCTTGCGCTCATAACGGCGGTGCAGGCGACGGCAGCCGCTCAGCCAGGACAGCGTGCGCTCGATCACCCAACGGTGCCGCCCCAGCCTGCTGGAGGACTCCACCCCGCGGCGCGCGATGCGTGGCACGATCTGCCTGCGTCGCAGCCAGCTGCGCAGGCAGTCGAAGTCGTAACCCTTGTCTGCGTGGAGCTGGTCCGGGCGGCGACGCCGGGGACCACGGCGCGAGCGGATGGGAGGGATGCCGCGCATCAGGGGGATAAGGGCCTGACTGTCGTGCACGTTGGCGGCGGAGATGCCCACCGAGATCGGCAGGCCGTTGCGGTCACAGATGACGTGGACCTTCGCCCCGTTCTTGCCGCGATCGGTCGGATTCGGTCCCGTCAGAGGCCCTCTTTGACAGCGCGGACACTGATCGAGTCGATTGCGCAGCGCGACCAGTCCACGCCGCCGATGGCACCGAGCTGGTCCAGCAGCACCCGGTGCAACTTGGCCCACACCCGGGCCGCGGACCATTCCGTGAAACGCCGGTGCACCGTCTGCCAGGAGGCACTGAAGACCGGCGGCAACTGCCGCCAGGTACAGCCCGTGGTCGCCACAAAGACGATCGCGGCCAGCACTGCACGGTCATCACAGCGCCGACGTCCCCCTCCCTGCGGGCGCTGCGGCGCCGACGGCACCACGTCCTGAAACAGCTCCCACAGTCTGTCCGGCACCAACCGCTCGACTATCCCCATGCCCAGAACAACGAGTCACCGCCAACTGAGACATCGTCTTACGTGCCCGCTCGCGGACCTGGGCCGACTGCGCAGCGCGCAGTCGGCTGCCGCGTTTGGTGGGCCCCCACGGCTTGAGCACGGAGATCGCGGTGGTGAAGAAATACGTGGCGGTGGCAACGGAAGGGGCGGCCACCATGCTCAGTCCGGTGTCCGGGGTGCCGGCCACGGCGTCGGCGGCGAGCCGGTCGATCCCTGGGCGCAGCGAGAAGGCCGTCAGCAGCACGGTCGCCAGGGTCAGCCAGAACTTGACCACGATCCAGCGATGGCGGGCCAGGCCCCATGGGGTGCCCAACGAGAGGGTCAGCCCGCTGATCAGCGTCAGCAGGGCAACCGGTATGAGCAGCCAGTCGCTGAAGATCTTCATGGCGCGGTAGGCGGCCACGGTGGTGTCCGGAGACCCCGAGGCGTACCCGGTCACACTGAGCGTGAGCAGGCCGAGCGTGAGACCGAGCCAGCCGACGGAAACCGCGACGTGGACGACGAGATGGGCCCGGCGTGCAGGCCGGCTGAGCTGCTTCATGGGGTCCACGGTCGCGTCCGGCGGGCTGGGCGACATCTGACGGCGGGAGTATCCGGTCGTACTCGGGGCTGAGTACGTGAAGGGGGGTGGTGGGGAGGGGCGGCTGGTACGTGTGAGGTGGCCGGTACGTGTGAGATGACTAGTACGGACGCGGTGATCGGTGTGTGCGGGACGAGCGGTGCGCGCAGGGTGATCGGTGCGTGCGGACGGGTGGCGTGCACGGAGGCGGGCGGTGCACACGGTGCGATGCGGTGCGGCGCGTACGAGCTGTGCGGCACGTACGAGCTGTGCGTGCGTGGTGGGTGCGCCTGGTCGGGGGCGTCTGGCCCGTACGGCGCGAGTGGGTGATGCGGCGTACGGGACGCGGGAGGCCTCCGCCTTTTAGGCTCCCCGGTATGGGGAAGCTACATCTTTTCGACATGGACGGGACGCTGCTCTACGGCTCCGCCGCCTCCATCGAGATATCCCGGCACCTCGGGCTCGACCGGGAGATCGCGGAGTTGGAGCGTGCCTTCATCGCCCGCGAGGTGACGCCGGTGCGCTTCGCGGAGCTGGCGTGCGAACTGTGGTCGGAGCTGACCGAGGAAGTGGTCACGGCGGCCTTCGACGGCGCTCCGTGGCTGGACGGCATCCGGGACGTATGGGCGGACATCCGGGCGCGGGGGGAACGGTGTGCGGTGATCTCCATGTCGCCGGGATTCTTCGTGGAGCGGTTGACGGCTTGGGGAGCGGACGCCGCGCACGGCTCGCGCTGGCCCGCACTGCCTTTTCGGGACCCGGTGGAACCGAACGGGATACTTTCCGCGTCTGCAAAGGTGAGGATCGCGGATGAACTGTGCGCCGAGTTCGGGCTGGAACGTGCCGACTGCGTGGCGTACGGCGATTCCCTGTCCGACACCGCTCTGTTCGCGGCCGTCCCCGCATCCGTCGCGGTGAATGCGGACCACCATGTCAGCGGTCTGGCGTCCTATGCGTACGAGGGGCGCGATCTGCGCGAGGCGTACGCGCTGGTGCGGGCCGCCGGGTAATTACCGGCTGCCCGCGGCCGATTCGTACGCCATGCCCGATGAATTGTGTTCTGTGGGAAGCGACGCGGAAATCGCCGGGGCGGAGGAACTGTTTCCGGTTCAGGGGTTGTGTATTCAAGTACTGCGGGTATGGTCTAGTCCGGTCGTACGGGAGAGGGACCGCGCATACCTCGGGAGTGCGTCCGCCAGTCGGTGACCGAACGGCTCGGCGGGTCACAAAGCCTGCCAGCTTAGTGGCAACACGCGCCGCGGCGCCCGGGTTTCCGGCCGTTCGCCCGATGTGCCACATCGGGTGGCATGCTGCCGGTACGGGACCGCGAGCGGTGCCGGAGGAACTGAGAGGTGTCCGCTTTGGAGGGTGTTGCCGGGCCGGCTCCGACCGATTGAGAATTCCGACGGGACGCGGGAATTCCGGGCATATTCCGAACTGCGGAAGCGCGAAGGCGATCGTTAGACGTTCGAGGCGAGGCAGACCATGGACGCTCCGACCACCACGTCGGCCGATAGCGGCTCTTCTGGCGGCAGCAGTGGCGATTGGGGATGGTTCACTCCGTCGAAGAAGTCCCCCGAAGATCAACAAGGGTCTACGGGCGGCCGGGACGGTGGGAACGGCCGGAACGGCGAAGAGAGCGGCCACGGTGGCCGCGATGAGCGGCATGGCGGAAGTGGCCGTGACGAGCGGTACGAGGGAAGTGACCTCGCCGGCCCTCACGGCACAAATGGCCGTAATGGTGCCGGAATTGCCGATGGTCGTGGCGCTTCCGGGGGGCGTACCGGGCCGTACGCCAGTAACACCACCGGCGGCAACAACGCATGGAGCGCGCAGGGCGCGCAGGGCGCGCACGGTGCGCATGTGCAGCGGGGCGGCGGTGACGGCGCGGCGGGCAGTCACGGTGTATGTGACGACGCTGTACGTGACCACGCTGTACGCGGCGGGGCTGCGGGTGGACCCGAACAGGGTGGAACTGCACAGCGTGGCGTTGTGCGGAGTGCGGGGGGTGATGAGCACGACGACCGGGGCCGGATGCCCAGCCGACCGGTCAGCTCCATAAGGCCCGTGGGCACGGCAGCGGAACGCGAACGGGCACCGGGACACACGGATGATCAGGCCCCCCGGGGCACGCTCGATCACATACCTGGGCGGACGGCTGAGGAAATGCGTGGGCGCCAGCGCCAGCACGCGCACGAGCACCAGCGCGGGGGCGGCCATGAGGGCGCGGGGAGATGGGGTGGGGATGCGGCGGGGGCTGGGGCTGGGGCCTTTTCTCCCTTTCCCCCTACCCACCCGCCCACCTCCACCTCCACCTCCTCCACCCCCGCCACCGTCTCAGGCCCCGCGCAGGCGGGCACAGTCGCCCCGTCGGCGGGTGTGGCTCCGCCTTCCGCAGGTGCGCCTCCCTCGCCCACTGGGGCGGCCCCGTCAGTCGGCAGCGCTGGGCCGGGCTCCGGTGACTCGGCCGATGTGATGATCGTCCGGCGGACTCTGGATGAGATCGAGCCCGTGGCGGACAAGGTCACCTCGTACTTCTACGCGCTGCTGTTCGTGCGCCATCCCGATCTGCGGGCGCTCTTTCCCGCCGCGATGGACGCCCAACGTGACCGGTTGTTCAAGGCGTTGCTCACCTCCGTCAGGAACGTCGACGACACGGCCTACCTCACTGAGTACCTCTCCCATCTCGGGCGTGGCCACCGGAAGTACGGCACCCGGCCCGAGCACTACCCAGCCGTCGGCGAATGCCTGCTCAGCGCACTCGCCCGCTACGCCCCCACCTGGGGCCCGGATGCCGAAGGCGCCTGGGTGCGGGCGTACACCAAGATCTCGCAGGTCATGATCGACGCGGCTGCCGAGGACGAGTCGGTGGCCCCCGCCTGGTGGCAGGCAGAGGTCGTCTCGCACGAGCTGCGTACGCCGGACATCGCGGTCGTGACCGTACGACCGGACCAGCCGTACCCCTTCCTCGCCGGTCAGTACACCAGCGTTGAGACCCCCTGGTGGCCGCGCGTGTGGCGGCACTACTCCTTTGCCGCGGCGCCCCGCTCCGACGGCCTGCTCTCCTTCCATGTGAAAGCCGTGCCGGCCGGGTGGGTCTCCAACGCCATGGTCCATCGCGCCCGCCCCGGCGATGTCATCCGGCTCGGTCCCCCATCCGGTTCCATGACCGTAGACCACACCACTGACAACGGCCTGCTGTGCCTCGGCGGCGGTACGGGAATCGCGCCGATCAAGGCTTTGATCGAGGACGTGGCCGAGCGGGGGCACCGGCGCCCGATGGAGGTCTTCTACGGCGCCCGAAGCGACCATGACCTCTACGACCTGGACACGATGCTGCGGCTGGAACACAGGCATCCGTGGCTGTCCGTGCGCACGGTCGTCGCCACCGGCCGGGCCGGCGGGACGCGCAACGGCCTCAGTGGTCAACTCCCGGACGCAGTGCGTCAGTACGGGCCTTGGTGGGAGTATGACGCCTACTTGTCCGGGCCGCCCGGAATGATCCGAAACGGCGTGGACGCGTTGGTGGGGGTCGGTATTCCCTCCGACCGCATACGGCACGACTCCGTGGAAGAGCTGGTCGCGGCGGGAGATTGAGCATTGACGACACATGGTGAGTACGGCTTGGCGGCACAGAGCGGAGACGGCTCGACGGCCTATGGAGAGACGGCCTATGGAGAGCTGCGGGCGGCCAGGGTTTTGGGGGTGGCGACCGAGACCAGGGGGAGGAACGGAGTTCACGGCGCGACTGGTGTCGCTCATGCGGTTGATGTGACTGACGTGGCTGAGGTGGCAGAAGCTGCTGAGGTGGCAGAAGGGCCCGATGCGGCTGATTCGACCGGTGCAGTTGGGGCGTCCGGTAGGGCCGGTGTGTCCGATAGGGCCGGTGTGTCCAGTGGTGTGCCTGGGGCATCCGATACGTATGGGCTGGTCGGGTCAGGCGTGGGTACGGAGCCCGGCGCGGACCCAGTCACCGAGCCAGGAACCGAGCCCCTTACGGAACCCGTTACGGATCCCGGTACGGAACCGGTCACGGATCCCGGTACGGAACCGGTCACGGATCCCGGCACGGAACCGGTCACGGAACCCGGCACGGAACCGGTCACGGAACCCGGCACGGAACCCGGCACGGAACCGGTCACGGATCCCGGTACGGGACCCGTCGCGGAGCCCGGGACGGGCGTACGGGGGGCGCGGCCGGGCAGTGACGGTGAGCATCTGGTGCAGCAGCGGATGGGCACCACCGACCGCGCCGACCGCTTCTATGACGATCAGGTGCTGGACCATCTCAACGCCCGGATGCGGGAGTTCGTGGGCCGCCAGGAGATGTTCTTCCTGGCGACGGCCGATCGGCACGGCGAGTGTGACTCCACGTTCCGGGCCGGGCCGCCCGGGTTCGTCCAGGTCCTGGACGAGCGCACGATCGCGTACCCGGAGTATCGCGGCAACGGCGTCATGGCGTCGATCGGCAATATCTCCGAGAACCCGAACCTCGGCATCCTGATGATCGACTTCACCCATGACCGCATCGGTCTGCACGTCAACGGCCGGGCGCGGGTGGTCATGGACGACGAGATGCGGGAGCGGCACCCGTACCTGCCCGTCGATCCGGTACCGGGCCGACGGGCCCAGCTGTGGGTCGAGGTCGCGGTTGAGGAAACGTATATTCACTGCGCCAAGCACATCCCGCACCTGCAGAAGGTGCCCCGGCAGGCGAGCGGGCCCCGAGCCTGGGGAACGGACGATGCCAAGCGCAAGGGCGGCGACTTCTTCGGAGCGGCGGCGGAGGCGGCCTCTCGGAGGAGGGGCCCAGCATGCGGGGAGGCTGAAGCGCAGCGGGCGGCTGAAGCGCAGCGGGAGGCTGAAGGACAGCGGGCGGCTGAAGCGCAGCGGGAGGCTGAGGCGCAGCAGGAAAGTGAAGTGCAGCGGGAGGCTGGAGCGCGGGGGGAGACTGAAGGGCGTGGGGAACGGCCCCCGAGAGGTGAGGATGCGCGGTCTGAGTCCGGCACCCACCAGGCGCTCGGCGCGCGTCAGGCGCCCGGCACGCGCCAGGCTCCCGATAGCCGTCAGGCACCCGCCCCTCGTCAGGCTCCCGGCCCCCCTCTAGCGCCACCCGTCCCTCAAGCCCCACGCAACCCGCAACCACCCGGTGTCCGTCAGGAGACCGCATCCCGCCGCCCCGCGATCAGTCCCCGCCCGCGGTCCCGTGAGGTTCGGGAGGAAGTGGAACGCGAGGTCGAGCGGGTGCTCGCGCGGGCTCGGAACCGGGGGGCGACGGGTGGCTCGGACGATGAGTTCCGGGGCTGGTTCGGGTAGGGCGGGCGGCGCCGGTACGACTGGCCCGGCCAGGGCGTATCCCTACGTCACCCCAGGTCAGGCGCGTGCATCGCGCGTACGCCCTCGATGTTGCCGTCGAGGTAGTGGCGCAGCGACAGCGGGACGACCTCGGCCGAGGCGATGCCCACCCGCGTGAACGGTACGCGCACGATCTCGTACTGGCCGCAAGGCTCCTCCACCTCCGGGCCGTGCCGCAGGGCGGGATCCATGGATTCCAGCCGGCAGACGAAGAAGTGCTGCACTTTGACGCCGTCCACCCCGCCCTCACTGATGTGCTCGACCGTGTCCACGAAGACCGGGACGACGTCGGTGACCTTGGCGCCCAGTTCCTCGTGGAGTTCGCGGTGCAGGGCGTCCACGACCGTGGCGTCCTCCGGCTCGACGCCGCCGCCGGGAGTGATCCAATACGGGGCCCGGCCCGGCTTGGTGCGCTTGATCAGGACGATGTCCGCACCGTCGAGCAGGATCGCGCGGGCGGTGCGTTTGACGACTGGCCGTACGGTCATACGGGACAGATGCCGCAGCAGGGGCGTGGTGAAACCACCGTCCCACCAGCCCGCCACGGCGCGGACGGGTCGCGGACCGGACGTGGACCGGACGCGGACGGGTCGCGAACCGGACGCGGACCGGACGCGGACCGGACGCGGACGAGACACGGGACGAGATGCGGACGAGACGCGGACGGAACGCGGGTGAGTGGCGACCGGTCCGGTTGACCTCACCAGTCCACCGCTGCCCGCAGCAGCCACTCATGTGGGCGCGCGATGTGCGGCAGTGCCAGCGTGCCCGCCCGGGTGGCCAGGAAGTATGTGCGCAAGGGCGGTACGGGCGGGTCGAGGAGGGCGACGACCTCGCCGCTTCCGAGGGCGTCGGCGCACAGGTACCGGGGTAACACCGCGAGGCCCGCGCCCGCCGTCACGCATGCCAGGACCGCCCGTAGATCCGAGACTATGACGGTCGCGGAGGCCGCGGGCGGGGCGTCGAAGACGGCGGTCCAGTACCGGGAAACCAGCGGCAGGCTCTCGTGGACCTCGACGAGCGGTACGGGATCGAGCGCGCGCACGCCCTTGGACTGGACGACCGCCGGGCCGCCGAGCCGCGCCGCCCAGCGGGGCGCGGCTATCAGGACGTGCTCCTCGTCGCACAGCGGTGTCGCGGTGAGCAGGGTGCCGCGGGGCCGGGTGGTGGTGATGGCGAGGTCGTGATGGCCGTCGGCGAGGCCGGACAGCAGCTCGTCCGCTGATCCGAAGGCGGTTCGTACGCACAGGCCTTGGTCTATGAGCGGGGTGAGGGCCGGTAACGCGCGCTGGGAGGTGAATTCCGGCGGCCCGGCGAGGTGCAGTGTGCGGATGGCGGACTCCTCGTCGAGTCCGGCTTCGGTGATCTCGGTGAGCGCGTCCAGGTGGGGAGCCACCTTGTGGGCGAGTTCGTCGCCGACGGTGGTGGGGGTGACGCCACGGGCCTTGCGGAGGAAGAGCGGGCGTCCCAACTGCCGCTCCAGGCTCCGTATCTGGCTGGTCACGGCGGGCTGGGAGAGGCCCAGCAGGGCGGCGGCGCGGGTGAAGGAGCCCGCTCTGTGCACCGTGACGAACGTACGTAATAAAGCAAGGTCCATCTGTACCTCCTTCCGCTCCGGCACCGTCGGCGCCCGCCAAACTATAAATATGTCGATAGGGCTGTGTCGTCAGCGTGATTGGACACTGACGCTGAGTCAACTAGCCTTGTCTGCGCGGTTCGTCATGCTGCGAACCGGGGCTGGCAGGGTGCCGAGGGGGGATACCCTGCCAGCCCGCTTTACGTAGCGGCGTTGGTACGGACCGGGGTGGGTGAGGTTCGGCCGGTCGAGAACTGGGCGGCTGAGGCCCGGCGGTTGAGGACCGGCGGGCGAGGTCTGGCGGACGAGGTCCGGCCGTAGGGCCCGGGGGCTCCTGGGGAACGCGTCAGCGGTGTCCCGCATCCCGACCGGTGTCCAGCGCCGCGTCCAGCGCAGCGTCCAGTGCCCCCAGCACGTCCGCGATCAGGTCCGCCGGCTCCTCCACGCCGACCGAGAAGCGGATGAATCCTTCCGGCACCGCGTCGCCGCCCCACCGCCCGCGCCGCTCCGCGGCGGACCGTACGCCGCCGAAGCTCGTCGCGTCGTCCACGAGGGTCAGCGCGGCCAGGAAGCGTTCCGCGTGGGCGCGGTCGGGCAGCGTGAAGGAGACCACGGAGCCGAAGCGGCCCTCGCGCATCTGCCGTACGGCCTGCTCGTGCGCGGGGTCGGACGGCAGCCCGGGGTGCCGCAGGCCCGTGACCTCGGGGCGTTCGCGCAGCGCCGCCGCGAGCGCCAGCGCCCCGGCGGACTGCTGGCGCACCCGCAGGGCGAGCGTCGAGAGGGAACGGTGGGCCAGCCACGCCTCCATCGGGCCGGGAATCGCGCCGACGGTCTTGCGCCACATCCGTACGGAGTCGGCGAGCGCCGGGTCGCGGGTGGTGACGTACCCGAGGAGCACGTCGCCGTGGCCGGTCAGCGCCTTGGTGCCGCTGGCCACCGAGAAGTCGGCGCCAAGATCCAGCGGGCGCTGGCCGAGCGGGGTGGCCAGGGTGTTGTCGACGGCGACCAGGGCGCCGCGCGCGTGCGCGGCCTCGGCCAGCCGCCGGATGTCGCAGACGTCCAGGCCGGGGTTGGAAGGCGTCTCGATCCACAGCAGCCGGGCGCCGTCGAGCACGCCGAGCTGCGCGTCGCCCGCGGTGGGCGCCGTGCGGACCTCGATGCCGTAACTCTCCAGGCGCTCGCGCACCGCGGGCAGCAGCTGATAGCCGTCGTTCGGGAGCACGACGGTGTCGCCGCTGCGCAGGCAGGAGAAGAGGACGGCGGAGATGGCGGCCATCCCGGAGGCGAAGGACACGGTGTGCGCGGCCTCGTCGGGGGACTCCAGCTCGCCGATGGCCGCCTCCAGCCGGGTCCAGGTGGGGTTGGAATCGCGGCCGTAGGTGTATGGGCCGGTGGGGTCGCCGGGCAGGTGGTAGTGCGCGGCGAAGACCGGGCCGGGGAGGGCCGGCTCGTACGCCTCGGGCGCCGGGAGTCCGGCCCGTACGGAGCGTGTGCTGTCGCCTGTCATGCGCTTGCCTCCTTGTGAATACGGGCCTGCCGGGGCCGGTGCTCCGGACTTACGGCACGTCCTCCGCGGCGACCGGGATGCTCGCGGCGGAAAGCGGGGCGCCTACAGGCACCGTCGTGCCCTACGACGCCGCCCCATCGAGGTGCCCCCGCGCGGCGAGCGCGTCCCGTACCGCAACCAGCAGCCCTTTGCTCGCGGCCTCGACCATCTCCAGGCATTCCTCGAACCCTGCCATGCCGCCGTAGTACGGGTCGGGTACGTCCAGATCGTGGGCGAGCGCGGCACCGTGAGAGCTCGCGGCGGGCTGTGCGGCCGGGCCGTCGGGCATCACGGCCGGGTCGTACGAGCGCAGCAGCCGCACCTTGGCGGCGTCGTGGGCGGTGGGCGCCAGTCGGCGCAGGGCGCGCAGGTGCCCGTCGTCCAGTGCGATCACGAGGTCGAGCCGGCCGAACCAGTCGGCCCGGAACTGCCGGGCGCTGTGGTCCTCCTCGTAACCGGCGGCGCGGAGGACGGCGACGGTGCGCGGGTCGGCGCCGTCCCCCTCGTGCCAGCCACCGGTGCCGGCGCTGTCCACCTCGACCAGCCCGTCGAGACCGGCTTCCTCGATACGGGCCCGGAAGACGGCCTCGGCCATCGGGGAGCGGCAGATGTTGCCGGTGCAGACGAAGCAGACGCGGTACGGGGAGGTGGCGGTGGCCGGCCGGGGGCGGGCGGCCGAGGGAGCCCGTACCGCTGACGGCGACGGCGACGGCGACGACATCGGCTCCGGCAAAGGCGACGGCATCGGCTCCGGCAAAGGCGACGGCATCGGCAATGGCTTCGGCTTCGGCGTCGCTATGGATGCCGGGTCGGTTATCGGGGAGTGCACGTATCGGTCCCTGTCGTTTTCGTTCGCTCGGCGTCTCGGCGTCTTGGCGTCTCGTCCCGCGGGTCTCGCCCCGCGGGTCTCGGCCCCGGCCCCGGCCCGGGGCTTCAGTCCCGGTCGTCGGGCAGCACCACGTGCAACGCCCAGGAGACGATCGAAATGATCACGCCGCCCAGTACGGCGATCCAGAAGCCCTCCACATGGAAGGCGAGGTGGAATTTGTCCGCCAGCCACGATGTGAGCAGCAGCATCAGCGCGTTGATCACGAGAGTGATCAGGCCGAGGGTGAGGATGAAGAGGGGGAAGGACAGCAGCTTCACCACGGGTTTGACGACGAAGTTCACCACGCCGAAGATCAACGCGACCAGGACCAGCGTCAGCGCCTTGCGGCCGGTGTTCTCACCGGTCAGCGTGATGTCCTTCAACAGCCAGATGGCCACGGCAAGCGCCGCGGCATTGGCGATCGTCTTGACCACGAAATTCTTCATGGTGAGATCGTCGCAGACGAGACGGACTCTTCGAGGGGTGCCAAAGGCATGAAGGCTTTCAGGCTCGACGAACTGGAAGCGGAGCGGGCCGCGAACGACGGCGCGTATCTGCAGTTCCTGCGGGAACGCAACATGTCGGTCGGGCTGTACGCACTCGACGCGGGCAGCGTCGACCCGCAGCAGCCGCACAACCAGGACGAGGTGTACCTGGTCGTAAGCGGCCGGGCGGCGATCACCGTCGGCATGGAGACGACCTCGGTGGCGCGCGGCAGCGTGGTCTACGTGCCCGCCGGAGTGCCGCACAAGTTCCACCACATCAGCGAGGACCTGCGGGTCATGGTGGTCTTTTCTCCGCCCGAAAGCTGAGGCGGGCCCCCGGGGACCCGTAAGGGACGGTTCAGGGGAGGGCCGGGGACGCGCGGCGTCCGTTCCGCCGTGCCCCGCCCTAGCATCGATGGTGCAGGGGGAACAGAGCTTCGGGCCCCCGGCACGGCATCGGGCACGTACTACGAATGCGGGACGTTGAACAGGTCCACGGACCGCGGGCCACGGACCGCGTGATCAAGGCATCACATCGGCAAAGCGACACAGCGACACAGCGATACACGCGCGACTACGCAGAAAGCAGGGCAGAGCAATGGCCGGCAAGGGGACAATCGCAGGACTTCCGTGGTGGGTGACGTGGGTCGTGGTGCCCGTCGTCCTGCTGGTGGTGTTCGGCAGCCTGATCGCCAGTGCGGTCGGCTTCCTGATCGGCCTGCTCTTCAAGATCCTCATCGCGGTGGCGCTGATCGCCGGTGTCGTCTACCTGGTGCGCAGGCTGACGGGCTCCTCGTCGTCCTCCTCGCGGAGCGAATGGTGACGGAGGCCACCGGGCTCCTGGCGGAGCGAGTGGTGACGCAGTCCGCCGGGACGACCGGGCGGGCAACGCCGGGCTCCTGGCGGAGCGAGTGGTGACGCAGTCCGCCGAGACGACCGGGCGGGCAACGCCGGGCTCCTCGCGGAGCGAATGGTGACGCAGTCCGCCGGGACGACCGGGCGATACGTCGGGGGCCGGGCCGAGGCCGGGGCCCGGGCCGGGGCCAGAATCTGAGTCCGCCGGGCCCGTCCTCGGCTCCGCTTTCGGCGGGCGGGCCTGACTCCGCTGCCGCACCGGGCGGTACGCCCACTCTTCCGCCCCACCACCTCTACCAATCACCACCTCCTCCACCACCATCTCCACCTCCACCACCTCCACCACCTCCACCACCTCCACCCCCACCCCCACCTCCCCAAGCCGTACGCCCCGCCCCTCCTGGGAGCGGGGCGTTCCCCATTTCTGGTCGGCCCACCGCCTGAACCAACTCACCGACCAACCCCCTGCTGCCCCCAGTTGCCAAGCTAGAGTGCCGTTCGCAGGCGTCTTCCGGACGATGACGTTCCGGAAAACAGCGAGTGAGGCAAGGCCGGGCCGGGCGTCGACAGCGGGGCTCCCTGGGATACGCGGGCGAAGTGGGAGCGGCTCCCGCCGTCGGGGCCGACTCGCGCCCCGACGACCCGACCAGGGGGTTGGCGTTGGCAATGGTGAACGGTGAATCCGTTTCGCATCCGACATTGATCGGCTCGGTCCAGCGGGCCCTGCGCCTGCTGGAGGCGGTGGGCGCGCACTCCGCCGGCGCGCCCGCCAAACAACTGGCCAGAGAGGCGGGATTACCGCTTCCCACGACGTACCACTTGCTGCGGACCCTGACGTACGAGGGCTATCTGCGGCGCGAGAACGGTGTGTTCGTCTACGGGGAGGCCGCCGGCACGATCGGGCGGGCGGGTGCCGAGCGCTGCCGCCGTACCGATATCGCGGACGCGCTGGCGGTCGCGGGCAAACAGCTCGACGCCGCGGTCTACTTCGCCGTGTACCGGGCGGGCGAGGTGGAAGTGGTGGCCGTCACCGACGATCAGCGGCGGCCGCCGGTGGAGGAGTGGGCGGACTTTCGTACGACGGCTCACGCGCACGCGATCGGCCAGTGCCTGCTGGCGCAGCTCGACGAGCAAGCCATGAAGGACCATTTGGCGCGTTATCCGGTGCAGCCGTTGACTCCGTATTCGGTGCGGTCCCGGGGCGAGCTTTTGCACCGGCTGGACAGTGTGCGCCGCGCCCAAGTCGCCTACGAACAACAGGAATATGCCTTGGGCACAGTATGCTCGGCGATTCCCATACAGGTCGGTTCGGCGGTCGCGACCATGGCGATTTCTCTTCCCGCGAGAGAGGCTCACCGGCTACACTGCGTTACCGGCCGACTACGCAGGATGGCGGAGGCGGCGCTGATGACACTCGCTTTCTCTATCAGTATCTGAAAAATCACTCCTTGTGATCCGCTTGCATGTGGCCGACGATGGCGTCAATAGGGCCAAGAGGGACGATTCCTGGCCATCTCCGACCGAGTACGGAGCAGAGGTTGATGACCGACACAGTTCAGGCAGAAGTGATCATGAGCTTCCTCGTGTCCGAGGAGCTCGCTTTCCGTATTCCGGTGGAGCTGTACTTCGATTCCGCGGACCCCTATGCGGTCAGCTTCACCTTCGACCTCCCTGGTGATATGCCCGTGACCTGGGCGTTCAGCCGGGAATTGCTGCTCGACGGGCTGAGCAAGCCGTCCGGTGAGGGCGATGTGCGCATCGGGCCCTCCTCCTCCGAGCACCTCAGCGACGTCTTCATCGGCCTCCAGGTGGGCGACGAACGCGCGCTGTTCCGCGCCGGCGCCCCGCCGTTGGTGGCCTTCCTCGACCGCACGGACCGACTGGTGCCGATCGGGGAGGAGGAGGTGTGCGACACGCTCGACTCGACTTTGGACCGCATTCTTTCGGAGGCGCAGAAGGCGGGGTGAACGGCGGCCGGTGGGCCGGCCGGCTCCGCGCGTCGGCGGGCCGTCACCGGCCGTCCGGCTCCGCGCATCGGCGGGCCGTCACCGGCCGCCTGGCTCCTTGTGGCAACGGGCCGTCGCTGACCGGCCGCCTGGCTCCGTGTGGCCACGGGCCGTCGCCGACCGTCCGCCTCCGTGCGGCTGCGGGCCGTAGCAGGCCGCCCGGCCCCGTACCACCGCGGGCTGTTGCCGGTCACCCGCCCGGCCGGGTCATCGTGCACGCCGCCGCTTGCCGCGCCCACCCCGCCCACCCCGCCCACCGAGTACGGACCGGTGGCCCGCACCGCTCCGTCCCGTACCCGCCCCCGTCCTGGCCCCTGCCCCCGTCTCCGTCCCCGCCCCCGAAAGCCCGGCCTTCCGCCCCGCGCCGGACGTGCCGCCTCCCTCGCTGTCCCGGTCCGCCGAGACGACCAGCGCGGCCAGCAGCGTGGTCAGCGGTACGGACGCGACCAGGCCGATGCTGCCCACCAGCGTCCGGACGATCTCCTCGGCGACCACCTCGCTCGTGGCGACCGTACCGACACTGCTCTGTGCGATCGAGAACAGCAGAAGCAGGGGCAGCGCGGCGCCCGCGTAAGCGAGTACGAGTGTGTTGACGACGGACGCGATGTGGTCCCGCCCGATCCGCATCGCCGAGGAGTAGAGCTTGCGCCAGCCCGCCGACGGATCAGCCTCCTTCAGCTCCCACACCGCGGCGGTCTGCGTGACGGTCACATCGTCCAGCACACCCAGTGAACCGATGATGATGCCCGCCAGCAGCAGGCCGCGGATCTCGATGTCCGGGTAGAGGCCGTGCACCAGCCCGGTCTGGTCGTCGGTGTTGCCGGTCAGCAGTGCCCACCCGATGAAGAGCGAGCCGAGCAGGCCGATGAGCAGCAGGGAGACGAGCGTGCCCAGGACGGCGACGGATGTGCGCGCCGTCAGGCCGTGGCACATGTACAGGGCGACCAGCATGATCGCGCTGCCCCCGACCACCGCGACCACCAGGGGGTTCGAGCCCTGGAGGATGGCGGGGAGGATGAACAGCGTCAGTACCGCGAAGCTCACGACCAGGGCGACGAGCGCGAGCACGCCGCGCAGCCGACCGACGACGACCACCGCTGCGGCGAAGATGGCGGCCAGTACCCACATCGGGACGGTCCGATCCACATCCGTGACCGAATACTGAAGGTCTTTGGGCGCCTTGGGCGCGTACGCGACCACGACTCCCTGGCCGGCCTTGTAGTGGCGGGTGGCGTCCGGCGTCACGATCGACTCGAAGCGCCGGCCGGTGTCCTTGCCGGTCGTCACCTCGATGACCGCCCGCTCGCAGTGCTGGGGCCGCTGGGAGCCACCGGGTGAGGACGGTTGCTGCTGCGAAGGTTGCTGTTGCTGTTGGGCGTGTACGTCCGCGCAGTTCACCTCCTCCACCTTCACCACCTTCGCCTTCTCGGTCGGCTGGTCGAAGCCGACACCGGACGGCTTGTGGCCGGGCGCCCCGCCCGGCCACAGCACGACCAGCCCGGCCAGCACCGCGGCGGCGAAGGGGATCAGTACGGCGGCGATGACCTTGCGCAGATGCCGGGAGACGGGGGCGGCGGGGGCGTGGCCATGACTGTGGCCATGACCGTGGGCGTGGCGGTGCCCATGGCCGGCGGCGTGTCGGTGAGCGGCGTGGGCACCGTCCCCGGGAGCGTCGGTCCCACGGCCGTCACCCGGCACGTCGTGCCGCGGATCCGTGCCGTGCCCGTGCGCCTGACCTGAAGCGTGGTGGTGCGCGGAGTGCGAGGGCTCGTTGCTGGTCACCGCCCGATCATCGCAAGAACCAGCAGGGCCCCCTGTTCACCGCGCCACACCGGCCGCTACCGTGGTGGCACCTTTGCAATCGCGGGAGCTCGGAGCACCGGGCTGAGAGGGCGCTGAACTCCGTACGGGACGACCGGCCGACGCCGGGACGCCGTCACGGGAACCGCTGCGTCGACCGCCGAACCTGTTACCGGGTAATGCCGGCGTAGGGAGTGGGTCTTCATGACTCTGCAGGATGCACGCACGCCCGAAAACGGCCAGGGCTCCGCCAAGGAGATCGGCTGGCACAAGGGCTACCTCACCGGATCGCGGCCCGACCTGCGGGTCCCGGTCCGCCGTGTGCACCTCACCAACGGCAAGGACGTGACGCTCTACGACACGTCAGGGCCGTACACCGACCCCCACATCGAAACGGACGTCCGCCGCGGCCTGGCGCCGCTGCGGGAGAACTGGATCATCAGCCGCGGAGACACCGAGGAGTACGCGGGCCGGCCGCCCCGCCCCGAGGACGACGGCCTCAAGCACACCTCGCCGCGCGGCGGCCTGAAGAACCTCGACGCGGTCTTCCCCGGCCGCCCCCGGCAGCCGCGCCGGGGCCGGGGCGGCGCCGCGGTCACCCAGCTCGCGTACGCGCGGCGGGGCGAGATCACGGCGGAGATGGAGTACGTCGCGATCCGCGAGAACGTCTCCCCCGAGTTCGTACGGGACGAGATCGCGGCCGGCCGGGCCGTACTGCCCGCCAACGTGAACCACCCGGAGATCGAGCCGATGATCATCGGCAAGAACTTCCTGGTGAAGGTCAACGCGAACATCGGCAACTCCGCCGTCACCTCCTCGATCGAGGAGGAGGTGGAGAAGATGACCTGGGCGACCCGCTGGGGCGCCGACACGGTCATGGACCTGTCCACCGGCCGCAACATCCACACCACCCGTGAGTGGGTGCTGCGCAACTCCCCCGTCCCCATCGGCACCGTCCCCCTCTACCAGGCACTGGAGAAGGTGGACGGCAAGGCCGAGGAGCTGACCTGGGAGATCTACAAGGACACGGTCATCGAACAGGCCGAGCAGGGCGTGGACTACATGACCGTCCACGCGGGTGTCCTGCTGCGCTACGTCCCCCTGACCGCCCGCCGCAAGACCGGCATCGTCTCGCGCGGCGGTTCGATCATGGCGGCGTGGTGCCTGGCGCACCACAAGGAGTCGTTCCTCTACACCCACTTCGAGGAACTCTGCGACATCCTCGCCTCCTACGACGTCACGTACTCCCTCGGCGACGGCCTGCGCCCCGGCTCCATCGCGGACGCCAACGACGAGGCGCAGTTCGCGGAGCTGCGCACGCTGGGCGAGCTGAACTCGATCGCCAAGCGGCACGGCGTACAGACGATGATCGAGGGCCCGGGACACGTCCCGATGCACAAGATCAAGGAGAACGTCGACCTCCAGCAGGAGATCTGCGAGGAGGCCCCGTTCTACACGCTCGGCCCGCTGACCACCGACATCGCGCCCGCGTACGACCACATCACCTCGGGCATCGGCGCGGCGATGATCGCGTGGTGGGGTACGGCGATGCTCTGCTACGTCACGCCCAAGGAGCACCTGGGCCTGCCGGACCGGGACGACGTGAAGACCGGCGTCATCACGTACAAGATCGCGGCGCACGCGGCGGACCTGGCCAAGGGCCACCCGGGCGCCCAGGAGTGGGACGACGCCCTGTCCGACGCGCGCTTCGAGTTCCGCTGGGAGGACCAGTTCAACCTGGCCCTCGACCCGGACACGGCCCGCGCCTTCCACGACGAGACGCTGCCGGCGGAACCGGCGAAGACCGCCCACTTCTGTTCCATGTGCGGCCCGAAGTTCTGCTCCATGAAGATCAGCAGGAGCATCACGGAGCAGTTCGGCGGTGCGGAAGGCGTGTCCCCGGAGGAGATCGAGGCGGGCATGCTGGAGAAGTCCAAGGAGTTCGCGGCCAGCGGCAACAGGGTGTACCTGCCGATGGCGGACTGAGCGAGGAGCGGGAGGCCCTCCACCCGTCGAGGGCCTCCCGCCTTCACGTACGCACCGATCAGGCTTTACGGGCGAGCAGTTGCACCTCACGGAACTGCCGCCGGTCGGTGGGCTGAGGCTCGCGCACCATCCGGGCCACCTCGGCCAACCCGGCCGTGCGCAGCAGCCCCGCGAGATGATCGGGCCACCACCGGTAGGCCGGCGCGACCGCGTGATCGAAGACCTGCGTCGGATGGGACGAATCCTCGCTCGCCGAGAAACCGATCAGAAGGTGGCCACCAGGCGCCAGAACACGGTTGAACTCCGCCAAGATGAGCGGCACTTCATTCGGCGGGGTGTGGATGACGGACCAGCGCGACAGTACGCCGTCCAGTGTGCCGTCGGCGATGTCCAACGCGGCCATCGAACCCACCTCGAAGCGCAGGTCCGGACGAGCCTGCCGCGCCAACTCGATCATCGCGGGCGAGGCGTCGACGCCGAACGCCGCCAGCCCCAGCCCGTCCAGGTAAGCGGTGACATGGCCGGGCCCGCACCCCAGGTCCGCGACCTGGCCGCCGCCACTCGCCCGCACGGCCTCGGCGAAGACACCCAAGATCGCGCGGTCCAGGGGACTGTCCCGCAGCGTGTCGCTGAACAGTTGTGCGTACGTGGTGGCAGCGGCATCGTAGGCGTCGCGGGTGGTGGTGAGGGCATCGTGTTCGACCATGGTCGTGACGATAGTTCTTGGCGGGCGAGCCGAGGTGCTCAGGTTTTCCGCCGCCGGGTCGGTGGCACCGGGGCTTGGCGCAGCCGTTCCTCAACGGGAACACGCCCTGGAAACGGGAACATGCCTTCTGAAAGAGGCACACGTCTCCTGAAAGAGGAACACGTCCTCTGAAACAGGAACATGCCCTCCAAAGCAAGAACACACCCTGGAATCATCGCCATTGGGCGGACCCACGCACCACGGGGGCCCGGCACCAGGCCGGGCCCCGGCGGTCTGTTCGATGGGCGCTATTCAGGATGGTGATCCGGCCCCCCGTAATCGGGACTGGTGAAGTCCGGGCTGGTGAAGCGGGGTCGGGGACTGGCGGGCGGGCCGCCGTCCGGGCTGGTGAAGTCGGGGCGCGAGTAGCCCAGGGACGGGATACGGCTGCCGCCGTCGACGCCGCGACGCGGTACGTACGGGGCCGTGTCGCGGCCGTTGACGGTCGCCGGGTCGGTCAGGGCCTCACGCAGGAACGGCAGTATCCCGCGCTCCAGGAGCGCCTGCCGCCAGGCGTCCCGGGCGGCTTCCACTTCCCTGGCGCGGCCGCCCCGGCCGTCCCCGCGTGGTGCGCGCAGGGAGGTCGAGCCGTTGCGCCAGGCCGCGTGGACCAGGCTCGCCATGGCGATCAGGGCGCCCGCGGCGGTGAGCGCCGCGAAGACCCAGCCCACGCTGATCATCGGCTGGGCGGCGGCCGGATCGGTCCCGATGGTCCGCAGGACGTATCCGATGATCAGGAAGAGCAGGGCGGCGATCCCCGCCAGTACCGGGGCGAGGACCGCGAGCAACGCGGCCAGCCCGGCACCGGCGGATTCCGCCGCCTCGCTCACGGAGGTGGCGAGATCCATCCCCGGGGAACCCGCCGGTGTGCCTTTCTCCTCGTGGACCTCCACGCCGTCGGCGTCCGGTGCGGGTACCGGAGCGCGCAGCTCGTCGCGGAGCCGTACGTAGTGTCGGTATTCGGCCGTCGCGCATGCGGCGATGGCGGACGTGGCGCTGAGCGCCATGGTGCGCAACTGCTCGGTGTTGAGGTGCTTGCCCGCCGCGGAGACCATTTCCGGCCGGTATTCCGCGGTGCGCAGCGCCTCGTCGAGGAGCCGCGCGAATTCCGCGCGATCCTCGCTCAGCAGGTGCGGAGCGCTGTTCATGTGCATCCCCCGATGCTCCGTAGGGCCGTACAGGCCGGCGTGGGCCGGGCAGTGGGCGGAAACGGAGGAGAGCCTGCTACGGATAGACCGATGGTAGAGCGCCTCCGGCACGGGGTGACAGGGTGTTTGCGGAAATAGGGACCGCTCCTGTCCAGCTCGGACCCCGCTGCGCCACTTCCCTACCTGCCGCTACCCCTGCCCGGATAACGGTCAGCCAGTCAGGGGAAGTTGTACGACCAGTAGTTTTCCGGCCATGGTGACCCCGCCGTCCATGGCGATGGCCAGTCCGTCGGCGTAAACGTGCGGTCCTTCGACGGCGACGCCCTCGCCCTCGTCGTCCTCGCCGCCGACCTCGCCGAGGAGGTACGGGATCGGGCTGTGGCCGTGCACCACGCGCTCGCCGCCGTAGGTGTCGAGGAGTTCGCGGACGGCCATCGGGCCCGCTTCCTCGTCCCGGAAGGCGAACCGCTTGGTGAACTTGCGGAACAGGTCCCAGACCTCGTCGGCGTCGCTGCGTGTGAGGACGTCGTGGACGGTGTCGTTGACGTCCTCGATGGAGTCGCCGTACTCCAGGTAGGCGGTCGTGTCGGAGTGCACGAGCAGGTGCCCGTCCTCCTCCATCACGGCGTCCAGGCGGGCCATCCACTGCAGGTGGTGGTCCTGGAGGCGGTCCATGTCGCTCTTCTGGCCGCCGTTGAGGAGCCAGGCGGCCTGGAAGGACGCGGTGCCGGCGCCGGACTGCACCGGGGTGTCGCCGAACCGCTTGGCCCCCAGCAGCAGCAGCTCGTGGTTGCCCATCAGGGCCTTGCAGTAGCCGCCGGCCGCCGCGGCCTCGGCGGACAGCTGCATGACGAGGTCGATGACGCCGATGCCGTCCGGGCCGCGGTCGGTGAAGTCGCCGAGGAACCACAGGCGGGCGTTGCCCGCCGCCCACTGGCCGTCCGCGTCGATGAGGCCTTCGGCGGCGAGCGCCTCGCGCAGCTCGTCGTAGTAGCCGTGCACGTCACCGACGACGTACAGCGGACCGCCGCCCTTCTTGTGCTGCTCGGCCGGTACGGCCGACTCGGGGACGGCCGTCAGGTCGACGGTCGGGCGGTCGATGAGGGTGTCCGTACGGGTGACGGGCGGCAGGTCCGTACGGCCCGTCGCCTGGCCGGGCCCGGCCGGGGCACCAGCGCCGATCACCGGGAGGGAGCGCTCGGTGGGCGTGTACTCGGGCGGCATGCCGTGCGGTGCCTCAGGCGCGGCCGACGCGGCCGGCGGCATCCCCGGGGGCGGGGGGACCGCGGGCGCCGGCGGAACCGGCGGGGCAGGCGGTTGTGCCGGAGCCGGAGGTTGTGCCGGCATGGTCCGCACCATGGGTCCCACACTGGCCCCCTGAGTCATCGACCCCTCCACCGTCGCGCCGCCGTGCACCTCGCGGACCTTGCCTGGTCGACGGCGGTCCGTGGTGTCGTGCGCCCATCATAGGAATGCCGCTCGCGGCTTGTGACGCACCCGGGGGTGGTCAATCGCTCGACCCCCGACGTTCGCTGCCGATTGCTCCGCTTTCGTGCCGATTTTATCCCGGTCGAGGGAGTGTCCGGCCGACGGCACGGCGGTGGTACGACATGGCGAAGTGGCCGGGCGGTGCGCCGGAGCGGCGTCTGGGGGGTGGGGGCGCGCGGGGTGGCGCGACGTGTGCGCGCTGTTTCCGTACGTCGGGCGTGCCGATCTCGTACGGGGGAGGCGGGCGGCAGGTGGGGGTGTGCCGGGGCGGGTTGGGCCACCGCCACAGCAACAGTCACCACCGCCACAAACCTCCGGCCGTACGGACGCGTCAATCGCATCCGTACGGCCGCTCGAACGTGTGACGGTCAAGCCCCGGCGGGCCCCCGCGGCGGGCTGACGGTCGTACGCGTGGACCTGCGCTGGGAGGAGGTCCGCACGATCAGGTCCGTCGGTATCACCTGCTCGACCGGCCGCCCGCTGTCCAGCCCTTCGATGGCGTCGATGAGGAGCTGGACGACGGCCGTGCCGATCCGGCGCGGCTTGAGGGAGAGGGTGGTGATCGGCGGCTCGGTCGTGGCGTAGACCGTGGACTCGCTGCAACAGACCAGCAGGAGGTCCTCGGGGACGCGCAGCCCGTAGCGTCTGGCCGCCGCGAGCAGGTCGGTGCCGTTCGGGTCGAAGAGGCCGTACACCGCGTCCGGGCGGTCCGGGCGGGCCAGCAGCCGGTCGGCCGCCACCGCTCCCGCGCACGGGTCGTGGGCGGGGTAGGACTCGTACACCGGGTCCTGCCCGACCCGCTCGCACCAGCGCAGGTACGCCGTGGTGGAGAGCCGGGTGTAGGTGTCGGTGGTGGTGCCGGTGAGCAGGCCGATGCGACGGGCGCCGGCGTCGGCGAGGTGGTCGAGGAGGCCCA
Source organism: Streptomyces albofaciens JCM 4342 (assembly GCF_008634025.1). Lineage (NCBI taxonomy): Bacteria > Bacillati > Actinomycetota > Actinomycetes > Kitasatosporales > Streptomycetaceae > Streptomyces > Streptomyces albofaciens. Next base: position 145,718 of record NZ_PDCM01000001.1, on the reverse strand, counting down.
GGACGGCCGCCTCGTGGTCGTTGTCCACCCAGCCCATCACGGGGAGGGTGCCGCCGGGGCGGCCGTCGGAGACGACGGGGATGCCGTGCCGGACGAGTTCCGTGACGACGGGGTCGCCGTCGGCCGGATCGATGACGACGGTGCCGTCCAGGGCGACGTTCGACCAGACGTCGTGGCGGGAGGTCGCGGGCAGGATGACGAGGGCGTAGCCGCGGGCGAGCGCCGCCGAGGTGGCGGCTCTGGCCATTTCCGCGAAGTACGCGAATTCGGTGAAGGTGAAAGGTTCATCCCCGTACGTGGTGACGGTCAGGCCGATGAGCCCTGACTTGCCGGTACGGAGCGTGCGGGCGGCGGCGGAAGGGCGGTAGCCCAACCGGTCGGCCACCTCGCGGACGTGGCGACGGGTGGCATCCGGAAGCCGGCCCTTGCCGTTGAGCGCGTCGGAGACAGTCGTGATGGATACCCCGGCTGCGGCGGCCACGTCCCGGATGCCTGCCCGCCCCAGCCGGCGACCGGTAGACCGGCTCACCTGGTGCTTCCCTGCTGCTGTCATGGCGAGCCGATAGTAGGGCTCGGGCGGTCCTTTCGCGGGGCGGTGCGTACAAGAGTGGAAAGGCACGTTTCTGCACGGTGGTGTGGCCCGAATGCCCTGGGAAACGAAGGGGTTTGGCCTGTTCTGCCAGTTCCTGATTGAGCGTCCTCGGGAGTCCCCTGCCGATTGGTCCAGGTCTCGAAGCGGTCTCAAGTCACCTTCACGAGGGATGCGCGCCACGGCGCGAGCCACCGGCGCGTTACGCAGGGAGGAGCGCTCCCCAAGGGCGTGCACGGCCGGGCCGGGGGTGCGGGGCGATCTTCGGTGGGCCCGGTACGGATCATGGCAGAGGACGGCTCGATCTTGGTCGGCGGCGGGCGGTGGGGGCGGTCACCGGTCCGCTAACCGCCGCTCCGCCGCCCCTCCCGCCCGGTATCTCCCCCTCCGTATCGGACAGGGCCTACGCCTGACGGGCCAATCCTCATAAGGTGTGCAGTATTGGCGACGGACGGCACGGTCGAGGAGGAATTTGCGGTGAGCGAGAAGAGCCCGAAGCTGCGCGCTGCGCTGGACGGCATCCCTACCTACAAGCCCGGCAAGCCGGCTGCTGCGGGCGGCCCCGTCACGTACAAGCTGTCCTCGAACGAGAACCCCTACCCGCCGCTGCCCGGCGTCCTGGAGAGCGCGGTGACCGCCGCGGGGAGCTTCAACCGCTACCCGGACATGTCCTGCGCGGGCCTGATGGCGGAGCTGTCCGAGCACTTCTCGGTGCCCGTCGAGCACCTGGCGACGGGCACCGGCTCGGTGGGCGTGGCCCAGCAGCTGGTCCAGTCGACGGCCGGGCCCGGTGATGAGGTGATCTTCGCGTGGCGGTCCTTCGAGGCGTACCCGATCGTCACCCAGGTCGCCGGTGCCACCTCCGTCCAGGTCCCGCTGACCTACGGTGAGGTGCACGACCTGGACGCCATGTACGCGGCGATAACCGACCGCACCCGGCTGATCTTCGTCTGCAACCCCAACAACCCCACCGGCACCGTTGTCCGCCGGGCGGAGCTGGAGGCGTTCCTGGACCGGGTGCCGAGCGACATCCTGATCGTCCTGGACGAGGCGTACCAGGAGTTCATCCGTGACGCGGACGTGCCGAACGGCCTGGACCTGTACCGCGACCGCCCCAACGTCTGCGTGCTGCGGACCTTCTCCAAGGCGTACGGGCTCGCCGGCCTGCGGATCGGCTTCGCGGTGGCCCATGAGCCGGTGGCGGCGGCGCTGCGCAAGACGGCCGTTCCGTTCGGCGTGAGCCAGCTCGCGCAGGAGGCGGCGATCGCGTCGCTGCGCAGCGAGGGCGCGCTGATGGAACGGGTCGACGCGCTGGTCACGGAGCGGACCCGGGTCTGCGAGGCGCTGACCGCGCAGGGCTGGACGGTCCCCGAGACGCACGCGAACTTCGTCTGGCTGCGGCTGGGCGACCGTACGCTCGACTTCGCGGCGGCGTGCGAGAAGGCGGGCGTGGTCGTGCGGCCCTTCCCGGGCGAAGGCGTGCGCGTGACGATCGGCGAGACGGCGGCGATGGATCTGTTCCTGGAGGCGGCCGAGCAGTTCCGCAAAGAGCTGTGAACTGATCGGGAAAGAGCTGCGAACTGATCGGATGGTTCCGCTCGATGCTGATACGGCGGTCGGGCCGGGTGGGGCAGGCCCCCTCGGGGTGACGGATCACGCGCGCTCGACGCGCACGGGGTCACCGTCGCGCACCGTGTCCAGCGCGCGCGGGTCGCCGTCGAGGCGGCCGAGCACGTTGCAGGGGGAGGCCAGACGGGACTCCGTCCCCCTGGATATGGGTGTGGGTCCGTAGGGCAGCGCCAGCGCGCTGCCCTCGGTCCAGAAGGTGACGGTGCCCGGGTCGACGACCTGTTGCGCGTCGTCCTCAAGGGCGAGGGTGAGCCCGGTGCCGAAGTAGACCTCTTCGCCCCAGGTTCGGGCGGTGGCGACCAGCGGCAGGGCGGCGGTGAGGGCCCTGGCGGACGGGGTGTCGCCGAGGGTGGCGGTCAGCTGACCGGTCGGCCATGACAGACGTATGCGTAGGTCCATGGCGCCGAATTCAACAACTTGTTGAAGCGCGCGGGAAGGGTTCCCGCGCGCCTTTCTCATGCGTGACCGTAGTCACGCACCCCCAGTCAAGAACGGAAACGAGCCATGGGTAATAATTGCTTGTGAATGTGAACGCGTTCACAAGCGCCCTTTATGTCCCGCTTCTATTGGGGCATACGGGGCGAAAAGTGCCGTAGTCAGCACACGGCAGCCGTAGTCAGCACACGGCGACGTAAGGAGAGACTCGACGTGGACCTGGCGTTGGCGCCAGAGACCCTGGCGCGATGGCAATTCGGCATCACGACCGTCTACCACTTCCTGTTCGTGCCTCTGACGATCTCCCTTGCCGCCCTGGTGGCCGGACTGGAGACCGCCTGGGTACGCACGGGCAAGGAGAAGTACCTCAAGGCCACCAAGTTCTGGGGCAAGCTCTTCCTGATCAACATCGCGATGGGTGTCGTCACCGGCCTCGTCCAGGAGTTCCAGTTCGGCATGAACTGGTCCGACTACTCGCGGTTCGTCGGTGACGTCTTCGGCGCTCCGCTCGCGTTCGAGGCCCTCATCGCGTTCTTCTTCGAATCCACCTTCATCGGGCTGTGGATCTTCGGCTGGGACAAGTTGCCGAAAAAGATCCACTGCTTCTGCATGTGGATGGTCTCGATCGGCACGATCCTGTCGGCGTACTTCATCCTCGCCGCCAACTCCTGGATGCAGCACCCGGTCGGCTACAAGTACAACGCCGCCACCGGCCGTGCCGAGCTGACCGACTTCTGGAAGGTGCTGACCCAGGACACCACGCTCGTCGTCGTCTTCCACACGCTGACCGCCGCCTTCCTGACCGGCGCCGCGTTCATGGTCGGCATCGCCGCGTACCACCTGATGCGCAAGAAGCACGTCAAGGTGATGCGCACCTCGCTGCGGCTCGGCCTGATCACCCTGGTGATCGCCGGCGCGCTCACCGCGCTCAGCGGCGACCAGCTCGGCAAGGTCATGTTCCGGCAGCAGCCGATGAAGATGGCCGCCGCCGAGGCCCTGTGGGACAAGGAGGCCCCCGCGCCGTTCTCCGTCTTCGCCTACGGGGACGTGGACAAGGGCCACAACAAGGTCGCCGTCGAGATACCCGGCCTGCTGTCCTTCCTGGCCCACGACGACTTCTCCTCGCCGGTCCCCGGCATCAACGACGTCAACAAGTCCGAGCAACAGAAGTACGGGCCCGGCGACTACCGGCCCAACATCCCCGTCGCCTACTGGGGCTTCCGCTGGATGATCGGCTTCGGCATGGCCTCGTTCGCCGTCGGCCTGGCCGGACTCTGGCTCACCCGCAAGAAGTTCTGGCTCGCGCCGGGCCTGCGGACGGGGGACGAGGAACCACCCAACCTGGCGCTGACCAAGAACAAGGTGCTCGGCGTACGGCTGAGCAAGGCGTACTGGTCGCTGGCGTTCGTCACCCTCGGCTTCCCGCTGATCGCCAACTCCTGGGGCTGGATCTTCACCGAGATGGGCCGCCAGCCCTGGGTCGTCTACGGCGTCCTGAAGACCTCCTCGGCGGTCTCCCCCGGCGTCTCGCAGGGCGAGGTGCTCACGTCGATGACCGTCTTCACCCTGCTGTACGCGATCCTCGCGGTCATCGAGGTCCGTCTGCTGGTCAAGTACGTCAAGGCCGGGCCGCCGGAACTGACGGACGACGACCTCAACCCGCCCACCAAGATCGGCGGCGACCACGCGGACGCCGACCGGCCGATGGCCTTCTCGTACTAGGAGGCGACCGTGGAACTCCATGACGTCTGGTTCATCCTCATCGCCGTGCTGTGGACCGGGTACTTCTTCCTCGAAGGCTTCGACTTCGGCATCGGCGTCCTGACCAAGCTGCTCGCCCGCGACCGGCCCGAACGGCGGGTCCTGATCAACACGATCGGCCCGGTCTGGGACGGCAACGAGGTGTGGCTGCTCAGCGCGGGCGGCGCCACCTTCGCCGCCTTCCCCGAGTGGTACGCCACCCTCTTCTCCGGCTTCTACCTGCCGCTGCTGCTCATCCTGCTGTGCCTGATCCTGCGCGGCGTCGCCTTCGAATACCGCGTCAAGCGGGACGAGGAGCGCTGGCAGCGCAACTGGGAACACGCGATCTTCTGGTGCTCGCTGCTCCCCGCGTTCCTGTGGGGCGTGGCCTTCGGCAACATCGTGCGCGGTGTGCAGATCGACGCGCACAAGGAGTACGTGGGCAGCGTCCTGGACCTGCTGAACCCGTACGCGCTGCTCGGCGGCCTGGTCACGCTCAGCCTGTTCACCTTCCACGGCGCGGTGTTCGCCTCGCTCAAGACGCTGGGGGACATCCGGGAGCGGGCGCGCCGTACGGCCACCGTGCTCGGCCTGATCACCGCGGTGCTCGCGGTCGGCTTCCTGGGCTGGACGCAGCTCGACAAGGGCGACACCAGCAGCCTGGTCGCGATGATCGTCGCGGTGCTGGCGCTGGCCGCGGGGCTGGTGATGAACCGGCTCGGGCGTGAGGGCTGGTCGTTCGCGTTCTCCGGCGTCACCATCGTGGCCGCGGTCGCGATGCTGTTCCTGACGCTCTTCCCGAACGTGATGCCGTCCTCGCTGAACGAGAGCTGGAACCTCACGGTCAGCAACGCCTCGTCCAGCGCGTACACGTTGAAGATCATGACGTGGTGCGCCGGTATCGCCACCCCGCTCGTCCTGCTGTACCAGGGCTGGACGTACTGGGTCTTCCGCAAGCGCATCGGTACGCAGCACATCGCCGACGCCCACTAGGGCGGCTCCATCCGGTGGGGCCCCGGACGGGGCCCCACCGATCAACTTCCGCTGAGGAAGGGTTGTTTCACGTGAAACCGGTCGACCCGCGCCTGCTTCGCCACGCCCGTGCCACCCGTTTCTTCCTCGCCGCCGTCGTGCTGCTCGGCCTGGCCGGCGCGGGCCTGGTCATCGGCCAGGCCATGCTCATCGCCGAAGTCGTCGTCGGTGCCTTCCAGCGCGGCCTCGACCTCGGTGAACTGAGCACGCCGGTGCTGTTGCTCGCGCTGGTTTCCCTCGGCCGGGGCCTGGTGTCCTGGCTGACGGAACTGGCCGCGCACCGGGCGAGCGCGTCGGTCAAGTCCGAACTGCGGACGCGGCTGCTGACGCGGGCGGCCGCCGAGCTCGGTCCGGGATGGCTGAGCACCCAGCGTTCCGGCGAGCTGACCACCCTCGCCACCCGCGGCATCGACGCCCTCGACGACTACTTCGCGCGCTATCTGCCGCAGCTGGGCCTGGCGGTCGTCGTGCCCGTCGCGGTGCTGGCGCGCATTGTCACCGGCGACTGGATCTCGGCCGCGATCATTGTCGTGACGCTGCCGCTGATCCCGCTGTTCATGGTGCTCATCGGCTGGGCCACACAGAACCGCATGGAACGCCAGTGGCAGTTGCTGGCGCGGCTGTCCGGCCACTTCCTGGACGTTGTCGCCGGGCTGCCCACACTGAAGGTCTTCGGCCGGGCCAAGGCGCAGGCGGCGTCCATCCGTTCCATCACGGGCGAGTACCGCCGGGCCACGCTGCGCACCCTGCGCATCGCCTTCCTGTCCTCCTTCGCCCTGGAACTGCTCGCCACGATCTCGGTCGCGCTCGTCGCCGTCAGCATCGGCATGCGGCTCGTCCATGGCAGCCTGGACCTCTACACGGGCCTGCTGGTGCTGATCCTGGCGCCCGAGGCGTATCTGCCGCTGCGGCAGGTCGGGGCCCAGTACCACGCCGCGGCGGAGGGCCTGGCAGCGGCCGAGGAGATCTTCGCGGTGCTGGAGACACCGCTGCGCACGACGGGGAACGCGCCGGCGCCCGACATCGCGGCCGGTACGGTGCTGTCCGTCGAGGGCCTTGTCGTACGGCACCCCGGCCGAAGCGAACCCTCCCTTCCCGAGACGTCGTTCGAGGTCCGGCCGGGGGAGACGGTGGCGCTCGTCGGTCCCTCCGGCGCGGGCAAGACGACCTTGCTCAACGTCCTGCTCGGCTTCGCGGCGCCCGCCGCGGGTCGCGTACGGGTCGGCGGCCGGGACCTGGCGGGCGTCGATCCGGAGGACTGGCGGCGGCGGATCGCCTGGGTGGCCCAGCGCCCGTACCTCTTCGCGGGCACCATCGCCGAGAACGTACGGCTGGCCCGCCCCGACGCCGACGACGCCGCCGTGCACGCCGCGCTCCGCGACGCCGGAGCCCTGGACTTCGTTTCCGCGCTGCCCGACGGAGCACGGACCGTGCTCGGCGAGGGCGGCTCCGGCCTGTCGGCGGGCCAGCGCCAACGCCTGGCCCTGGCCCGCGCGTTCCTCGCCGACCGCCCGATTCTGCTGCTCGACGAGCCGACCGCCAACCTGGACGGCGAGACGGAGGCCGGCATCGTCGACGCGGTACGCCGCCTGGCGGCCGGGCGCACGGTGCTCCTGGTCGTCCACCGGCCGGCGCTGCTGGCGGTGGCGGACCGTGTGGTGCGGCTGGCTCCTCCGGTGGTCGTGTCGGACACCGCCGTACCGCAAGCTGCCGCGCAAGCCGGAAAGGGCGGCGCGGCGACGGTACGGGCGGACGCGGCGGGTGCTGTACGGGATGGTGCGGCCGTGGCCGGGACGGTCGACGGGGCGGGTGTTGCGCGGGATGGTGCGGCCGTGGCCGGGCCGGTCGACGGGCTGGGCGCTGCACGGGGCGACGCTGCCGCCGCCGAACCGGCCGAGGGCTCGGCCGTCGCGTCCGACGGTGAGCCGGATGCCGTACTCGGCGGCCGAGGCTCGGCGTTGGCGCGGCTCCGGGGGCTGGCGCGGGCCCGATGGGGCCGCATCGGACTGGCGCTGTTGCTGGGCAGCCTGGCGCTGGGCAGTGCCGTGGGCCTGATGGCCACGTCCGGCTGGCTGATTTCCCGGGCCGCACAGCACCCGCCGGTGCTGTACCTGATGGTGGCGGTCACCGCGACCCGGGCGTTCGGCATCGGCCGGGCGGTGTTCCGGTACGCGGAGCGCCTGGTGGCGCATGACGCCGTGTTCCGGATGCTCGCGGACGTACGGGTGGCGGTCTTCCGCCGGCTGGAGCGGCTGGCACCCGCCGGACTGCGGGAACGCAGCCGTGGCGACCTGCTGTCGCGGCTGGTGGCGGACGTGGACGCCGTGCAGGACTACTTCCTGCGGTGGCTGCTTCCGGTGGGAGCGGCCGTGGTGGTCGGGCTGGGTTCCGTCGGGTTCACCGCCTGGCTGCTGCCCGAGGCGGGCGCGGTCCTCGCGGTCGGGCTGCTGTTGGCGGGTGCCGGGGTACCGGCGCTGTCCGCCGCGCTGGCCCGCCGCGCCGAACGGCAGCTCTCCCCCGCGCGGGGTGTGCTCTCCGCACACGTCGTCGATCTGCTCACCGGGACGGCCGAACTCACGGTGGCGGGCGCGCTCGGCTCCCGTATCGACCGGACCCGGCGGGCCGACCGCGACCTGACCCGGATCGCGTCCCGCTCGGCGGCCGCGGCCGGTGCCGGGGCCGGGCTGTCCGCGCTGGTGTGCGGGCTGACGGTGGCCGCGGCGGCCGTCGTCGGCGTCCAGGCCGTGCACGCCGGGCGGCTGCCGGGCGTGTGCCTGGCGGTCGTCGTCCTCATCCCGCTCGCCGCGTTCGAAGCGGTCGCGGGGCTGCCGCTCGCCGTGCAGTACCGGCAGCGCACGCGCCGGGCCGCGGAGCGGGTCTTCGAGGTGCTGGATGCCCCGGAGCCGGTCGGCGAACCGGCCGCCGCGACCGCCGCAGACGTACCGCAGACGCCGTTCCCGCTGGTCGTGACGGACCTGACCGCCCGGTACCCCGGACAGCGGAAGCCCGCGCTGGACGGCGTCGGGTTCACCCTGAGCGCCGGTCGGCGCCTCGCCGTCGTCGGTCCGTCCGGCTCCGGGAAGACGACGCTCGCGCAGGTGCTGCTGCGCTTCCTGGACCGGGAGTCGGGAACGTACACGCTCAACGGGGTGGACGCGGCGGCAGCGCATGGCGACGACGTCCGGCGTCGGGTGGGGCTGTGCGCGCAGGACGCCCACATCTTCGACAGCTCCGTACGGGAGAACCTGCGGATCGCCCGCACCGGAGCGGACGAGGACGAGCTGTGGGCCGCGCTGGCGCAGGCCCGGATGGACGACTGGGTGCGGTCGCTGCCCGACGGGCTGGACACGATGGTCGGCGAGCACGGCGCACGGCTCTCCGGCGGCCAGCGGCAGCGCCTCGCGCTGGCCCGCGCGCTGCTGGCCGACTTCCCCGTCCTGGTGCTGGACGAGCCCGCCGAACACCTCGACCTTGCTACGGCCGACGCGCTGACCGCGGATCTGCTGGCCGCCACCGAGGGCCGGACGACCGTGCTGATCACCCACCGGCTGGAAGGCCTGTCGGCGGTCGACGAAGTGCTGGTCCTGGACGAGGGCCGGCCCGTCCAGCGCGGTACGTACGCGGAGCTGGCGGCGGCCGACGGCCCGTTCCGGCGCATGCTGGAGCGCGAGCGGGCGGTGGATGCCCGGTCGGCGAGTGTGGCGGAGGGCCGCTTGGCGGGCGCGGGGGCAGGCGCGTCGCGGTGAACCGGAGCCGGGCGTCGGGCACGGGAGGTGACCGGCGTCAGGGCGTCCGGGCGCTGGAGTCCGGTGAACGGCTGGCCCTGTTTCCGGGCCGGTCCGATGAACGGCTGAAGAACGACGGGTCGGGGTGGCCGCTGCGTACCGTTGCGGCGGACGCCCGGACCGGGGTGACGTGGCAGCCCGGGGCGGTCCGGGGTGGACCGGTCCGGCGTCCGAATTGCCGTATTGAAGGCATTCTTCAGAAAAGGTGCCCCTTAGGCTCGTGGCATGGCAGTCACGACAGGGCCCGCAGACCCCATGGGCACCGGGGCCCGTACCGATTCCGGCGGTGCGGCCACCTCCGGCCCCGACCCCATGGAGGCGGCCACCGAGGCGACCCGCAGCCTCCAGGGCCTGTCGACCGAGCTGACCGCGCGCGTACCGCAGCTGCTGGAGGCGATGCGTACCGTCGGCGCGGGCCTGGACCTGCACATCACGCTGGACCGGATCGTGGAGACCGCGGCCGAGCTGGCCGACGCCCGCTACGCCGCGATCGGGATCATCGACGAGTCGCGCGAGGGTCTGTCGGACTTCGTGACGTACGGGGTCAGCGCCGAGGACCGGGCGCGGATCGGCGCGCTGCCGGACGGGCACAAGGGCCTGCTCGGCGCGCTCATCCACGATCCGAAGGCGCTGCGGCTGGCCGATCTGACCCAGGACGTGCGGTCGGCGGGCTTTCCGCCGGGGCACCCGCCGATGCGGACGTTCCTCGGGGTGCCGATCCGTGTCCAGGGGGAGATCTTCGGCAACCTCTACCTGACCGAGAAGCGCGACGGCGGCGAGTTCAGCGAGGGCGACCTGCACATGGTGCGGGTGCTCGCCACCGAGGCCGGCATCGCGATCGGCAACGCGCGGATGTACGCGGCGACCCGGCAGCGGGAGCGGTGGATCGACGGCTCGGTGGCCGTGACGACCGCGCTGCTGGCCGGCAGCGACGTGGACGACGCGCTGGCGGTCGTCGCGGAACAGGCCCGCAAGCTCGCGGAGTCCGCGGCCGGGATCGTGCTGCTGCCCACGGACGACGGCGGGCTGGAGATCGTCGCGGCGTCGGCCGACGATCCCGCCGGTCTCGTCGGCACCCAGATGCCGCCCGAGAGCCCGGTGGCCGCGCAACTGCTCGCCGGGGAACCCGTTTTCGTGGAGGACTCGGCGACCGACCCCCGCATGGTCACGGACGTCGCGCCGCGCTTCGGTCCCAGCATGATGCTTCCGCTCAAGAGCGGCGGCCGGGTGCTGGGCACGCTGGCGACACCGCGCGCCCGCGGCGCGCGGCCCTTCAGTGCCGCCGAACGGACACTGGCCACCCAGTTCGCCGCCCAGGCCGCCCTGGCCCTCGTCCTGGCCGACGCACAGCGCGACCGCGAGCGGCTGGCCGTCTACGAGGACCGCGACCGGATCGCCCGCGACCTGCACGACCTGGTCATCCAGCGGCTCTTCGCGACCGGGATGATGCTGGAGAGCGCCCAGCGCAGGGCGGTCGTGCCCGAGGTGCAGGAGGGCATCGGCAAGGCCGTCGACGAGCTCGACGTCACCATCCAGGAGATCCGTACCGCAATCTTCGCGCTGCAACAGGGCCCGGCCGAGGCGCCGTCCGGCCTGCGGACCCGCGTCCTGCGCGAGATCGGCACGGCCGCCGTACCGCTCGGCTTCCAGCCGTCCGCCAGCTTCGTCGGCCCGGTGGACGCCCGTGTCGGCGAGCTGACCGGCAAGAACCTCATCGCCGCGCTCCGCGAGGCGTTGTCCAACGCCTTCCGGCACGCCGACGCCTCGCGCATCGAGGTCGTCGTCGACTCGACGGTCAAGCTGCCGGACGGCCGGGACGGCGTACGGCTGACGGTCGCCGACGACGGCGTGGGCATCCCCGAGGGCGGCCGGCGCAGCGGCCTGCGCAACCTCGCGAAGCGGGCCGAGTCGCTGGGCGGCTCCAGTACGTACGGGCCGGGGCTGGGCGAGGACGGGTCGGGGACGATGGTGACCTGGGAGGCGCCGCTTTGAGACGGGGCTTTGAGACGGGCCTTTGGGGCGGGGCTTCGGGGTGGTGCATCGGGGTGGGGCTTGAGGCGGGGCTAAAGGCGATGCTTTGAGGCGGGGCGGCTCGGTGCGGGGTGCGTTGGTAGGGGCCCTGGGGCGGTGATGGCGGCAGGGCGTGTGCGTACCTCGGTCCGCGGTAGTGCTCCGGCCGGACGCGTCCATATGGTTCAGCCGGTATTCGAGTGATGTGTCGGAATGTGGGAGCGGCTGATTCCGGCCATTCCGCGGGTGCCGGGTTGCTCCGTTCGGAGGGCCGCGGACGGGGCTGGTGAAACGTTCCTGTGAGGAGCCGGGCGATACGGGAAACCATCTGGCCATGTGTCCAGGTATGCCGGATTGGTTCCGTAGCGCGGTCCGGGGGCGGCGAGGCCCCGGCCGACGTGCCGGCGAGCGGGCCGCACGACCGGCTCACCGGTGCCACCGAGCCGCGCTGCGCACTACACGGGTGACATTGTCGCTGGTGATGGCGCTGTCAGCGACGGCGGGAACGGCGCCGGTTGCGGCCGGGGCGGCCCCCGCCGGGGCACCGGCCGCCGTGCCGGCCGCTGCCGAACCGGGCGCCGTCGAGCACTTACCGCCGTCCTCCGCGCCCCTGCGCCCCCCTGAGGCGCGCGACCAGGGCATGGACCGGCTGGCCGCGGCGAGCCTTGAGGTGATCCGGCTGGGCCGGGACGCGGGCCGGACGGGGCGTTCGTACGCGGCGGTCCTGCGTGCGGCACGGGACGGCCACGCCCGCATCTCCCGGCTGCATACGGAACTGCGGCGGGAACAGCGCAGGGCCGGAGAGCTGCGTCGGCTGGCGGGACGGATCGCCGTCGCGCAGTACCGCACGGGCCGCCGGCTTCCGCTCCCGCGGCCCGCCCGGGGTTCCGGCGCTCCGGAGGCGGTGCTGAGCGCCTACCGGAAGGCCGAGGGCCGCCAGCGTCTGCTGGCCGCGCAGGCGCGGGACGCGCTGCGGACGAGCCGGGCGCTGGCGGTGGACAGCGTGGCCACGTACGTCCGTACCGCCGCCCTCGACACCCGCCGGACCAGGCTCGACGCGGAGCGTCGGCGCATCGGTCGCCGTCTGGGCGTGGCCCGCGGACTGCTGCACAAGGTGTCCCGGCAGGCTGCCCGGAGCGGTCGCTGCGGCAGGTTGCCCGGCGCGGTGTCCGCGGTGGCGAAACGTTCCGCGACGGAGGCGCTGCGGGCGTCGGTGCCGGACGGGGGCTGGACCCGGCCGGTGGAGCGCTACCAGTTGTCGGCGGGTTTCGGCGGCTCGGGCAGCCGCTGGGCGCACCGCCACACGGGTCAGGACTTCGCGGTGCCGGTCGGCACGCCCGTACGGTCCGTGGGCCGGGGGCGCGTCATCAGCCTCACCTGCGGCGACAACTTCGGGGTCAGCATGGTCGTGCGGCACGGTGCAGGAACGTTCACGCAGTACGCGCACCTGTCGGCCGTGGTGGTACGCACCGGTCAGTGGGTACGGGCGGGCCAGCAGATCGCGCTGTCGGGCTCGACCGGCAATTCCACGGGGCCGCACCTGCACTTCGAGGTGCGCCGCACGCCGCAGGTGGGATCGATGGTCGATCCGGTGCCGTGGTTGAGGCGGCACGGGGTGCGGGTGTGAAGGGAGGGACGGGCGGGGCCGGGCGCTGCCGTGTGGACCGGCTGCGTCAGCGGCCTTCCAGGATGCGTTCGATGACGGCGGCGACGCCGTCCTCGTTGTTCCCGTGGGTGTGCAGGCCGGTCGCGGCGAGCACGTCGGGGTGGGCGTTGGCCATGGCGTACGAGGTGCCTGCCCAGGCCAGCATTTCGAGGTCGTTGGGCATGTCCCCGAAGGCGACGACCTGGTCCGGGCCGATGCCGCGCTGGGCACAGCAGCGCGCCAGCGTGTCGGCCTTGCTCACGCCCAGCCCGCTGATCTCCAGGAGCGCGGTCGGGCTGGACCGGGTGAAGGACGCGTACGCGCCCGCCCGGGCGCGGGCGAGGTCCAGGAAGGCGTCCGGGTCCAGGTCGGGGTGGTGGGCGAGCAGCTTCAGCACGGGCTGGTCGGCACCGATGTCCTCGGAGGCCGGCGGGACCGTGGCGCCTTCCTGCGCAAGCGGGGAGCGCGAATCCTCCGGGCTCAGCTCGGCGAGGAGCTTCTCCACGGGCGCGATGACGGCGGCCGGGTCGAGCTGGAAGGGCGGGTACTCCGGTTCGTAGTTGATTCCGCCGGTCCGCTCGACCGCGAACGACGTACCGGGAGCGGCGGCACGCAGCGCGTGCACCACCGCGAGCGCCGCGGGCCGCTCCAGCGGGCTGATCTCCACGATGCGGCGGCCGTGGTGGAGATCGACGACGGCCGCGCCGTTCGCGCAGATGGCCAGCCCGTGCCCGTGGACGTGATCGCTGACCACGTCCATCCAGCGGGCCGGACGCCCGGTCACGAAGAAGACTTCGATGCCCGCCCGCTCGGCGGCGGCCAGCGCGGCGATCGTCCGGCTGGAGACCGTCTTGTCGTCACGCAGCAGGGTGCCGTCGAGGTCCGTGGCGATCAGCCGGATCGTTTTTTCGGCGGACCGGGGAGCCTGCGGCGGCTCGGCGGAGGCATCAGTCACGGAGTCCATCTTCGCGCATATGCGCGCACAGGCGTGCGGCGGGTTGCGCGCATGAGCTTTACGGGGAGGAACCGCCTGTCCAGGGGCGGGGGGTCGGGTGGTTCGCGGTTGGGGATCGGCGAGCGGCGATGGGGTGGCCGGACCTGGGCGGAGGGGTGCTCGGACGTGGGCCGAGGGGTGGCCGGACGTGGGCCGGGGATTATCCGGACGTGGGCAGAGGCGTGTCCGGACGTGGGTCGGGGGCCGTCCGGACGTGGGCGGAGGGCTGTCCGGATGTCTGGGAGTGGTGTCTGGGGCGATGTCCGGGGGTGGTGTCTGGGGGCGGTGTCTGGGGAGGCACCGTGCGATGGCGGCGGTCGGGTCGAACGGGTGCCGCACCGCATCGAATGTACGTTCAGTGTCGTGCCCGTGCCTACGGCGTGCGCCCCCGGCGGCTTGGAGCACCATGGGGCTCGCAAGGGGCTTCACGTGCGGCCGTAGGCTCGTACGCATGCGACTGAGCACCGTGATCCTCCCCGTCCGCCGCTGGTCCGAGGGTGGCCGGGAGGTGTGGCAGCGCGCCGAGGAACTGGGCTTCCACACCGCGTACACCTATGACCACCTGTCCTGGCGGAGCTTTCGCGACGGCCCGTGGTTCGGCGCGGTGCCCACGCTGACCGCGGCCGCCGCCGCGACCTCCCGCATGCGCCTGGGCACGCTCGTGACCTCCCCGAACTTCCGGCACCCGGTGACCCTCGCCAAGGAACTGATCTCGCTGGACGACATCAGCGACGGGCGGATCACCCTGGGCATCGGTGCCGGCGGCTCCGGTTTCGACGCCACGGCGCTCGGCCAGGAGCCGTGGACGCCCCGGGAACGCGCCGACCACTTCGCCGAGTTCGTGCCGCTGCTGGACCGGCTGCTCACGAACGACGTGGTCTCCTACGAGGGCGAGCACTACCGCGCCCACGAGGTACGCAACATCCCCGGCTGTGTGCAGCGGCCCAGGTTGCCGTTCGCAATCGCGGCTACCGGACCGCGCGGGATGAAGCTGGCGGCCGCTCACGGACAGGCGTGGGTGACGACCGGCGATCCGAAGGTGTCCGCTACCGGCAGCGCGGCCGACTCGCTGGAGGCGGTACGCGGGCAGGTCGGCCGTCTGGAGAAGGCCTGTGCCGAGACCGGCCGGGACGCCGGGGAGCTGGCGAAGACCATGCTCACCGGATTCTCGCCGGACCGTCCGCTCGCTTCTCTGGACGCCTTCGTGGATTTCGCGGGTGCACACGCCGAGGCGGGCATCGACGAGATCGTGCTGCACTGGCCGATCGCCGACTCGATCTTCGAAGCCGATCTCACGGTGTTCGAGCGGATCGCTACGGAGGGGCTGACACAGCTCGGGCGGTAGGACGGGGCTGTGGGTGGTTATGGGGGCTGCGCGAAGGGTCCTGCGTGCGCTACGGGGACCGCGTGAAGGGGCCTGTGGGCCCTACGGGGACCGCGTGAAGGGTCCGGCGGGCCGATACGGGTGCTCGGCGCGCTATGGCCGCTCCGGGGGCTCCGGGTGCTCCCGGCGCTATGGCTGCTAGGGATACTTCGGGTACTCCGGGGGCCGTATGGTGCGGGTGGTCCGGTTGTGGTGGTCTTCCCGCCCACGTTGCCCCCGGTCGCCCCGCCCGCTGCCTCGCATCCCCGCCCGCTCCCCGCTGCCTCGCAGCCCGCCCGCTCCCCGCTGCCTCGCAGCCCGGCCGCTCCCCGCTGCCTCGCCGCCTCGGCGCACCCGCTGCCCTCGGCGCACCCGCCGCCCTCGGCCATCCGCCGACCCGGCCCCCCCGCCGATCCGCTGGCCCGCCGAAAACCATGGCCTCCGCTTTACGCCGTAAAAACCCGGCAAGAGGGAGAATCGGGGCAGAGGCACCCGCGCGGTTCCTCGATGGAGCGCGGTTCCTCGGGTGAGCTCTACGGACTCTGCGGGTTGGAGGACTGAGAGGCATGGCACGAACCCGATTCGCCCCCGACCGCGGCCTGACCTCGCGCATGGTCACGACGATGTTCTTCATCGGCCTGCTGTACGTGGTCGTGGTGGGCGTGCTGGTGGTGCTCCTCAAGGGGGCGTGGGTGGTGGTGCTGCTCATCTCGGGCGCCCTGTTCATCGCGCAGTTCTGGTTCAGCGACCGGATCGCGGCCTTCAGCATGGGCGCCCGCGAGGTCTCCCCTGAACAGGCGCCCGAGCTGCACGGCGCCGTCGACCGGCTGTGTGCGCTGGCCGACATGCCCAAGCCGCGCGTCGCGGTGGCCGAGTCCGACGTACCGAACGCCTTCGCGACCGGCCGAAACCAGAAGAACGCGATGGTGTGCGCGACGACCGGTCTGCTGCGGCGGCTGGAGCCGGAGGAACTGGAAGGCGTTCTCGCGCACGAGCTGTCCCATGTCGCCCACCGCGATGTCGCGGTCATGACGATCGCGTCGTTCCTGGGCGTACTGGCCGGGATCATCACGCGGGCGGCCCTGTGGAGCGGCGTCGGACGCAACAACCGCGACAACAACGCGGCGATCGCCGTGCTCATCGTCACGCTGGTCAGCGCCGTCGTCTACGCCGTCAGCTTCCTGCTGACCCGCTTGCTGTCGCGCTACCGGGAGCTGTCCGCCGACCGGGCCGCCGCACTCCTGACGGGGCGGCCGTCCGCGCTGGCCGCCGCACTGACCAAGGTCACCGGGCAGATGGCGCGGATCCCGACGCGGGACCTGCGCAAGGCCGAACCGTTCAACGCGTTCTTCTTCGTGCCGGCGTTCTCGAAGGAGAGCTTCGGACGGCTGCTGTCCTCGCACCCGACGCTGGAGCAGCGGCTGGAACAGCTGGGCCGGATATCGGCGCAGCTGGGACGGCCGTGACCCGACCGATCAAGGAGAGAGCACCGCATGGGTTTCCTGGACGCCATCCTCGGGCGCAGCAAGCCGGTACGTCCCGACCTCGACCGGCTCTTCGCGCTTCCTTCCGCAGCCGTCACGCTCCAGGCCGCGGCCGGTTTCCGGCCCACCGGCCTCGGCTCGGTGTGTTTCGCGAGCGTCGAAGGCGGCGCGTTCCGCGGCATCCAGGAGGAGGTGCGCGGCCTTCTGGGCAGCCCGGCCGAGTTCAGCCAGGACGAGTACGGCTACACGTGGATGCTCGCCCGGCACGCCCCCGACGACATCGCGGCCCTGGTGAACGACCTGCACGCGGTCAACAGCTCCCTGGAGAGCGCGGGTTTCGGTCCGCAACTGCTGTGTTCCCTCATGGGCTTCCGCGACGACCGGGAACGCTCGCTGGCGCTGGTGTATCTCTACAAGCGCGGTACGTTCTATCCTTTCGCCCCGCAAACCGGGCCGGAAGGAGCGTCCACCGAGAAGCGTGACAACGCCCTCGAACTGGAGATGCGCGCGCTGCTCGCCGACGACCTGGAGATCGAGGCGGACCTGAGCCGGTGGTTCCCGGTCTGGGGCGCGCCGGGACTGTGACCGGGCCGGTGGCGGCCGGTTCGGGCGCGGGTGGCCGGCTCGCGTAACTTGGCGGCATGGCTGAGGCAGTGGAGGCGGCGGGCGCGCCGGGCCGGCGCCGTCGCGCGCCCGGGATGAGCGCCGACGAGCGCCGGGCGATGATCGTTACGGCCGCGCTGCCCCTGGTGGCCGAGTACGGGGCGGCCGTGACCACCGCGAAGGTGGCGCGTGCCGCGGGCATCGGCGAAGCGACGATCTTCCGTGTATTCGAGGACAAGGACGCCCTGCTGGCGGCTTGTGTGGCCGAGGCCCTCCGCCCCGACGCCCTGCTCACATCGCTGGCCGCCATCTCCCTGGACCAGCCGCTCGCCGACCGGTTGACCGAGGCGCTGGACGCGATGCGGGAGCACCTGTCGCGTATCGGCGCGGTGATCGGCGCGCTGCGCGCGACGGGGCAGTTGCGGGGGCGGGAGGCCCCGAAGAGCGGGGATTCGGGTACGGGCCCGGATCCGGGCGCACGTACGGGCGCGAGCCCGGCGCCAGTGCCCGGAAGCCGGGAAGCGGCGATGGCGGCTCCACTGGCCGCGGTCACCGCCCTGATCGAACCCGATCGGGACCGGCTGCGGATGGCGCCGGAGGCGCTGGCCAGGGTGTTCCTGACGCTGGGGCAGGCGGCGACGCCGTCCGGGGAGAAAGAGGGGGCCGGGGCACGGGAGTTGGTGGAGGTCTTCTTGTACGGGGCGTTGGATGGAGGGCCCGGGGCTGAGGCCCGGCGGGGCTGAACGGGGGCCGCCCGAGTGGGGTGGGCCGGTGGCCTGCACGAGAGCCGGGGCCGACAGAGGGTCCGCCCGTGCCGGGCTCGGCCATGAATCTCATTCGCGCCGGGCTCTGGCCGGGGATCCGCCCGTGCCGGGCTCGGCCATGAATCACATCCGCGCCGGGCTCGACCAAGGATCTACCCGTGCCGGGCTCGCCCAGCGATCTACCCGTGGCGGGCGTGGCCAGGGGCCCATCCGTGCCGCGCTCGGCCAGGAGACTCACCCCCGTCCGGCTACCGCTCCTGCATCTCCCGCTGCCGCTTCTCGGCCTTCTCTTCCTGCTTCTTGACCGCGTCCCGGGCCCGGCGTGCCCGGTCCGAGTTGATCTCGTCAGCGGCCCATTTGGCCCAGTCCTCCACCATGGCGGTCTGCCGCAGACCGAATTCGAGGGCGATGCGCCCGTACACCGCGACCATTTCCTCGTCCCAGTCGCTGCTGTCGGCGACCTCCTGGTAGAGGGCGTGTGTTCGGGCGGCCCGCTCGGCCTGTTGCAGGAGGAACGTACGGGCCTCCAGTGGCGTGAGTACGCCGAGGAAGAAGACGCGGAGCAGGCCGTCGTGGCGCTGCGGGCCGGTGGGTTCCACCTCGATGAGCCAGCGATGCAGTTCGGCCCGGCCGGCCTTGGTGATGGCGTACTCCTTGCGGCCGCGGGGACCGTGGGCCACCACCTCGATGAGCTGTGCGTCGGTGAGTTTGTTCAGCTCTCCGTAGACCTGGCTCTGGGTGGCCGGCCAGACATGCGCGAGCGACAGGTCGAATGTCTTCATCAAGTCATAGCCGCTGGCAGGGGCTTCGGCCAGCAGGCCCAGAACGGCATGGCGGAGGCTCATGGCCGTTACTTTACCTTCCAGTCTTGACACGTCAACGCAGGACCTTCTACTTTCGACATGTCGAAGTTGGAATGTCGCTGGATGGCGGGGGAGTCGAGTTTCATGACCTACTTGCGGGGGTTCATCCCGTGGATCGCTTACGGAGCCGTGGCCTGGGCGTCGTGGCAGTGGGCCGCGCTGGCGGGCCTGCTGCTCGGTGGCGTACTGCTCTACATGGACCGCGCCGGGGGCCTGTCCCCCTCGCTCCGGGTCCTTGAGTACGGCACGCTCGTGTTCTTCGCGGGTCTCACCGCGCTCGCGTTCCTCCGCCCGGACAGCGGGCTGCGGGCTTACGACGGAGCCCTGTCGTCGGGCTGGCTGGCGTTGATCACCTGGGGCTCCATAGCGGTCCGCCGCCCCTTCACTCTCGCCATAGCCCGGCACCACGCGCCGCCCGAGGTCTGGCAGTCCCCGCTCTTCCTGCGGATCAACCATGTGCTCAGCGCGGCCTGGGCGGCGTCCTTCACACTCGCCGCGGTGGGGCAGGTCCTGGTCACGGCCTTCGGACTGGGCCCGGCCGCCCTGATCGCCGTCCACGTCAGTGCCTTCGTCATCCCGCTGCGCTTCACCGTGACCTACCCGGAGCGCGCACGAGCGCGCTTCCTGGAGAAGGCCGGCGAACGCTCCTACGTCCAGGAGGCTCGAACCGCATGACGACGACAGACCCTTCCGGCTCCGCCGCCCGGGCGGCCGGTTCCGCTTCCGCTCCTCCCCCACACCTCGCGGGCAACTTCGCCCCGGTGATGGAGGAACTCACCGCGTACGAACTGCCCGTCACCGGAGCGGTGCCGCCCGAGCTGACGGGCTGGTACCTCCGCAACGGCCCCAACCCACGGGACGCCGCGTCGGCGCACTGGTTCTTCGGCGACGGCATGGTCCACGGCGTCCGACTGGAAGGCGGCAAGGCCGTCTCGTACCGCAACCGCTGGGTCCGCACGGTGACCTTCACCGACGGCATACGTGTCGGTGACGAGCGAGGGGGTCACGGCCTGGCCGCCGGGGTCGCCAACACCCACGTGGTCCGGCACGCCGGCCGCACCTTCGCCCTGGTCGAGTCGTCCTTCCCGTACGAGATCGACTGCCGTCCGGGGCATGAGCTGGAGACCGTCGGTCCGTACGACTTCGGCGGTCGGCTGACCACCGCCATGACCGCGCATCCGAAGACCTGCCCGACCACGGGCGAACTGCACTTCTTCGGCTACGCCACCACGGCCGCGCCCTACCTGACCTATCACCGGGCCGATGCCGACGGAACGTTGGCGGTGAGCCGCCCCATCGAGGTTCCGGCGCCGACGATGATGCACGACTTCCACCTGACGGCGGAGCATGTGGTCTTCATGGACCTCCCGATGGTCTTCGACCACCGGTCGCCCGGCATGCCGTTCGTGTGGGACCCGGAGTACGGGGCCCGGCTCGGCGTCCTGCGGCGCGATGACCCGTACGGCCAGGTCCGCTGGTTCCCCATAGATCCCTGCTACGTGTTCCACTCGCTCAACGCGTTCGACGACGCGCAGGGACGCATCGTGCTCCATGTGTCCCGCTATCCGACGTTCGAGTTCAAGTCGTTGTCCACCCTGTGGCGGTGGACCATCGACCTGGCCTCGGGGACGGTCACCGAGGAACAGCTGGACGACCAGTCGGGCGAGTTCCCGCGCATCGACGACCGCATGGCGGGGCTGAACGCCCGGTTCGGACACATCACGCGGTCCGGCGGGCCCGGTTCCGGCCCGCTGCCGGGCGCGCTGATCCGCTACGACCTGCACGCCGGCACCAGCACCCGGCACGACTTCGGCCCCGGCCGCGCACCGGACGAGGCGTCCTTCGCCCCGGCGGACGACCGGCCCGACGGACCGGGGTGGCTGCTCACGTACGTCTACGACGCCGCCACGGACACCAGCGATCTGGTCATCCTCGATGCGGAGGACATATCCAAGGACCCGGTGGCCACGGTCCACCTGCCCCGGCGGGTGCCCCACGGCTTCCACGGGAACTGGCTCCCGGACCCGGAGCCTGTCCAGTAGCGGTTGAGCAGGCCCGCCCCCGGTCCCCCGAGTGCACGCGACCGAATGGCGGTCGGGGGCGCGCCGGTATCGGATGAGGGTGTCCACTCCGGACGGCTCCTGACGAGGGGAGAAGTCTCATGCGCGCAGCCATCGGTGCCGTGGTCGGGGCACTCACCGTGGCCGCCACGGCGGTCCTGTGCACCGCCGGTACGGCTACCGCCGACAGCCGGGACGGCAAGATCAGTCACGTCGTCCCTCTTGGCCACCCGGTCACGGTGGGGCACGTTGGCCACCCTGGGCGCCACGGCCGGGGCGTCGGAGCCCCCGATGACTGGAAGCACGTGGGTGGCAAGCATGTGGGTGGCACGCATGCTGACAGCGCGCGCATTGATCGGAAGCAGTCCGCACCGTCCACCGCCGCCCACAACTGGGGAGGAGGGAACTGGAACAGCAAGGTTGTCTTCGGTGACATGAAGCTCGACTGAACCGCCGGCCGAGCGGTGCCCCGGGGCCGCTGGAAGCGTCGGTCAGACGCCGGGGAAGCTTTGGCCAGAGCAGTCGGAGAGAGGCATCGGCAAGAGCGGGAGGGGGATCGACCGGAGTCGGGGGAGTCATCGGCCGGTGCCCGGGAAGCGTCGGGGGTTGCTCAGGGGTGTGTCCGGGGGTTCCCGGAGGCTGGGGTGGTCGTTGATCGCCGAAGCTCGGTGCATGACAACTACGACGTGGGGGCGGTCGGCGTTCATCGCCGGACCGGGGTGCATGGCGGCGTACGGGCTGATCCGGTTGGTGGACACGGAACGGGGGCCGGGACTCGCCTGGTCGGTCGGGCACCTCTTCCTGCTGGCGGGGGTCCTGCTCTTCGTTCCCGTGCTGCTGGGCTTGCGGCGCCTGGCGGTGCGGCAGGGTGGCACGCAGCGGGCGGTGGGCACCGGGCTGACGGCGTTGGGGCTGGTCGGGGTGGCGGCCGTGGCGGTGCAGGCGGGCATCGACCTGCTCGTCGCGTACGTCTCGGCGGATCACGAGGCCATGAGGGAGCTGTTCGCCAGGATTCAGGGGGTGCCCGGGGTGATGCCCGCCGTCTACACGGTGGTCCCGGTGCTGTTCTACGTCGGTCTGCTCCTGCTCCTCGGTCAGTTGGCCGCCCTGCGGGTGATCAGTGCGTGGCGGCCGTTGGCCGTCGTGGTGGGCACGGTGGCCATGACCGCCACGCTCGACCTGTTGCCCGTGGCCGCCCTGCTGTTTCTCCTGGCCCTCGCACCGCTGGGACGGCTCGTCCCCACGGGGCAGGCCGGGGCCGTACGGTCAGCCGGGTGGGGTACGGCGGGCGGCTAGATCGTCCATGACACGGGCGTGGACCTCGCGTTGGGCGGCCGCGGCGATGAAGGCCGCCGCGTTCTCCCGGCCGACCAGGTCACGTACGGCTCGGACGGTGTCGGCGGGGAGCGCGACCACGATCGGCTCGGAGCCCGCCTGCGTACCGGTGCCGACCTCGGTGGTGGGCCGCTCATCGGTGGCGGGTTGGTCCTCGATGGCGGGCCGACTCCCGATGGCGGGCCGGCCCTCGGCGGTGGGCCGGACGTCGGCGGTGGGCCGGACGTCGGCGGTGGGCCTGCCCCCGACCTCGATATCACCCCCCACCCCCCGACCACTCAAATCGCCGAGGTGGTGATGGATGTACCGGGTGGCCAAGGTGCGCATGGCGCGGGCCAGTTCGGCGTCGACGGTCTGCTGGGCCAGAGGGCGGAGGCGGCGTACGAGGTCGGCGGCCTCGGTGGCTTCGGCGTCGGTGGGCTGGTGGTCCAGGTAGGGGTGGAAGACGTACTCGGTGGTGAAGTCCAGGAAGCGGGCCGCGATGTGTTCGACCTGGCCACGCAGTTCCCGCAGGTGACCGGAGATGGCGGTGAGCGGGACGCCCGCGGAGTGCAGCTCGGCCGCGACGGCCAGTTCCTGGGGGCTGGGGACGCGGAAAGTGTCGTCGTTGCCGGGGAGGCGCTCCAGCACGCCCAGTTCGACGGCGTCCGCCAGGGCCGCATCGTCCGGCGTGCCGCCGAACGCCGCGTCCAGCTCGGCGCGTGTGATGCGGGCCGCCTCCTCGTCGCTCCAGGGGCCGTCGATCTCGGCGACCAGTCCCAGGACGCCGCCGAGGCCGCGTCCGGTGTCCCAGGCTTCGAGGAGTTCCTTGATGCTGGCGAGGGTGTAGCCGCGGTCGAGCAGGTCGGCGATGCGGCGCAGCCGTTCCAGATGCTCGTCGCCGTAGACGTTGGCCCGGCCGCGGCGCTCCGGCCTGGGGAGGAGGCCGCGGTCCTGGTAGGCGCGGATCGTGCGGACCGAGGTGCCGCTGATGTGGGCCAGGTCCTCGATGCGGTACTCGGCCGGCGGCGGCTGGTCGGTCAATGCGGTGCTCCTTACGAGATGGCCGCGCGGCCCACCGCGCCCGCCGCGGCGCGGGCTGCGGGTGAGGACGCCAGATATGCGACGGCCGTGCGCAGCGACCCTTCCTGCGAGGGATGGTACGACCGCTTCAGGTAGCGCGGTACGGCGGCGCCCAGCTCGCGCCAGGTCGGCAGGAGCTGTTTCCGTACGGCCTTGTTGTGCTCGCGCAGGGAGTAGCGCAGGCGGCCGGCCAGTTGTGGGTCGTGCCGGAGGAGGTAGGCCGCGCCCCAGGCCCACAGGTACAGGAGCACCGGGGCGGTGACGGCCATCCCCAGGACGCGGCGGGCGTAGCGGGGCAGGCCCTCGCCGCCCGTGTGCTCGTACATGTCGAAGGCCACCGCGCGGTGCTCGACCTCCTCCGCGCCGTGCCAGCGCAGCAGGTCGAGCATGACCGGGTCGGGGCGGGCCCGGTCCAGGCCGTCGGCGTGCAGCACCCAGTCGCCGAGGACGGCCGTGAACTGCTCGATGGCGGCTATGAGGGAGAGCCGGAAGCGCAGCCACTCCTGGGTGGATATGGGTGCCGCGAACGGGGGGCGTTCACCGAGGAGGTACTCGAAGAGGAAGTCGACGTGCTTGGTGTACGGAGCGGTGTCCAGGCCCTGGTGGGCGAGGTGCTCCAGGACGTGGGCATGCTGGACGCTGTGGGTGGCCTCCTGACCCATGAAGCCCTTCACGTCCTTCAGCAGCGCGGGGTCGCGGACCAGTGGCAGCGCTTCCTTGAAGACCTTGACGAACCACCGCTCGCCCGCGGGCAGCAGCAGGTGCAGCACGTTGATGACGTGGGTGGCGGTGGGCTCGTCCGGTATCCAGTGCAGCGGGGTGTCGCGCCAGTCGAACGAGACGCGGCGGGGCGTGATCGTGTGGTGTTCCGCCGGTCCTTCGGGGGTCGTGGTCACGCTGGGGCTCCTGACGTGGGTCGTGAGGGAGGGCGCCGGGGCGGCGCGGCGGTGCGCGCCCCGGCCTGCCGGCACCGTGACGAGCGGGCCCTACATCGGCGGCTCGACGCGGGCGAGGGCACGCAGGGCGCGCGGGGCGATGCGGGACATCAGGTGGGCGCCGCGGGCCTCGGGCGTGACGGGCACCACCGCCTCGTTGCGTGCCACGGCCCGCAGGATCGCCGAGGCGACCTTCTCCGGCGGGTAGTTGCGCAGCCCGTACATCCGGGACACCTTGGCCTGGCGGCGCTTCTCCTCGTCCGCGGAGACGCCGGTGAAGCGGGCCGTCGAGGTGATGTTCGTGTTGACGATGCCGGGGCAGACGGCGGTGACGCCGATGCCCTGGCCGGCCAGCTCGGCGCGCAGGCACTCGCTGAGCATGAGCACCGCCGCCTTCGAGGCACCGTAGGCGGACAGGATGCGGGACGGCTGGAAGGCGGCGGCCGAGGCCGTGTTGACGATGTGGCCGCCCTGGCCGCGCTCCGCCATCTGCTTGCCGAAGAGGCGGCAGCCGTGGATGACGCCCCACAGGTTGACGTCCAGGACCTGCCTCCAGTCCTCGGTGGTGGTGCTGAGGAAGGGGCCGGACACGGCGATGCCGGCGTTGTTGACCAGCACGTCGACGGTGCCGTACTCGGCGGCGACCTTGGCGGCCAGCTTCTCCATGGCGGCCTCGTCCGACACGTCCACCGTCTCGGCCCACGCCTGCGGGGCGCCGACCAGCCGTGCCAGGTCGGCGGTACGGGCCGCCCCCTCGGCATCCCGGTCCACGGCTATGACGCGCGCGCCGGCCTCGGCGAAGGCGAAGGCGGTGGCCCGCCCGATACCGCCGGCCGCGCCGGTGATCAGCACCAGCTGCCCGCCGAACCGGTCGGCGTACGGGCCGGAGGCGACGACCTCCTTGGCCGGGTCACCCTCCTCCTTCGCCGTCACGAACTCGACGATCCAGGCGACCAATTGCTGCGGCCTGGTGCGCGGCACCCAGTGCTTGGCCGGGAGGGTGCGCCGCACCAGATGGGGCGCCCAGTGGTCGAGGTCGTCGTAGAGCCGCTGGGACAGGAAGGCGTCGCCGGTGGGCGTGATCAGCTGGACCGGGCAGTGGGCGTAGGCGTCGGCGCGCGGGCGGCGCAGCCGGGCCCGGACGTTGTCGCGGTAGAGCCAGGCGCCGTGCGCGGCGTCCGTGGGCAGGGACGGTGTCGGGTACGCGCCCGGGGGCACCTTCTCCACCCGCTGAAGGATCTTCGGCCAGCGCTTGCCGAGCGGGCCCTTCCAGGCCAGCTCCGGCAGGACCGGGGTGTGCAGCATGTAGACGTACCACGACTTGACGCCCTGGCTGAGGAGTTGGGCGGCGCGGCGGGGGGTGGGCCGGGACGCGCGCTTCTTGATCCAGTGGCCGAAGTGGTCCAGCGACGGGCCGGACATCGAGGTGAAGGAGGCGATCCGGCCCTCCGTGCGCCGGACCGTCGCGAACTCCCACGCCTGCACCGAACCCCAGTCGTGGCCGACCACATGGACCGGCCGGTCCGGGCTGACCGCGTCCGCGACCGCCAGGAAGTCGTCGGTCAGCTTCTCCAGGGTGAAGCCGCCGCGCAGCGGCTTGGGCGCACTGGACCGGCCGCAGCCGCGTACGTCGTACAGCACCACGTGGAAGCGGTCGGCCAGGCCGCGGGCCACCTCGGACCACACCTCCTTGCTGTCCGGATAGCCGTGCACCAGCACCACCGTGGGGTGCGCGGCGTCGCCCAGCTCGGCGACGCACAGCTCGACCCCGCCCGTACGGACCCAGCGCTCCCGCGCGCCTTCCAGGCCCGTCTGCCCCTGCTCCTGCCCGCTCACGCGGCCCCCTCCTCCTGCCAGCGCCGCACGTGCGGCAGATCGTCGTCCAGCCAGAAAGCGCTCTCCTCCGGGTCCGCGGAGTCCGTCACGACGAGGATCTCCTCGAACTTCGCTCCCGTGCCGCGGAAACCGAGGTGCGGTTCGACCGCCCACAGGCCCGGCTGCGGCGGGTGGTCGGAGAACTTGTACGGGCTCCACAGGGGCGACCAGCCGTCGCGGTGGCCGTGCAGCGCGTCGGAGGCCAGGCCCTTCAACGACTGCGTGCCGAACCCGAAGAGCGTCGGCGACCAGCGGCGGGGCCGTACGCGGTCGACCTTGTGGGCGATGACGCCGAAGGGATAGGCGCGGTGGCGGTTGGCGTATCCCTGGCGGACCATGAGCCGCTCGACGTCCTCGTAGATCTCCCGCAGCGGGCGGCGCTCGCGCACCTCGCGCAGGATCAGCTCGCGGTGCGCCGCGAGGTCGGCCAGCAGCCGGTCGTGGACCGGGTTGAGCCCCAGGCAGCCGGAGTAGCCGATGTCGGCCGTGAACCCCTGATGCACCGGTGCCATGTCGAGGATGAAGGCCATCCCGGGCTCCAGGCGCCGGTCGGTGGGGAAGAACTGGAGCGGTATGCGGAAGTTCGTGAACGCCGTGCGGTCGCCGAACCAGGCGAAGGGGAGGTGGAACCAGT
This sequence comes from Streptomyces albofaciens JCM 4342, assembly GCF_008634025.1. NCBI lineage: Bacteria > Bacillati > Actinomycetota > Actinomycetes > Kitasatosporales > Streptomycetaceae > Streptomyces > Streptomyces albofaciens. The sequence goes on along the minus strand of NZ_PDCM01000001.1, from coordinate 118,881 downwards.
CCCGCACCCCGCGCTCGCGCAGCCACCGGCGCTGCATCCGCGCCGCCTCCCGCTCCGTCACCCCCGGCCTGAGCTGTGCGGCGACCGCCTCGGCACAGGCGTACGCCAGCCGCTGCACCTCTTTGAACCCCCGTAGGTCGGCGGCGAGTCCGCGTCCCCCGCCGCCCCTGCGGGCCGTCGCGGCCCCTGTCGCTGAGGTCATGGCCAACCGTCCGTCCCGTCCGTGAGCCGATCATCGCGGTACGTGCCCGTAACTTGACACTGATGAATGTGACAATGCTCGGCGGTGACGTCAAGGGGTCCGTCGAGCCTGTGGAAAACCCGCGGCGCGGCACGCGCTCCCGCGGTCCTTACGCCGCCCCGCCCCCCCGGCCACCCGTCGCCCCATCGCCCCGCCGCCTGTCATCCCGTCGCCCCGTCACCCCATCGCCGCGCCACCGCGCCGACAGAGCCCACCTACGCCCGTCCACCACCGCACCGGGGGGAACCAAAGCACGACCTCCCCTACGGGCCCCTACGCCTGTGGTCGGACGCTGATCCAGCCGCCTGGTCTGACGACCGGTGTGGTCCGCGCCACTACCGTCGATGACGTGACTGTGATCGTGACCGAAAGCCTGAGCAAGCGGTACCCGAGGGTGACCGCGCTGGACCGGCTCACCGTGGACATCGGCCCCGGGGTGACCGGCCTGGTGGGTGCCAACGGCGCCGGCAAGTCCACCCTGATCAAGCTGCTGCTGGGGCTCGCCCCGGCCAGCGAGGGGTCCGCGGCCGTCCTCGGCCTGGACGTGGCCACGGAGGGCGGCGCCATCCGCGAGCGCGTCGGCTACATGCCGGAGCACGACTGCCTGCCGCCGGACGTCTCGGCCACCGAGTTCGTCGTCCACATGGCGCGGATGTCGGGCCTGCCGCCGACCGCGGCCCGCGAGCGCACCGCCGACACGCTGCGGCACGTCGGCCTCTACGAGGAGCGCTACCGCCCCATCGGCGGCTACTCGACGGGCATGAAGCAGCGGGTCAAGCTGGCCCAGGCGCTCGTCCACGACCCGCAGCTGGTGTTCCTGGACGAGCCGACCAACGGCCTGGACCCGGTCGGCCGCGACGAGATGCTCGGCCTGATCCGCCGTGTGTACACAGAGTTCGGCATTTCGGTCCTGGTCACCTCGCACCTCCTGGGCGAGCTGGAGCGCACCTGCGACCACGTCGTCGTCATCGACGGCGGCAAGCTGCTGCGCTCCTCCGCAACCGACGACTTCATGCAGCTCACCGCCTCCCTGGCCGTCGAGGTCACGGACACCGACGAGCATCCGGACGGTACGGAAGCGCTGCGCGCGGCCCTGACCCGTGCCGGGGTCGCGGTGACCACCGCGACACCCGGCTCGCAGGGCGTGGCCTCCGCCGCCCACCTGCTGTACGTGGAGGCCACCGGCGAGGAGACGTACGACCTGCTGCGCGACACCGTCGCCGACCTGGGGCTCGGACTGGTACGGATGGAACAGCGCCGGCACCGCATATCCGAGGTCTTCCAGAACGGGGACGCGGCCGGCGGGCAGGACGCCCAGACCGCGCGTACTCAGCCCGCGCGTACCCAGGCTGCGCAAACCCCGGACGCACCGGCCCGCGCGGACGCCTCGACCGACCCAGCCGCCACCACGGCGGAGGCCCCCACCGCAGCGGAGGCGCCCACCACGGCTCAGGCCTCCACCACAGCGGATGCCCCACCCTCAGCGAAGGCCCCCGCAACGACCGCCCACCGAGCCCCCAAGGACGGAGGCGCCCCCGATGCCGCCTGAGACCAGGACCCCCGCGCCCTCCGGAGCGGCGCAGGACGTCATCCACGACATCGGCTACCGCCACTTCGACGGCCCGCGCCTCGGCCGCGCCTACGCCCGCCGCTCGCTGTTCTCACAGAGCCTGCGCGGCGCCTACGGGCTGGGCCGCTCCGCCAGGTCCAAGGTGCTGCCGATGCTGCTGTTCGCCGTGATGTGCCTGCCCGCGGGCATCATGGTGGCGGTCGCGGTCTTCGCGAAGATGAACGACCTTCCGGTGGCGTACACCAGGTACGCGATCTACCTCCAGGCGGTCATCGGCCTCTACCTGGCCGCCCAGGCACCCCAGTCCGTCTCCCGGGACCTGCGCTTCCGGACGGTGCCGCTGTACTTCTCGCGCCCCATCGAGCGCGTCGACTACGTGGCGGCGAAGTTCGCCGCGATGGCGAGCGCGCTGTTCATCCTGACCGCCGCGCCGCTGCTGATCCTCTACGTGGGCGCGCTGCTGGCCAAGATGGACTTCGTCGACCAGACCAAGGGGCTGGCCCAGGGCCTGGTCTCGGTGGCGCTGCTCTCGCTGCTGTTCGCCGGCCTCGGCCTGGTGATCTCCGCGCTGACCCCGCGCCGCGGCTTCGGCGTCGCCGCCGTCATCGCCGCGCTGACGATCCCGTACGCCGCGGTGAGCGCCGTCCAGGGCATCGCCGCCGTACAGGGCCAGGAGGGCGTCGTCGGCTGGCTCGCGCTGTGCTCGCCCATCACGCTCATCGACAGCGTGCAGGCGACGTTCCTGGGCGGCACCGCGTCGTTCCCCGACGAGGTCCAGCCGTCCACCGCCGCCGGCCTGGTGGCGCTCCTGGTCACCCTGTGCGCCGTCGCGGGCTCGTACGCGCTGCTGATGCGCCGCTACCGGAAGGCCGGCCTGTGACCGCCCGCCCCGCGCGCCGGAAGGCGCTCCCGACGCCCGCCACCGCCCTGCGAACTCTCCGAAGGAACGGGCCGCGCCCATGACGACCATCCAGATCGACCACGTCTCCCGGTGGTTCGGCAACGTCGTTGCCGTCAACGACATCACCATGACCATCGGCCCCGGTGTCACCGGCCTGCTCGGCCCCAACGGCGCGGGCAAGTCCACACTGATCAACATGATGGGCGGCTTCCTCGCGCCGTCCGGCGGGACCGTCACCCTCGACGGCCGCACCGTCTGGCGCAACGAGAGCGTCTACCGCCACATCGGCATCGTGCCCGAGCGCGAGGCCATGTACGACTTCCTCACCGGCCGCGAGTTCGTCGTCGCCAACGCCGAACTGCACGGCCTGGGCAAGGACGCCGCGCGGCGGGCGCTGGCCACCGTCGAGATGGAATACGCGCAGGACCGCCGCATCTCCACGTACAGCAAGGGCATGCGCCAGCGCGTGAAGATGGCGTCGGCGCTGGTCCACGACCCGTCCGTGCTCCTGCTGGACGAGCCGTTCAACGGTATGGACCCGCGGCAGCGGATGCAGCTGATGGACCTGCTGCGGCGGATGGGCGCCGACGGCCGTACGGTCCTGTTCTCCTCCCACATCCTCGAAGAGGTCGAGCAACTGGCCTCGCACATCGAGGTGGTGGTCGCCGGGCGGCACGCGGCGTCCGGCGACTTCCGCAAGATCCGCCGCCTGATGACGGACCGGCCGCACCGCTACCTCGTACGCTCCACCGACGACCGGGCGCTGGCCGCCGCCCTGATCGCCGACCCGTCCACGGCCGGGATCGAGGTCGACCTCCAGGACGGCGCGCTGCGCATCCAGGCCGTCGATTTCCCGCGCTTCACCGCCCTGCTGCCGCGGGTCGCCCGCGACCACGGCATCCGCCTCCTGACGGTCTCGCCCTCCGACGAGTCCCTGGAATCGGTCTTCTCCTACCTCGTCGCGGCCTGAAAGGAGCCTGTAAGCGATGTCAGCGACCTCATCGGTCCGGCCGGACCCGTCCCCGGCGCCCGCTGCGGGCCCCGCCCCGGTGCCCTCGGTCTTCAACCCCACCGTCGCCCGGCTCACCTACCGGGCGCTGCTCGGCCGGCGCCGCGCGCTCATCCTGTTCGCGCTGCCCGCCCTCCTGATCGTCATCTCCGTCGCCGTCCGGGCCCTGGCGGGCGCCGACGACTCCACCGCCAACGGCGTCCTGGGCACCTTCGCGCTCGCGACGATGGTCCCGCTGATCGGCGTCATCGCCGGTACGGGCGCGATCGGCCCGGAGATCGACGACGGCTCGGTCGTCTACCTGCTGGCCAAGCCGCTGCGCCGGTCCTCGGTCATCTTCACCAAACTGGTCGTGGCGATCGGCGTGACGGCCGCGTTCTCGGCGGTCCCGGTCCTGATCGCCGGCTTCGTCCTGAACGGCAACAGCCAGCAGATCGCGGTGGCGTACGCGGTCGCCGCGGCCGTGGCCTCCGTCGCGTACAGCGCGCTGTTCCTGTTCTTCGGCACGGTCAGCCGGCACGCGGTCGTCTTCGGCCTGGTCTACGCCCTGGTGTGGGAAACCCTGGTCGGCAACCTGGTGGCGGGCGCGCGCACCCTGAGCGTGCAGCAGTGGGCGCTCGCGACAGGCCAGAAGATCGGCGCGGAGGGCGCGGTCACCTCGGAGGTGGGACTGCCGCTGGCGGTCGTCCTCCTGGTGGCGGTCACGGGCCTGGCGACCTGGTACGCGGGGCGCAAGCTGCGGTCGTTGACGGTGGCGGGCGAGGAGTAGGCGCGCGGATCGCGGTACTGGGAGCAGGCGCTCGGCCGGGGATCCGGCCGGGCGTTTTGCGTGGGTGGGCGTCGCGCTCGGAGCGGGGGCGGGGACGGCCGCACCCTGAGCTCGCCGAGCCGTCTTCCACCGGCACGGCCATCACGCCCCGCCCTGCGCGGCGCAGAACTCGTTCCCCTCCGGGTCCTGCATGAGCCACCAGCGTCCGGCCGGGCCCTGATCCACCTCCCGGACGCGCGTTGCCCCCAGGCTCTCCAGGCGGGTCACCAGCGCCTCCAGGCCACCGGGTCCGCTGTGGACATCCAGGTGCAGACGGTTCTTGCCTGTCTTCCCTTCGGGAACGTCCTGGAAGAGCAGGCGTCGTCCGCGGCCGACGCCGCTGGTCTCGTCGTACGGGTCCTCGGGGTGGCGTATCGCGGCGTAACCGCGGAAGGTCTTGCGGCCGTGGTGCTCGGCGACCGCTTCCTCCTTGAGGTGGCCGGCGGCCAGCAGCTGTTCGATGAGAGCGCTGGGGTCCTCCACCTCGTACTCCAGGGCCGCGGCCCAGAAGTCCGCCAGCGCGGAGGCGTTCGTGCTGTCGATGACCAACTTCCACGTCAGTGCCATGCGGGAAGTTATACCGGGCACCACTGACACCGGGCCTGCGCCGAGTACGGGCGGGCCGGCCGGCGGTGCTACCGCCCGTGCCGTTCGTTGAACTCCCGTACGTTCGCGCGGTGCTGCGCGTAGTCGGCGGTGAAGCGGGTGTCGCCGGGGGCGACCGTCACGAAGTACAGCCAGTCACCCGCGGGCGGCCGGGCCGCGGCCCGGAGGGCGTCCTGGCCGGGGTTGTCGATCGGGGTCGGCGGCAGGCCCTTGTGCCGGTAGGTGTTGTACGGGCTGTTGAGCTTGGTGTCCGTGTGGCTGGTGTTGAGGGAGCTGCGTCCGAGGGCGTAGTTGATGGTCGAGTCCATCTGGAGGGGCATGCCCCGGTCGAGCCGGTTCTCGATCACCCGGGCGACCTTGCCCATGTCGGCGGGCCGGTCGGCCTCGGCCTGCACGATGGAAGCGGTGATCACCGTCTCGTACGCACGGATGCCGTCGGCGGCGTGCTTCTCGGCCGCGGTGTTGGTCATGAACGAGAGCAGCGACTCGGGCGTGGTGTCGTCGTCCACCGGATACGTCGCGGGGTAGAGAAAACCCTCCGGATCGCCCTTCGCCGCCTCCGGCAGCTTCAGCCGGGCGCGCGTCGCGGCCTTCTTCGTGGTGCCGGGCGCGACGCCGAGGGCCTTGTCGGCCGCCGCGTACACCTGGGTCGCGCGCCAGCCCTCCGGGATGGTGAGGGGAGGCTGGCCGGGCCCGCCGAGCAGGCGCGTGACCAGCACCGCGATCAGCGCCAGGACGACGCAGAGACCGATGGCCAGGAACAGCCGGCCCCTGCGGGTCAGCCGCGAGCGGGGGCCGTGGCCGGTGTGCAGCGCATCGCTCATGGGGGCACGGTAAGGCAGGTACGCCTGGTCGGCGCGTTGTGGTTGGTGCGTGCCGTTGGAATCATCGGGGCGTCGCCGGGTCACGTCGGTGTGAAGGTCAGGTTCGTACGGCTGCGGAGTCCGTACGGATACGAGCCCCGTCCTGTTACGAGCCCCGTACGGTTACGAGATCCATACACCTACGTACGGAAGTGGCCCCGTACGGAAGCGGCCCCGTGGATCGCGAGCACGGCAAGCGGTCCACGGGGCCCTTCGGAACGTCAGAGGGCCCTTCGGAACGTCACGGGGCCTTTGGAACGTACGGGATCAGGCGCCGATCCTCCGGTCGCGCCCCGCGCCCATCCCCAGCAGCACCAGGCCCGCGCAGACGGCCAGCAGCAGCACGATCGGCACCGTCCAGCCGTGCGTCGCCTGGTGCACCGCGCCGAGAACCAGCGGTCCGGCGGCGGCGAGCAGGTAGCCCCAGGTCTGCGCCATGCCCGAGAGGCGGGCGGCGGTGTGCGCGTCGCCGGAGCGCAGCACCATCATCGTCAGTGCCAGGCCGAGCGCGCCGCCCTGGCCGATGCCCAGGAGAATCGCCCAGACCCAGGCGCCGGCCACCGGGGCCACGAGCAGACCGACGATGCCGCAGGCCATCAGGGCGGTGACGGCGACGGCCAGCAGCCGCTGCCGCCGCATCCGGCCGGCGAGCATCGGCACCACGAACGAACCGGCCATCTGCACCAGCGTGCTGAAGGCGAAGACCAGCCCGGCCGTGGCCTTGCTCATGCCGTGGTCGGTGAAGATCGTCGGCATCCAGGCGATCATCACGTACGCGATCAGCGACTGCGAGCCCATGAAGAGCGTGACCTGCCAGGCCAGCGGGGAACGGCTCAGCTTCGGGCCGTCCTCGGCGGCGTGCGCGGGCGTCGCGGCGGGCTGCCCGTGCCGCGTACCGCGACGCGCGAGCACCGCCTGCGGGATCCAGACGACGGCGGCGACCGCGGCCAGCAGCGCCCACGAGGCCAGCGAGCCCTGCCAGCCGCCCAGCGCGTTCTCCAGCGGCACGGCGGAGGCGGCCGAGACGGTGGCGCCGAGGATCATCGCCGTCGAGTACAGGGCGGTCATGCCCGCGGCCCGCTCCGGGAAGTCCCGCTTGATCAGGCCGGGCATCAGGACGTTCAGCAGGGCGATGGACGTACCGACCACCGCGCAGCCCACGAACAGGGCGACCACCGGCGGCGCGATGCGCAGCAGGATGCCGCCGCACAGCAGCACCAGCGCGCCGCACAACACCGTCTCGGTGCCCCAGCGGCGGGCCAGCTTCGGCGCGACGATCGAGCCGAGGCCCATGAAGACCAGCGGAATCGTCGTCACCAGGCTGCTCGCGGTGGCGGCCAGGTGGAAGTGCGTGCCGATCTCGCTCACCAGCGGCGAGACGCCGGCCAGCGCGGCGCGCATGTTCAGTGAGGCGAGCACGATGCCGAGCAGGACCAGGACCGGGTGCGCGCGCAGCCGGCGGCGGGCCGCGGCGACCGGCGGGGCCGGGGCCAGGTCCTCCTCGGCGTCGATCAGTGGTGCTTCGGGCCGGGTCCCTGACATGGGTTAGTGACTCTCCTTGCGTGGGGGTGGGGTGGGCGTACGGGTGGGGGCGGAGGCGGTCGTACGCATGTGTGGGCGGATGGGGCGGACGGGGAAGAGGGTGGTGAGGAGGGGGTGGAACGTTTCCGCGATGGCTGCGCCCCGTCCTGTCCCTCACCGCTCCGCGAGCAGCTTCTCCACCGCCCGTTTCGGCGGCTCCAACAGCGCCCGGGCGGCTTTCTCCGCCGCCTCCGGGTCGCCGGACGCGATGGCGTCCAGGACGGCCCGGTGGTCGCCGTGCACCATCTGCGGCATCTGCTCGTCGCCGAGCGAGGAGAGCAGCGCTTCGCGCACGGAGCTGCTGAACCAGGCGTACGTCGCGGTCAGCGCGCTGTTGTGCGCGGCCTCCACGACGGCCCGGTGGAAAGCCACGTCATGGTCGGCGTACAGCTCCAGGTCGCCACCGAAGGGCTGCCCGTCGGCGGCCTCCAGGGCGGCCTGTGCGTCCAGCGCGGCCCGCATCCGCTCCAGGTCGTCCGGCCGGTGCCGCTGGGCCGCCAGGCGGGCGGCCTCCGCCTCCAGGGCGATGCGCAGCTCCAGTACGTCCCGGATTCCGGCCCGCTGGACGCCGCGCATGATGTCGCCCGGGTCGGCCTGGGAGACGACGAAGGTGCCCTCGCCCTGCCGGGAGCGCAGCATGCCGGCGTGCACCAGGACCCGTACGGCCTCTCGGACGGTGTTGCGTCCTACCTGTAGCTGTTCGGCCAGCGCGTGCTCGGTGGGGATGCGCTCGCCCACCGGCCAGGTGCCGGCGGCCAGCTGGGCACGCAGGGCGTCTACGACGGTGTCCACGAGGGACTGCCGTCCCGCTGCCTGCAATGCCATGTGCACATCCTCGACTCGGTGACTCGGTGACTCGGTGACTCGGTGACTCGGTGACTCGGTGACTCGGTGACTCGGTGAGTCAGTGACTCGGTGAGTCAGTGGCTCGGGGCGGTGACTCGGCTCCGGCCGTACGTGCGGACAACCGCCAGCCACCCGGTTACCCGGTTGCCCAGTCATCCTACAAATAATTGCTGCATTGTGCACGGAGTCTTCACTCCGTACACAATGCAGCGGTCCGGGCCGGGGTCACAGCCCCGTGTCGGGCCGGGCGTCACAGCCCGATGTCGCGCTCCTGCATATCGGCCAGCGACTCCCGCCGTACGAGCGTGCGCGCCTGCCCGTCCACGACGGCGACCACCGGCGGGCGGCCCACCAGGTTGTAGCCCGAGGCCATGGACAGGTGGTACGCGCCCGCCACCGGTACGGCGATCAGGTCGCCGGGCCGTACGTCGCCGGGCAGCCGTACGCCCGCGGCGAGTACATCGCCCGCCTCGCAGTGCCGCCCCACCACGCTCACCGGCGCGGGCGCGGCGCTCGACCGGCGCCCGACCAGCCGGGGCGCGTACCGCACCCCGTACAGCGCGGGCCGCGGGTTGTCGCTCATCCCGCCGTCGACGGCCACGAAGGTGTGCTCACCGGTCCGCTTGACGGACAGCACCCGGTACAGCGCGACGCCGGACGGGCCCGCGATGGCGCGGCCCGGCTCGACGGTCAGCCGGGGCACCGGCAGTCCGGCCGCCGCGCAGCCGCCGGCCAGCTCGGCCCGCACCTTGGCGCCGAGCGTCGCGATGTCCATGCGGGCTTCGCCGGGCCGGTAGGCCACGCCGTGGCCGCCCCCGATGTCCAGCTGAGGCAGCGTGACGCCGTGCTGCTCGTGGATACGGGCCAGCAGGCCCACCAGCCGCCGGACGGCCGACAGGAACGGCTTGACGGTGGTGATCTGCGAGCCCAGGTGGCAGTGCAGCCCGACCAGGTGCAGCCGCGGCTGCCCCAGGATGCGGGTGATGGCGTGCTGTGCCGAACCGTCGGCCAGGGAGAGGCCGAACTTCTGGTCGTCGGTGCCGGTACGGATCTTGGCGTGGCCGCCGGCCGCGATGCCCGGAACCACCCGTACGAGGACCTGCTGCCGGGACCCGGCGGGGACCGCGGCGGCGAGCCGGGCGATCTCGGAGGTGCTGTCGATGACGATCCGGCCGACGCCCAGGCGCAGTGCGGTGTGCAGGTCGTCCGGGCTCTTGGCGTTGCCGTGCAGCACGATGCGGGAGGGCGGGAAGCCGGTGGTGACGGCGAGTTCCAGCTCGCCGGCGGAGCAGACGTCCAGGCCCAGGCCCTCCTCCCGTATCCAGTGGGCCATGGCGCGGCAGAGAAACGCCTTGGCCGCGTACAGGACGTCGGCGTCGGGGAAGGCCCGCAGGTAGGCGCGGCAGCGAGCGCGTACCTCGGCCTCGTCCAGGACGTACGTGGGGGTGCCGAAGCGCTCGGCGAGCTCGGTGAGCGGGACGCCGCCCACGGAGAGGTCGGCGTGCGGCAGTTCGGCCGTCGAGGCGGGCCAGACGGAAAGGTCGTCCAGGGAACTGTCAGGGGATCCGGCCGGGGAGCTGTCAGGGGACCCGCCCGGGGATCCGTCCGGGGATCCGTCATGAGGGGCGCTCGGGGATCCGCTCTGGGATCCGCTCGGGGACCCGTCATGAGGGGCGCCAGGGGACCCGCTTGGGGACTCGTCATAAGGGGCACTCGGGGACCCGTCATAAGAGTCACCCGGGGATCCGCTCGGGGGCCTGTCCGAGGAGCCGTCCGGAGTCCCTCCCGAAGATGCGCCCGGAAGGCCGGGGCGGGTCGGTTCGGCCGGCTGTCCGGTGGTGCGCTGCGGTGTCGTGGTCGTCGCGGTCATGGTGTCGTTCGCCCTTCTCAGACGGCCCGCAGCAGCGGCGTACGGCGGGCACTCGGGGCGAGGCGCGGGTCCACGGTCAGGACGCGGGCGCCGAGCGGCTCGGCGAGGGCGCGCAACGCGGGCTCGGCGAGCCGGATCCACGGCTGGTCGGTGCCGAGCGCCGCGGCGAGCCGCTGCGGTGAGGTGAAGCCGACGGCGGTGCGGCCGCCGAGCGGGGTGCGGAACAGGCGGGCCGTACAGCCCGCGGGGCCCGGCCGGACGGGGACGAACAGCAGCCCGGCCGGGATGCGTTCGGCAGGCTCGGGATCTTCCTCGTACAGATGCTGCTGGGACACGGCGACGCTCCTCGTGCTCGCACAGGACCGGCCCCGGACCGGTGGGAAGGGAAGTGCCGGGGCTCCTCCTCGACGCTATGCCCGGACCGGCACGCGTTCGGCGGCGTACTGACGCATCGTTGACGGTCCGTGGACGCCCCTTGACGCAATGCTGGTGCCCCGGCGCACGCTCCGGTGCACGACGGGGACGCACGACCCGGCGCGAGTCCGCGCGTACCTCGATTCCCCGGGACGAGCCGGCCGGACTTCCGCGAGGATCGTTACGGCCGGGCTTCACCAGGACCGCCCCGGCCGACGGCCGCCCCCTTGACCTTCACACCGTGGCAGGCCCTGCACTGGGAGACGTCATGTTCACCATCGGAGATTTCGCAGGTCACGGCCGAGTGTCGGCCCGCATGCTGCGGCACTACGACGCCATCGGGCTGCTGCGCCCGGCCCGTACGGACCCGGTCACCGGCTACCGCTACTACGAGGCCGGGCAGCTCGCCCGCCTCAACCGCATCATCGCCCTCAAAGACCTCGGCTTCAGCCTCCAGCAGGTCGCGGCCGTCCTGGACGAGCAGGTGAGTGCGGCGGAACTGCGCGGCATGCTGAGGCTGCGCCGGGCCGAGCTGGCGGCGGCGGTCACGGCGGCGGGCGCCCGGCTGGCCCGGGTCGAGGCGCGGCTCCGGACGATCGAGGAGGAGGGGCGGATGGCCGTGGAGGAGGTGGTGGTCAAGCGCGTCGAGGCGGTACGGGTGGCCGAACTGACCGGCACCGCGGCGAGCTTCGGGCCCGAGGACATCGGACCGGTGATCCGTCCGCTGTACGCGGAGCTGTTCCGGCGGCTGACCGCGGCGGGCGTCGAGCCGTCCGGCCCGGCGATCGCGTACTACGAGGACGCGCCGGAGGGCGGGGACCGGATCACGGTGCACGCGTCGGTCCCGGTCGCGGCCGCCCCGCGGCCGGACCACGACTTCGCGATCGTGGATCTGCCGGCCGTCGAGCGGGCGGCCACGGTGGTGCACCGCGGCCCGATGGAGCGGGTGCTGCCCACCGCGCAGACGCTGGCCCGCTGGCTCGACGACAGCCCCTACCGCTCCGCCGGCTACCCGCGGGAGCTGACGCTGGAGTGCCCGGAGGACCGGGAGCGGTGGGTGACCGAACTGCAGGAGCCGATCGTGGAGAGGTGAGCGTGAGGGCCGGGGGTCGGGACGAGGGCCTACGAAGGAGGGCGGCTCCGTGCGCCTTCTGTGCGCCGGGCGCGCGAGGGGCGCACGGGATCACGCGTGATTCAACGCCCGTGAACGCGTCTGTACGCCCGAATCCAAGGCGTCGAGGCGCAACCGAGGTGCAATCGACACGCAACCGAGGGGCTACGGAGTGCGCCAACCCAAGCTTGAGCTAAGGGGATTGGAAGGAAACCCGAAGATTGACTTGGGGATGCGGGCGCGAGGAGGATCGGGACACGGCGCCAGGCGGCCACCCGGAACCGGCTACGGCGCCGGACGGTTCCGGGGGCCGACCCGTTGATCTTCTGTTGTTGCCGACTACTTGTTGTGATCGGCCCGTTGTGATCGGTCCGTTGTGACCGGCTCGTTGTGGCCGACTACCTGTTGTGGCCGTCCCGTTGTGGTCGCCCGGCGTGGCCGACTCGCCGTGAGTCGGCCACGCGGTGACGTTGTTCGTACGGGGCTGCCGTCACCCCTGGTCCACGCCGACCGGCGTACCGGCGGCGGCCGTAGCCGTATCGTCCGTACCGGATCCGGCCGTGCCAGAGCCCGATTTCGATCCCGATCCGGATCCCGAACCAGACCCTGTACCAGGCCCCGACCCCGAACCCGACCCCGAATCCGAACCCGAACCAACCGCCCCCGAACCAGCCGGAGCCGTACGCCCCGCGGAATCGCTCCGCTCCGAACTCCCGCTCCGCTCCGGACCCCCGATTCGCACGACGGCCAGCACCAGCAGACCCGTCGCCACCGCGACGATGCCCGCGACCAGGGACACCCGGGTCAGGCCGTGGACGTAACCGACGCCCGGTCCGGCGTGTGCGCCCGCGGACCGCACGCCCTGCGTGAAGACCGTGCCGAGGATCGCGATGCCCAGCGCGAAGCCGAGCTGGCGGAAGGTGTTCACCGCGCCGCTGGCCATGCCGGCGCGCTGCGGCGGGGCCGCGCCCAGCGCCGCCGAGACCAGTACGGGCATGGCCATGCCGATGCCGACGCCGCTGATGAGCAGGCCCGGCGTGAGGACCGCCCAGCCGGAGTCGTCGTTCAGCAGCAGGACGTGCAGCAGCGGTCCGGCGCCGATCAGCAGCAGGCCGACGCCGATGGGCACCCGCGGCGCCAGCCGGTGCAGGAACCGGCCGCCGAGCATGCCCACGGCCATGGACGCCGCCGCCATCGGCAGCACCGCGAGACCGCCCATCACGGGGCTCAGGCCCAGGATGTTCTGCACCCACAGGCCCACGTACGTCAGGTACGGGAACGCCGCGGCCTGGAGCAGCAGCGCCGCCACCATCAGGACGGCGAAGACCGGGCGCCGCATCAGCTTCAGGTCCAGCAGCGGCTGGGCCGTACGGCGTTCCACGGCCACGAAGACGACCAGCGCCAGCAGGGCCACCGCCAGCGACAGCAGTGTGCCGGACTCCGTCCAGCCCTCCTCGCCGCCGCGCATCAGCCCGTACGTCAGTGCGCCCGCGCAGAGGGTGAACGCGCCGGCGCCCGGCCAGTCGATGCGTCCCGTACGGTCGCCGTACGACTCCGGTACCGACCGCAGAGTGATCCACATCGCCACCGCCGTCAGCGGCAGGTTGACCAGGAAGATCGCGCGCCAGTCCACGTACTGGGTCAGCACGCCGCCCAGCAGCGGGCCGACCGCCGCCGCGGCACCGCCCGTACCGCCCCAGATGCCGAAGGCGACCCCCCGGTCACGGCCCTGGTACGCGGCCATCAGCAGCGGCGTGTTGGTGGCGAACATCGCCGCCGCGCCCACGCCCTGCACCGCCCGTGCGGCGATCAGTACGCCCTCGTCGGGCGCCAGGCCGCAGGCCAGCGAGGACAGCGCGAACAGCGCGAGCCCCGCCAGGTACAGCTTGCGGCGTCCGAAGAGGTCGGCCGCCGAACCGGCCACCATCAGGAGCGCGGCCAGCGCCAGCGCGTAGATGTCCATCACCCACTGCAAGGAGGTGAAGGAGGCGTGCAGACCATCGGCTATCCGCGGCAGCGCCGTGTTCACGATCGTCACGTCCACGAGCAACATGAAGTTGCCCAGGGTGATGGCGACCAGCGGCCACCACCTGCTCCGCCCGTTGTGCATCAAGATCCGCTCCACCCGTTGTGCATCAGAAACCTCTGTGGTCATCGCTGTCTTATGGCGTCATTCGTTCCGTCCCCCCGCACCAGAATCCGGGCGGCACCCCCGCCACTCCCAGCCACGGCGTACCGTGCGGCGCAATCCGACACGGGTTAGCCTTTCCTGGTGAAAACCGACGGCTTCGACGAGCTGGACCGGGGACTGGTCCACGCCCTTCAGCTCGACGGCCGGGCCCCGTTCAGCCGTATCGCCGAGGTCCTCGGCGTCTCCGACCAGACCGTCGCCCGCCGCTACGGGCGGCTGCGCGGCGCCGGGATGATCAAGGTGCTGGGGCTCGCCGACCCGCCGGCCCTCGGCGAGATCGAATGGCTGGTACGGGTGCAGTGCACGCCCGACGCGGCCGTCGCGGTGGCCGAGGCGCTGGCCCGGCGCACCGACACGTCCTGGGTGAGCCTGATGTCCGGCGGCACCGAGATCGGCGCCGTCTGCCGCGCCGCCAGCAGCCGGGACAGTGACGCGCTGCTGCTCCAGAAGCTGCCGCGGACCCCCAGCGTGGTCGGCGTCACCGCGCACTGCATGCTGCACGAATTCTTCGGCGGACCGCTGGGCCTGGTCAACAAGTCCGGCGCGCTGACCGAGGAACAGGCCGAGCGGCTGCGCCATCCGGCGTCCGCCGCGGCCGACCGGCGCACCGGCGCGCCGCCCGCGCGCACGTCGCCCGTCGCGCTCACCGCGGCGGACCACCGCCTTCTGGACGCGCTCGCCGAGGACGGCCGTACCGGCCTCGCCGACCTGGCCACGGCCACCGGCTGGTCACAGTCCACCGTCCGCCGCCGGCTGTCCGAGCTGCGCGCGGACGGCGTCCTCTACTACGACGTCGACTACGACGCCCGGCACTTCGGCTTCGGCGTCATGGTCTCCCTCTGGCTCTCCGTCGCCCCCAGTGAACTGGCCGCCGCCGGAACCGCGCTGGCCCAGCATCCCGAGGTGGCCTTCGCCTGCGCGACCACCGGCCCGCACAATCTCTTCGCGTCGGTACTGTGCCCCGATGTACGCGCGCTGTACACGTACCTCACCACCCGTATCGCGGCGCTGCCCGGCGTGCGGCACATGGAGTCCTCGCCGCTGATCCGCCGGATCAAGGGGGCCGGGCCGCACGGCCGGGGCCGGATCGTCTCCGGCCCGCTCACCGCCGCCCCACCGGGCCGCGCACGATGAAACCCGTGCTCCCCGCCGCACCGGCCGACCGGGTGGCGGCCTGGGTACGGTCCGCGCCCGGCACCCACGTCTGGCTGCTGGTTATCGGCATCACCAGCCTCGTCGTCGCGGGGGCCACCGAGGGGCTGGGCGACTTCCTCCTCCACCGCACCAGCAGCAACATCCACGAGCTGAACCGGCACCCCCTCTCCTCCCTCCTCATCAGCGGCTTCTGGATCGAGGACCCGTCCTCCTTCCTCCTGTACGCCGTCCTCTTCGAGCTGGTGCACGCCAATGTCGAGCGCTGGCTGGGCACCTGGCGCTGGCTGCTGACGATCGGCGTCGCCCACGTCACCGCCACCCTCGCCAGCCAGGAACTGGTCCTGCTCGCCATCGAGGGCCACCGGTTGCCCCGCTCCATGACGCACGTCGTCGACATCGGCGTCTCGTACGGCCTGGCGGCGGCGGCCGGCCTGCTCGCCTACCGGCTGCCGCCGCCCTGGCGCTACCTCTACCTGGCGTCCGTCATCGGCTTCTTCGGCATCCCGCTCCTGTCAGGCGCCACCTTCACCGACATCGGACACGCCATCGCGCTCACCCTTGGTCTCGCCGCCTGGCCCTTGACCCCGGGTGCCGGTGCGGACGCGGCAGCGGACGCGGACCGTACCGCAACTCCCGGACGTCCTCCGCCAGATCACTGAGCCGCAGACTCATCGCGCACACGACCCGGTTCGTCGCGTCCAGCCGCCGGTCGAGCCGGTCCAGCCGCACGGAGATACGGCCGATCACCGGCCCGAGGTCCCGGAGCACGGGCCCGATGTCGGCGAGCGACGATTCGACGTGGGTGAGGCGGTGGTCGAGGGACTCCAGGGTCGGCCCGCCTTCCGCCTGCCGGGGCACACCGACGCGGCCGCGCTCCTCGGCGTCGAGGAGGTACGTACGCACCGCCCGCGCGACCTCGCTGTCGCGGAGGAGCATGGCGATGTTGAGGATGGTTCGGCGGGTGTAGAGGGTGAGGTGGGCTCGGCCCTGTGGATAACTATGCTTTGAAAGGGACAAGTTGTCCCTTTCAAAGACCCGCAGGTCAGAGCCTCGCAGCACCTGCAACCCGTTGCAGACGAGTTCTGTCCGGTGCCGTTGGGTGAGCTTCTTGATGACCTCGTTGTGGACAACGAAGTAGTCAGCGACGCCCTCTGTGATCGCGTGGGTCCCATCCGGCAACAGGACGAGCGCCTTCACCTTGTCGAGGACCTCGGTGCGGCCCATCACACTGTCGCGCATGGCCCGCGACTCCAGCAGTACAGCTTCGGGTGGCATCGGAATGCCCTCCACTCAAACCGGAACGGTTTGAAAGGGACAGGGTGTCCCTTTCAACTGGACGCCCGTATCCAGGGCTACAGGAGCGGAGGCTGCTCACGGATGCCACTACCTCTATGTCCGGGTCTCAGCCGTACGGTTGCACCGCGTCACGGCCGTCACCGGCAAACCCCAGCACTTCACGGTCTCTCGACGTCTCGAACTCCAGTTGCCTCCACGCACAGGGGACAACGAACGGATAAACGTACAGTTACTCGTTCGCGGGCAGGAGTTCGCTCATCCGTTCCGGAAGACCCGGAAGATCCGTAAGCCCCGGAAGACCCCGAAGCCCCGGAAGCCCCGGACGGAAGATCCGGAAGGGCGGCCGGGCGTGGCTCAGGCCTTGTACAACCGCTCCAGCACCACCGCGATGCCGTCCTCCTCGTTGGAGGCGGTGATCTCGTCCGCTACGGCCTTCAGTTCCTCGTGGGCGTTGGCCATCGCCACGCCGTGCGCTGCCCAGCCGAACATCGGGATGTCGTTGGGCATGTCGCCGAAGGCGATCGTGTCGGCGGCCTTGACGCCCAGGCGGCGGGCGGCGAGGGAGAGGCCGGTGGCCTTGGAGAGGCCGAGGGGGAGGAGTTCGACGACGCCCTCGCCGGCCATCATCACGCCGACCAGGTCGCCGGCGGCCTCGCGCGCGGCGCGGGCCAGTTCGTCGTCGCCCAGCGTCGGGTGCTGTATGTAGATCTTGTTGATGGGGGCCGACCACAGGTCGCCGGGGCCCTCGATCATCAGGTGCGGCAGCGGGCCCTCTTGGATGCGGTAGCCGGGCGTGACCAGCACCTCGCCCTCCAGGCCGTCCCGGCTCGCGGCGAGGAACAGCGGGCCGACCTCCGCCTCGATCTTGGCGAGGGCCAGCCCGGCGAGCTGGCGGTCCAGGGTGACCGAGGTCAGCAGCCGGTGTTCGCCGGCGTGGTAGACCTGCGCGCCCTGCCCGCACACCGCTATGCCGTCGTAGTCCAGCGCGTCGAGGATGTGCCGGGTCCACGGCACCGCGCGTCCCGTGACGACGATGTGCGCGGCCCCGGCCGCCGTGGCCGTGGCCAGGGCGGCGCGGGTGCGCTCGGAGATCGTGTCGTCGGGCCGCAGCAACGTTCCGTCGAGGTCGGTCGCGACGAGCCTGTACGGCAGCGGGCGGGCCGGAGCGGCCCGGTGCGCGGGTTCGGGAGCGGCGGTCACCGGTTGACGGGCTCCAGGATCTCCCGGCCGCCCAGGTACGGGCGCAGCATCTCGGGCACGCGCACGGAGCCGTCCGCCTGCTGGTGGTTCTCGAAGATCGCCACGATGGTGCGGGGCACCGCGCAGAGCGTGCCGTTGAGCGTGGCGAGCGGCTTGACCTGCTGCTTGCCGTCCTTGTTCGTACGCATCCGGACCGACAGACGGCGGGCCTGGAACTCGTCGCAGTTCGAGGCGCTGGTCAGCTCGCGGTACTTGCCCTGGGTGGGGATCCACGCCTCGCAGTCGTACTTGCGCGAGGCCGAGGCCCCCAGGTCACCGGTGGCCACGTCGATCACCTGGAAGGGCAGCTCCAGGCCGGTCAGCCACTGCTTCTCCCAGTCCAGCAGGCGCTGGTGCTCGGCCTGCGCGTCCTCGGGGTCGACGTACGAGAACATCTCGACCTTGTCGAACTGGTGGACGCGGAAGATGCCCCGGGTGTCCTTGCCGTACGTACCGGCCTCGCGGCGGAAGCACGGCGAGAAGCCCGCGTAGCGCAGCGGCAGATGGTCCGCGTCGATGATCTCGTCCATGTGGTACGCGGCGAGCGGGACCTCGGAGGTGCCGACGAGGTAGTAGTCGTCCTTCTCCAGGTGGTAGACGTTCTCCGCGGCCTGGCCGAGGAAGCCGGTGCCCTCCATGGCGTGCGGGCGCACCAGGGCCGGGGTGAGCATCGGCGTGAAGCCGGCCTCGGTGGCCTGCGCGATGGCGGCGTTGACGAGCGCGAGCTCCAGGAGCGCGCCGATGCCCGTCAGGTAGTAGAAGCGCGAGCCGGAGACCTTGGCGGCGCGCTCGACGTCGATGGCGCCGAGCGCCTGGCCGAGCTCCAGGTGGTCCTTGGGCTCGAAGCCCTCGGCCGCGAAGTCGCGGGGGGTGCCGACGGTCTCCAGGACCGTGAAGTCCTCCTCGCCGCCCACGGGCACGTCGGGGTGGACCAGGTTGCCCAGCCGGAGCAGCAGCTGCTGCGTCTCGGCCTTGGCCTCGTCCTGCTCGGCGTCGGCGGCCTTGACGGCGGCGGACAGCTCCCCGGCCTTCTTCAGCAGCGCGGCCTTCTCGTCGCCGGTGGCCTTGGGGATGAGCTTGCCGAGCGACTTCTGCTCGGCGCGCAGCTCGTCGAAGCGGACGCTTGAGGTCCTGCGCCGCTCGTCGGCGGAGAGCAGCGCGTCGACGAGCGCGACGTCCTCTCCACGGGCGCGCTGGGACGCGCGCACACGGTCGGGGTCCTCACGGAGCAGGCGAAGGTCAATCACCCCACCAGGCTACCGGGGTGCGGCGCCGGCGCTCGACGCCGTATTTCCCCGCGTGGCGCTTTGCCCGTTTTGGGGTTATTTAGAACATTTGCGAATTCCGTGCCGTGCGATGCGGTACGGAGGTATGGCGCGGGGCGCAAGAGGAGCATAAGGGGCGGGCGGGAAGGCGGCCGGGTGGAGGGGAGTGGGGGTGGCGGGGGTCGCGGGGTGCGGTGCGGACGGTCGGAAAGTGGCGGAAAAAAGCGTCAAGGAAATCTTGCGCCATCGCCGGTACGGGGGTAATCGCGTCGGTTGCGCCGATCCGCTTCCCTTGTGGACGGCCGGAGTTGACGGGTGCCGTGCGGCGGAGGGCGACGACGGTTGTACCCAGGGTTGTCCACAGGGCTGGGGGAGTTCCGGAATCTTATCCACAGGCTGTGTGTGGGAACTGTGGAAGTTGGAAGGTTTGGTTCCGCTTCAAGAATCCGTTGCCAGGGATTTGCCGGCGAAACCCTTTGCCGACGCTCTTTCGTGTGGGATTTCCTCGCCCTAAAGGATTGTTCGCGTGAATTGCGCTGACGCGGACGGGCTGTGGCGCTGTGGAGAGTTCCGGGGGTCGGTAGAGCAATATGTCGACTCTGTCCGAGTTGAGGTGGCCGCCGTGTCGACTTGTCCCCAGGTCGAGAACGGCGCCTGTGGATAACTTTGTGGACAACCCCAACGCCCCAGTCCAGGCCACACACAGGACCGCGCGGGCCGGTCGGCGACCGGTCAGTGGATCGTTCCGGCACTCTTCGCCCGCCGGTTCCCGGCCACCGACGCGGGGCCCGGTCACCGACGCGGGGCCCGGTCACCGACGTGGCGCCTGGTCGGCAGGGCGGCAGAGTGGCAGGGCGGCAGCACGTCGCACGGCACAGCACCGAGCGGGCAGCGTCCCGAGCGGGAAGCGCTCCGAGCGGGCAGCGTCCCGATCGGTCGGCATCGGCCGAGCGGCATCGGCCGATCGGCATCAGTCGGTCAGGCCCGCCCGTCCAAGCACCGGGTCAGCCAGTCCGCCGCGTCCGTGAACGCGTCGTCCACCGTGTCGGGGCGCACATTCGCCCGTACCCGGTCCGCCCGCGGGTACGAACCGAGGAACCGCACCTCCCGGCAGATGCGCTTGAGCGCCATCAGGACCTCGCCGACCCGCCGGTCCGTGAGGTGCCCCTCGCAGTCCACCGAGAAGCAGTAGCGGCCGATGCCCTCGCCGGTCGGCCGCGATTCGATGCGCATCATGCTGACGCCGCGGGCCGCGTACTCCTGGAGCAGTTCCAGCAGCGCACCGGGGTGGTCCTCGCGCAGCCACAGCACGACCGAGGTCTTGTCGGCGCCGGTGCGCGCGGCGGGCCGGGCGGGGCGGCCCACCAGGACGAAGCGGGTGGCCGCGTTCTGCGCGTCGTGGATGTCGGTGACCAGTGGTTCGAGGCCGTACGTCGCCGCCGCGAACTCCCCGGCGAAGGCGCCGTCGTAGCGGCCCTCCTGGACCAGCCGCGCACCGTCCGCGTTCGAGGCCGCCGACTCCCAGACCGCCTCCGGCAGGTGTTCCGCGAGCCACTTGCGGACCTGCGGCTGGGCGACCGGGTGCCCGGTGACCGTCTTGATGCCGGACAGTTCCGTGCCGGGCCGTACGAGCAGCGCGAACGCGATCGGCAGCAGCACCTCGCGGTAGATCATCAGCGGTTCGCCGGCGGCGAGTTCGTCCAGGGTGGTGGTCACCCCGCCCTCGACGGAGTTCTCGATCGGCACCAGCGCGGCCGCCGCGTCCCCGGCCCGTACGGCGTCCAGCGCGGCCGGTACGGACACCATCGGGACCAGTTCGCGGGTGGCGGACTCCGGGAGCGTACGCAGCGCCGCCTCGGTGAACGTGCCCTCGGGCCCCAGATACGTGTAGCGGCTGACCGACATTCCCTCTGACTCCCTCACGCTCCGGTGGGGACCGCCGAACCGATCACCCGCTCGCCACGTTACCCGCACCGGCCGCCCGCTCCGGCCGGAAGCCGGAGACCCACGGGCCTCAGGGGGCCCGCCGGAGATCAGAGACCCACCGAGACCCACCCTTCCCCCTCACCCCTCCAGCAGCGGCTGCCCCACATACCCGCCCGCCACCGCGGCCGGCGGCACCGCGTACAGCCCGCTGGCCTCGTGCCGCAGGAACGGCGAGAGCGCGTCGCCGCGGTCCAGCTTGCGCTGGATGGTGACGAAGGAGCGCAGGGGGTCGGCCTGCCAGCAGATGAAGAGCAGCCCGGCGTCCGGGGCGCCGTCGTCGCGGAACCCGTCGTGGAAGGAGTACGGCCGCCGCAGCATGGCCGCGCCCTGGTTGGACTCCGGCGCCGCGATCCGCGCGTGCGCGTCGGCCGGGATGACCGGCAGCCCGTCGGGGCCGTTCTTGTCCAGGTCCATCTTCGTGTGCTCATCGCCGCCGGTCAGCGGCGCGCCGTCGGCCTTGCGGCGGCCTATGACCTTCTCCTGCTTGGCGAGCGGCTGCTTCTCCCAGTCGTCCAGCAGCATCCGGATGCGGCGGACGACCGCGTACGAGCCGCCGCGCATCCAGGCGTACGGGCCGCTGCCGGCGTCCCGGCCGACGAAGATCCGCTCCTCGAAGTCGGAGTCCGTGGGCTTGGGGTTGTTGGTGCCGTCCACCTGGCCCATCAGGTTGCGGGCGGTCATCGGGCTCGCGGTGGCGCCGGGCGTGCGGTTGAAACCGTTCATCTGCCAGCGCAGCCGCGCGGTGTCCCCGGCCTCCTTCTGGAGGGCGCGCAGCGCGTGGAAGGCGACCAGCGCGTCGTCGGAGCCGATCTGCACCCACAGGTCGCCGTTGCTGCGCCCGGCGTCGAGCGCGTCCGAGGAGAAGTCCGGCAGCGGTTCGAGCTGGGCCGGGCGGTGCGCGGTCAGCCCCGTACGGTCGAAGAAGGTGCGGCCGAACCCGAAGGTGACGGTGAGCGAGGAGGGGCCCGCGTCCAGCGCGACACCGGTGTCCGCGGCCGGCGCGCGCCCGGCCATCAGTTCCTCGGCCGTACGGGACCAGCGGCGCAGCAGTGCCGCCGCGGCCTTGCGGTCGGCGCCCGGCGCCAGGTCGAAGGCGACGAGGTGGCCGCGCGCCTGGAGGGGGGTGGTGATGCCCGCCTGGTGCTTGGCGCGTTCGTCGCGGAAGGCGACCGTGGTCGAGCCGACGCTGCTCAGCGCGGCGGGCGGGTCGTCCTGCGCGGCGGCGACGCCGATCGCGGTGCCCGCGGCACCGGCGACCAGGCCCGCCGCGCCGGCGGCGCCGACGGTGCCCAGCAGGCGGCGGCGGGACAGTTCGAGGGTCTCGGGGCGCTCCGTACCGGCGCCGGAACCGGCGGAGCCGGAGGGAGAAGCGGTGGTCGTCATCAGTTGATCTTCACGTTCCTGGTCTCGGTGACCTGGTCGATGTCGGAGGTCCGGACGACCAGGGAGAGCTGCCACTGTCCGGGCACCGGCAACTGGACGTCGCGCGCGCTCCAGTGTCCTTCGCTGACGTGGTCGAGGGTGACCTGCAGCGGCCCTAGCTTCTTGTCCTTAAGGGTGAAGGAGATCTTCACCTCGGGGATGTCCTGGGTCCGGCCGTCCGGATCGGCGATCCGCAGGTGCAGGGCGTTGGCGCTGCCGCTGCGGCCCGGGTCCAGGTCGATGCGCGCGGTGCCCTTACCGCGCGCGCCGCCGGTGTCGAACGGGATGTTCAGTACCTGCGGCTGGTTGGCGTCGGCCGATCGCCCGGCCGCGCCGACCGCCTTCACGGCCTCCTCCGTACGGGCCGGTTCGGTGGAGGTGAGCACGGTGGTGACGGCCAGCAGGACCACGGCGACCGACGCCTCGGCGAGTACGGACCGGCGCAGCCCGGTGCGCTCCGGGTCGGCGTCGCGGATGCGCTTGGTACGGGCGGTCGCCAGCGCCCAGCGCTGCCGGGCCAGTTGGGCGGCCCGCGCGGGGTCGATGTCGCGTGCGGATTCGCCGGTGTGCACGTGCCCGCCGTCGTGTGCGGATCCGCCGTCGTGTGCGGATTCGCCGGTGCTCGCGATGGCAGCGCTGGACTCCGTGCCCGCCTCCGCGTGCGCCGCCACGCTTTCCAGTACGGCGGCGGCCTCCGCCTCGGGCGCCGGGCCCTCGCTCAGCCGCGCCGCCCAGCGCCGCGAGAACCAGGCCACGCCCACGAGGACGACGACCAGCGCGACCTTGACCAGCAGCAGCCGCCCGTACGCGGTGTCGGTCAGTGCCTGCCACGTACCGACCTGCCGCCACGACTGGTAGACGCCGGTCGCCACCACCACGAGGACGGACCCGAACGCGAGCCGCGAGAACCGCCGGACGCCGGCCCGGGCCACGGACGGGCCCTTGTAGAGGGAGACCAGCAGCGCGGCCAGCCCGCCGAGCCAGGTGGCCACGGCCAGCAGGTGCAGGGCGTCCACCGGCATGGCGACGGCGGTCTGCAGGCCGGTCGAGGCGTGCTCGGCCATCGCCCAGGTGGCGGCGAGGCCCACGGCCACGATGGTGCCGCCGACGGCCAGACCGAAGGTGAGGTCTTTGCGGTGCTTGGGGGGCTTGGGTTGCTTGGGGGACTCGGGTTGCTTGGATTGCTTGGGTTGCTTGTAGTGCGGGCGGTCGGGGGCGGAGGGGGTGCCGTCGGCCGGGTCGGCACCGGCGGGACCGCCGTCAGCCGGATCGCCAGCGGCGGGTCCGCCATCGGCCGGACCGCCGTCAGCCGAGCTGCCGTCGGCCTGACCGTCGTCGGCCTGTCCGTCCACGTCCCCGGCGCGTGCGGTCCCCTCCGTACGCCCCTCATTCCCCTGCGCGCGGGCGTACGCGCCGAAAAGGACGGCCACGAACAGGGCCGCGGCGGCTAGCAGCAGCAACCTGGAGAGCAGCGCGGCTCCCG
The DNA here is from genome assembly GCF_008634025.1 of Streptomyces albofaciens JCM 4342. NCBI lineage: Bacteria > Bacillati > Actinomycetota > Actinomycetes > Kitasatosporales > Streptomycetaceae > Streptomyces > Streptomyces albofaciens. The sequence continues at coordinate 95,024 of NZ_PDCM01000001.1, read as the reverse complement.
GCTTCGTCTCCAGAACCTGCCGGAGCCCCCCGAGGTCGAAGACATCGGAGAGGTCCCCGGACGTCGTGTACGGGGTGCGCAGCAGCAGCATCGCGATCGTCGCGGCGGTCAGCACGGCCCAGCCCCGGGACACCAGGCGCTGTACGGACCGTACGCGCGCGGCGGCCGGGCGGCAGACGAGGACGAAGGCCGCGCCGCCCACCAGGACGACGAAGCCCGCGTACGCGAGGTAGCGCGCGATGCCGTACAGCGCACCGACCACACCGCCGCCGGCCTCCTGCTGGGGCAGTGGGGCGCTGGTCTTGGACGGCGCGCCCACCGAGAAGGTGAAGGCGCCGGAGACCGGGTGGCTGTCGGCGGAGACCGCCTGCCAGGCGACGGTGTACGTGCCGTCCGGCAGCCCCGGCGGCAGCCCCGCGCCGTACTTGACCGTCTCGCCGCTGCACAGGTCGCGCAGCTTGCCGCGGTCGACCCGCTTGCCCTGCGGGTCCAGGACCCGGATCGAGTCGTCGCCCATCGCGACGCCCTCGGAGAAGGTGAGCGTGACCTGCTCGGGTGCGCTCTGCACCACCGACCCCTGCGCGGGGGTGCTGCCGGTCAGCGCGGCGTGCGCGCTGGCCGGTGCGGCGCCTCCGAGGAGCACGCCGAGCAGCGCCGCCGCGAGCACCAGGAGGCGCAGCGCGGACGACCGGCGGATGCGCGGGGCGCCTTCACGGCGTGCGCCCGGAGCGCGGGCGCCGGAGCCCGATGCGCAGAGGACGGTGGTGGTCATGACGGGCGCCCCCTACTTCTTGGCGTCGTGCTGCGAGTGGTCTTCGGCGGATCCCTCGTGCTGCGAACCGTCGTGCTGCGTCGACCCGTCGTGCTGCGTCGACCCGTTTTGCGCCGAACCGTGCTGCATCGACCCGTGGTCCATAGAACCGTGGTCCATGGAACCGTGGTCCATCGCGCCCCCGTCGCCGGAGCCCGTCTTCGCCCCGTCGCCGGTGCCCGTCTTCGCCCCGTCGCCGGTGCCCGTCTTCGCCCCGTCGTCGGAGTCCGCCTTCGCCCCGCCGTTCTTCGGGACGTAGGTGCCGGACTTGACCGGGACCTCGACCTTGAGCGGCTTCGACTTGTCGAAGTGCAGCTCGATGGTGACCTGCTGGCCCTCGGCCGGCTTCTTCTTCAGGCCCATGAACATCAGGTGGTTGCCGCCGCGGGCGAGTTCCAGCTCGCCGCCCGCGGGTATGTCCAGCGACTTGACCTCCTCCATCTTGTTGTCCTTGGTCGTGTGGAGGGTGACGCTCTTGGCCACGTCGCTGGTGACGGAGGTGAGCCGGTCGGCCGTGTCGCCGGAGTTCTTGACGACCAGGAAGCCGCCGGCCATGTTCTGGTCGACCGGCTGCGGCATGTAGGCGCCGGAGACCGAGAGCTTGGGGGCGCTGTCCCCGCCGCAGCCCGCGAGGGCGAATCCGGCGGTCAGGGCGAGGGCGGCGGCGAGGGTGGTGCGGCGGTTCACGGGTTCTGTCCCTTGATGATCTTCGGAAGTGCCTTGGAGTAGCGGTCGACGTCGGCGTCCTGCATCCCCATCCAGTGGATCTTGTCGTCCTTGGGGGAGCTGAGCAGCACCTGCGCGCCGTGCGTGGAGACCACGTCGCCGTTCTTCTTCTTGACGGGCTTCTCGATGCCGATGTTCACGCTGCGCGCGCCGGCCTGGATGGTGTCGAACGAGCCGGTCAGGCCGACGAACTTCTTGTTGATGCCGCCGAGCCACTTCTTGAGGGCGGCCGGCGTGTCGCGCTCGGGGTCCGAGGTCACGAAGACGACGCGCAGGTCGTCCTGTTCGGCCTGGGGCAGCTGCCGCATCGCCACGTCGATGTTGTTCATCGTCAGCGGGCAGACGTCCGGGCAGTGGGTGTAGCCGAAGTAGATCAGGGTCGGGTGACCCTTGGTCCGCTCGATCAGGTCGTACTTCTCGCCCTCGGTGTCGGTCAGGACCAGGTCCGGCTTCTCCATGGGCTGATCGAGCGTGACGATCGGCTGGGAGCGGGTGCCGCCGGAGACGCTGGCGGCGGGCTTGTCGCTGTCGCCGCCGCCGTCGCAGGCGGCCAGGGTCAGTGCCGAGGCCAGGGCGACGGTGGCGGCGATCAGATACCTCTTGCGCATTGCTGTGTGTCCCGTGTGGTCAGGAGCGGGGTGCCGGCCCGGCGCCGCGCGGGCGCCGGGTCGGGCACGGGGTCGGGTCAGGCGCCACGGCGCCGGCCGGCGAGCACGCCGAACGCGACACCGATGACGCCGACGGCGATGCCGACGCCGCCCAGGACGCGCGCCGTGGTGTCGCTGCCGTCCGCGGCGGCCTGCCGGGTGTCGTCCGCGTCGCCGCCGGCGTTCTTCGCGCCGGCGGCGCCGGAGCCGTGGCCGTCACCGGACGCGGGGGTCAGCTTGAGCACCGGCGCCGGGTTGTCCGGCTCCGGCGCGCCCTCCTTGGCCGGCTCGATCCAACGTACGACCTCGTTGTTGTCGTACGTCTGGAGGGCCTTGAAGACGAGCTGGTCGGTCTTGGGCAGCTGGCCCACCGAGACCGGGAACTGCTGGAACTGGCCCGGCTCGATCTTGCCGCCGTCCGCGGTCCAAGTGATCTTCGAGACGGCCTCGGTGAGCTTCTTGCCGTGCGTTTCGAGGGGCTTGTCGAGCTTGGACTTGGTGACGTCGATCTTCCAGCCCGGCACCGGCTGCGGCATCGCGGACGCCAGCGGGTGGTCGGTCGGCAGGGTCACTTCGAGCTTCACGGTCGAGGCGTTGTCGCGCTCGTTGGGCACCTTGAAGTTGATCGTCGCGTAGCCGCCCTGCTCGGCCTGGCCCGGCTGCACGCTGACGTGCGCGAAGGCGGGTACGGCGAGCAGCAGCACGCTGCCCGCGGCGAGGCCGCCGACGACGGGTAGCCGACGGGCGAGCCGGCCGCGACGACCGGAGGGCACGGTCGGTTCGGCGGCCCGTGCGGCGGTCCGGGCGGCAGTCCGTGCGGCGGTCCGGGGCGGTTCGGCAGCGGACGGTGACGGCGCGGCGGTGGGCTGTGACGGTACGGCGGTGTACTCGGGCATGGCGGAAAGCACTCCACAGGCAGGAGGAAAGAGGGAAGGGAAACGGCTGGCGCGCGTGCGGCGACGCCGGCGCACACCGTTCCCTCCCGTGCGCCGGGGCGTGCCCGGTCCTGCTGCGGGATGTGTGGGTGCGGTGTGTGGCGTCAGGCCGCGAGAGCCAGGGCGGGCGGGCCCCGCCTGACGACACTGTGCTGGAGCGCGAGTTCCTTCGGGCGGGCTTGGTCGTCCCCGTACGAAAAACGCGCCACGGGACGGGCGTCCGCGGCCGCCAGGAGTCCGGCGCACAGGACGCGTACGAGCGCCAGCGTGCACCGCAGTGCGCCCACGAGCGCTTCCGCCACGGCGGCCGCTTCCCGCGCCGCGGGGGCGGAGAGCCGTACGAGACGCCACAGGGCGGCCTCGCCGCGGCGCAACAGCCAGCCGGCGGCGAGCGCCGCGAGCAGGTGCGCCAGCAGCATCGGCAGCGAGGGCAGCAGCCCGTGCGCCACCGGGGCCGACGCGGCGGCCTGGTCCATGGCATGCCCGGCCGTGCCGGGGCCCGCCGGGCCGATCGCGGAGACGTCCAGGATGCGGCGCGCCTCGGCGCCGTCCAGCCGACCGGCCCCGAGGCCGCAGGTCACATGGCGCGCGATGGCGATGGCGGCCTGGTCGGAGAGGCCGCCGCCGGAAGCGGGTGCGGCCATTGGGGCGGCGGCCATGCGGTGCTGGCCCAGCGCGAAGACGGAGTGCAGCGCGAGCTGCCCGACGGCCAGGGCCACGGCGATGCCCGGCAGCGAACGCTCCCGCCCGGCCAGCGGCGCGGCGACGGCGAACACCGCCGCGCAGCCCACGCCCAGCGTCCACACGGGGACCGCGGCACAGGATCCGATCATGTGCCCGGCCGCGGACAGCGCGACGCAGACCGCGGTGAACACCGCGGCCCTCAGCAGCCGCAGGTCCGCGGCGGCGCGCTCTTCGGGGTCGGACGGGGCAGTCATGGCCGCGCCATCATCCCACTGCGCCCACCGCTCCCGTACGGCAGGTCCGCCGCTCCGTACCCGGCGGATCACGCCATTCCGGTACGGGCAGGTCAGCGCCGGGGTGCGCGCCGGAGCGGCACCCGCGCGATCACCACGGGCGCCGGAGTGCGCGCGGGCGCAGGCCCGCTTCCGTTACACCGGCGGGCGTCGCCGGTACATCCGCCGAATGGGCGGAGTCACGTCCCGCGCACGCTTACGGACCATGCGCCCCGGCAATACGTATCGATATGTCGAGCCGCGACCAGGAGGCTGCAGCGATGAGCATCTGGTGGTCCCTGCATCTGCGGCGCGAGGCCGCGAGCGTCCCGCTCGCCCGGCGGCTCCTGCTGGGAACGATGGAGACGGCCGGGGTGGACCCGGACATCTCCCACGACCTGTCGGTCGCCCTCTCCGAAGCGTGTGCGAACGCCGTCGAACACGGTGGCGACGCCGCCACGGAGGACTACCGGGTCACCGCCTTCATCAACGGCGACACCTGTCGTATCGAAGTCACCGACTCCGGTCCCGGTTTCGGGGAACGGGCCCGGCGGCCCAAGCGCCCCGGACGAAGCGCGACGCCCCATACCGCCGCGCCGCCACCGCCCATGGCAGCCCCCGCCCCGGCCCAGGCCGAACACGGACGGGGGCTGTTTCTGATCGAAGCCCTGACCGACCACGTCCGCTACCGCAACCGCACCGGACGGCGCGGCGCGGTGGTCAGCTTCGACAAGATCCTGAAGTGGAAGGAGGAGGTGCCGTTGATGGCGTCGTGAGGGACCGCTCGCCGGGCCGGCGCGTCGGCCTGCCGCCGGTACGGACGCGATATGCCGAAAACGTAGTCATGCCGAAGTTGTAGTCATGCCGAAGTTGTGGGCACGCCGAGACCGTAGACGCACCGGCAGCGTAGACATGCCGAAGCCGTAGACACGTCGGCAACGTCGACATGCCGTGAACGTAGACGCACTGGCAGCGTAGACACGCCGAGACCGTAGACAAGCCACCAACGTAGACATGCCGAAAACGTACGGGGAACCGCTGCCGCGGGCTTCTCCGGCCGACGCCCGTCCCACCCCTGGAAACCGCCGAGTGGCGCGGTCCCGCAAGGGGAGGACGTCCCCCGCCGCGTCCCCGATTGCCGCGGGATCCGCGCACACTCCAGCCCTAACGCGAAGTGTCTCGCGTTAGCGTTCTGGACGATACGTGGCCGGATCTCGCACTGCAATACGGAGCCGCCTTGAACACAGCGCAGCCACCTCCCGGCGCCTCCCGGCCGGGCGGACGTACCGCGCGAACGCGACAAGCCGTACTGGACGCGGCCTTCGAGGAACTGGGGGACGGCGGGTACGCGGCGCTGACGGTGGAGCGGATCGCCCAGCGCTCCGGCGTGCACGCCGCGACGATCTACCGGCGCTGGCGCAGCACCGAGCGGATCGTCTGCGAGCTGATGGTCGACATCAGCGCCGAGGTGCCGCTTCCGGACACCGGGGCGCTCGCGGACGACCTGCGCGCGCTGGCCCGCTCGATCGCCGCCTTCTACGCGGAGCCGCGCTTTCGCGGACTGCTGGAGGCGGTGGTCTCCGCCGCCGCGCGGGAGCCCGCCGCCGCCGACGTGCTGCGGGAGTTCTTCGACGAGCGGCTGCGGCTGGCCGGCCGGATGGTGCACCGCGCCGTGGAGCGCGGTGAGCTGGCCGCGGACGCCGACGCGGACGAGATCATGGCCGCCCTGGGCGCGCCCTTCTACTACCGGCTGCTGATCGCCCGCCGCCCCATCGACCTGCGGCTGGCCGACCACGCCGCCGAGGCCGCCTGGACGGCCGCCCGGGCCGGGGTCTTCACCCGCGGGCCGCAGGACGCGTAGGAGTCCGCGGGATCAGCCCCGGCCGGACGTCCGTGGCAGGCAGGGCGGGCGCCGGCCCGGGAACGCCGGAGGCGGCCGGTGACCCCGCGGGGCCGCCGACCGCCTCCGGGCCGCTCGTTTCCGTATCAGCGTCAGTGTCCGTGTCCGGCCGTGATCAGGCCCGTTGACCGGCCGTGATCAGGCTCGCTGACCGGCCGTGATCAGGCCCGCTGACCGGTCAGCCGGGCCATCCACGCCTCGACCTCGTCCGAGCGGCGCGGCAGCGCGGCGGACAGGTTCCGGTTGCCGTCCTCGGTGACGAGGATGTCGTCCTCGATACGGACGCCGATGCCGCGGTACTCCTCCGGGACGGTCAGGTCGTCCGCCTGGAAGTACAGGCCGGGCTCGACGGTCAGCACCATGCCGGCCTCCAGCGTCCCGTTCACGTACGTCTCCGTACGGGCCACGGCGCAGTCGTGCACGTCCAGGCCGAGCATGTGGCCGGTGCCGTGCAGCGTCCAGCGGCGCTGTAGCCCGAGCTCCAGCACCCGGTCGACCGGGCCCTCGACCAGGCCCCACTCGACCAGCTTCTCGGCGAGCACGCGCTGCGAGGCGTCGTGGAAGTCGCGGAACGCGGCGCCCGGCTTGACCGCCGCGATGCCTGCCTCCTGGGCCTCGTACACCGCGTCGTAGATCTTGCGCTGGAGGTCGGTGTACGTGCCGTTGATCGGCAGCGTACGGGTGACGTCCGCGGTGTAGAGGGTGTTCGTCTCCACGCCCGCGTCCAGCAGGAGCAGGTCGCCGGAGCGGACCTCGCCGTTGTTGCGGACCCAGTGCAGCGTGGTGGCGTGCGGCCCGGCGGCGCAGATCGAGCCGTAACCGACGTCGTTGCCCTCGACGCGGGCGCGCAGGAAGAACGTTCCCTCTATGTAGCGCTCGCTGGTCGCCTCGGCCTTGTCGAGGACCTTCACGACGTCCTCGAAGCCGCGCACGGTCGAGTCGACCGCCTTCTGCAGCTCGCCGATCTCGAAGTCGTCCTTGATCAGACGGGCCTCGGAGAGGTACACCCGCAGCTCTTCGTCGCGCTCGGCGGTGACCTTGTCGGTCAGCGCCGCCTCGATGCCGGCGTCGTGGCCGCGCACCACGCGGACGGGGCCGGTGGCCTCGCGCAGGATGTCGGCCAGTCCGCGCACGTCCGCGCAGGGCACGCCGAGCAGCGCCTCGGCCTCGGTCAGGCTGTTGCGGCGGCCGACCCACAGCTCGCCCATGCCGTCCAGCCAGAACTCGCCGTTCTCACGGTTGGAGCGGGGCAGCCGGTAGAGCGTCGCGTCGTGGCCCTCGCCGTCCTCGCGGGGCTCCAGGACGAGCACGCTGTCCTCGGTCTGGTCGCCCGTGAGGTGGACGTACTCCGTGGCGGCGCGGAAGTCGTACTCGGTGTCGTTGGAGCGGGTCTTCAGGTTGCCCGCCGGGATCACCAGGCGCTCGCCGGGGAAGCGGCGGGAGAGCGCTTCGCGCCGCCGGGCCGTGTTCGGGGCCTGCTCGATCGGCTCCAGGTCGCGCAGCTCGGTGTCGGCCCAGCCCGTCTTCATGTTCGCGGCGAGCTCGTCCGATACGCCCGGGTAAAGGCCGTTCTTGCGCTGCTTGATCGGCTGCTCGTCCTCGTCCGGGGTCTCCGGCGTGAGCTCGTCGGTCACTATGCCTCCTTGTAAGACTGCACCGCGTTCCATCGTAAGTGCGAAGGGAACGGGGTCCAGGGGTCGGAAGCGGTGAGATATCGGACAGGTCGGGCGGGACGGCGGAGCGGGTGCGCGGTGGCGCTCGGTACCTTGCGCGGTGGCGTCCGGGCGGGGCCCTCGGGGGAGGCCCCGCACCCGGTGCCGATCACCGGCCCTCACTCGAAGTACGCCGCGAGCAGCACCACGTCCTCCGGGGACTCGGGGTCGTCGATCCCGTCCGGCAGCAGCGTTCGCAGCACGTGGTCCACGAGTGCGTCGGGGTCGTGGCGTACGGCTCGGGGGACGCCGGCGGCGGCCGCATGGAGCCGGGCGAAGGCGCGGTCCATCGGTTCGCCGGTGCGGCGCAACAGCCCGTCGCTGTAGAGCAGAAGGGTTTCTCCTGGCGCCGGTGCCAGCTCCACGCTCGGCGCTTCCCAGCACGCCAGCATGCCCAGTGGCGCGGACAGCGAGGTCTCCACGTACTCGGTGCGCCGGTCACCGATGATCAACGGCGGGCAGTGGCCCGCTCCGGCCAGCACGATCCGGCGGGCGGCCGTGGCACCGCCCGGGCCATACGTTCCATACGCACCGGGTACGGAACCGGGTGTACCCGGTGCGTACGGACCGCCCGGACCGCCCGGACCGCTTGGTCCGCTTGGTCCGCCTGAGGGGATCGGTCCGCCCGGTCCGCCCGGCGGCGCCTCCGCGAAGGCGAACAGCGCCGTGGCGCTACGGGCCGGCTCGGTCAGCCGCAGCAGCAGTTCGAGGTCGGAGAGGACCGCGACCGGGTCCTCGCCCTCCATCACCGCGTACGCCCGCAACGAGGCGCGCAGCCGCCCCATGGCGGCCACCGCGCCCGGCCCGGAGCCGGTGACGGAGCCGACCGCCAGGCCCAGCGCGCCGTCCGGCAGCGGCAGCGCGTCGTACCAGTCGCCGCCGCCGAGCGGCCCGGAACCGTGCCGCACCGCGAGCCGTACGCCGGGGACGCGGGGCAGCCGACTGGGCAGCAGCTCCTCGCGCAGCGTCGTCGCGGTCTGCCGCTGGCGGTGCAGTTCGAGGAGGCGGGCGAGGTGGGCGGTGGCGTATCCGAGGTACAGGCCGACGAGGTGGCGCTGCCGTTCGGTGGGCTCGGCGGGTTCGTCGTAGAGCCAGACCGCGGCGCCGAAGCGGCCGACCGGGTCGGCGTCCAGGGGTACGGCGTAGCTGGCCGCGTACCCGAGGCGGGCGGCGACCTCGCGCAAGCGGGGGTCGAGGCCGGGCTCGCCGGGGATGTCGGGCCGGGTGATGTCGCCGCGGCCGCAGGCGACGCAACCGGAGGCGTTGGAGGGGGCGCCGTAGGAGGGGGAGCCGTTCGAGGGGGCGCCCTCCGAAGGGGAGCCGTCCGAAGGGGCACCGCCCAAAGGGGCACCGTCTGAAAGGGAACCGGCCGAGAGGGAACCGTCCGGGGGCGTGGGGGGTGCCTGTCCGCCGTCTTGGTGCGCTTCGAGGCGGTCGCGACGCTCACGAGGGTGGTCATGAGGTGCCCGCTCGCGCACGTCCGGATCGCGCACGTCCGGATCGCGCACGTCCGGATCGCGCACGTCCGGCCCGCGCGTGTCCCGCCCCCGCACGTCCGGCTCGGGCAGCCCGTCGAGGATGCGGCCGAACGAGAGCGCGCGGCGCGGCACGGTCTCGATGTGGCCGATGTCCGCCTGCCCCAGTCCGAGGCCGATGGTGGTGTCCGGGCCCCGGCCGTCGCGCGGTTCGAGAACCACCAGCCCACGCCGGGCGCCCACCAGGCAGGCACCGGCGCGCAGCAGCTCCCGGAGGGCGGCTTCGAGGGTCTGGGCGCGGGCCAGCCGCTCGGTGAGGTCGTGCAGCGTGGTGAGGTCGGAGATCCAGCCGGCGAGCCGGTCCTGGACGGCCTCGGAGCAGGTCGCGGAGTGGGCTTGGGAGTGGGCCTCGGGATGGACCTCGGGCGGGGTGTCCGCGGGGGCTGGTGCGGTTGCGGACTCGGCAGTGTGCGTGGGGGCGGGAAGTGCTGGTTCGATTCCAGCCACTTTCGGAACGTGGGGGGTGGTCATGGCCGACGGCTTACGTAGCGCTGCTCAAAACCCCTGGTCAGGCCGCTTGGTGGGTTGGAATGCGGCACTTTGTTGAGTCGTGTTGAGTAGTGTTTCGAACTGCTCAAATTTCTCAATAGCATCGCAAACCCCCATGTCATGTTGCTCCGCTATCAATGCCTCCACATGTACACGCCCCGGTGACACGATGTCCAGCATTGTCCCCGTGGGGTTTGTGGTGTCAACGAGACGGGGAAGTTGGCCGGAAAATATCCCCCCGAACGTCAATTTGAGGTCGACTGGCGGCGTTCGACAGTGCGTCATCACCACCATGGCGGGTACGTACTCGGAAAGGTGCGGGGTCAGTTGGAGCCGCGCCGGAACTCTCCGACGGGCACGGGCGTCTAACACCTCGACGACCGCGCCGCACCGCACCCCCAAGTGGCGGATCTGCTCCACGGGACAAGCAAGCGCCATGCGCGCGCCACCCTCCGCCACGTTCCACGCTCGGCGTATGGCGTGATGCGCTGCTCCGTACACGCAGTGACCACAGATCCACGTGGCGTTCAGGGGTTCGCAGGAGCCGTGACACACCACGCAGCGGCATGAACCGGCATGTAGTGCGATGGACATAGCCCTCGGCGTTAACGGAAAGGAACGAGCGCTCATGCGCGAGATCCTCGGAAGGCGACGCAAGCTCCAGCTCCGGCGCGGCGGAAGGTCGGCACTGCTCGGTGCGGCACTCCACTGTGCCACCGAGTGGCAGTGGCCCGTACTCCCAGGCGTCGGACTGCGGACCGGCGGTAAACAGGCGGGCGGCAAACCGTCCGGCGGACGGCACGGCCGTGCCGAGCGCGGGACGCGCCCGTGCAGCTGTCCGGACCCGGATTGCGTGGTGCCCGGCGCCCACCCCTTCGACCCCGGCCTGTTCGCGGCCACCACCGATGCCCGCATGGTGCGTTGGTGGTGGACCAACCGGCCGACCGCGCCCCTCCTCCTGGCCACCGGTGGCCGCGCGCCCTGCGCGCTCAGCCTGCCGGCCGTCGCCGGCGCGCGGGCCCTGGCCGCCCTCGACCACTTCGGCGTCCGGGTCGGCCCGGTCGTCGCCACCCCCACCCGCTGGTCGCTGCTGGTCGCCCCGTACTCCCTCGCGGAACTGGGCGAGTTGCTGCACTCCCGGGACTGGGTGCCCAGTTCGCTGCGCTTCCACGGCGAGGGCGGTTACGTCGTCCTGCCGCCCTCGCAGATCGGCGTGGGCAAGGTCCGCTGGGAACGTTCGCCGGGCACCGGACCGGCCGCCCCCTGGCTGCCGCAGGTGGAGACCATCGTGGACGCCCTGGTCACGGCGAGCACCAGCGCGCCGGACGGGGGAAGCCGGCTCGCGTACTGAGAGCCTGGCTTTCCCGGCCGGTGCGCGGCGGCCGCTCGCCGGTTGCTGTCTCCTGCCCGTTGACCTCTGCCCGTTGACTCCTGCTCGTTGACTCCTGCCCGTTGTCCTCCGCTCGATGTCCCGGCCCGTTGCCCCTCCGGAGTCCCGGCCCGCTGCCCCTCCGGAATGACGCACCCCGAACCGCTCGTGGCGACGCAAGAACGCGCGGGCGGTTCACTCGTACGAGTGTGAGCTGCCCGGTGGTGATGGGGATTCGAGGGCGGGAGCCCGATATGCGCCCGTTCCGGCCCGATATGTTCGGCGAACCGTCAATCCGGCGGTCAATCCATCGCCCTGACAACCGCAGGTGGGTCCTATGGAGCGTGCGCCGAACCTCCGCATGATCGCGCTGGCGAGCACGGTGGCGCTCGCCGTCGCGCTGCCGCTGGCCGCAGCGACCGCGGGTCCGGCTGAATCTGAACGGTCGGCCCCGGACGGCTCCGCAACCGCTCCACAATCGGACGGTCGTACTCCGGTACGCAGCGGCCCGTCTGGCCCGTCCGGTACGTCTAGCCCGTCCGGTACGTCCGGTACGTCCAGTGCGCCGCGTGCGGGTGCGGGTGCGGGACCGGGAGCGGACACCGGGCCGGGGGCGGCCGTGAGCGCCGGCGTGGCGCACACGGCCGACGGGCGCCGGAGCACCCGCTGCGGGCCGGAACTGGCTTCACCCGAAGGAGTGGAAGCTCAGACGTGTGTTCTCGCTGAAGGCGGCCGGTCCTGGGCGCGTACGTACTACCGCAACACGTCCGGCGAGCCGCTGCAGGCCGTACTGACCCTGATGCGGCCGGACGGCCGGACCGTACAGGCCTACTGCGAGATTCCGGCCGGTGATGAGCCCGGGACCTGCGAAACCCCGCGCGAGCCGACGGTCGGCGGCGGCGCGGCGCCGTACGCCGCGGTGGCGGAGCTCGCCGACGCGCGGGGCGAGCGCAAGCTGCTGCGGGTCGGCAGCAACGGGCCGCCGGGCGAGCGTGGTTCGGACCAATGACGGTACGGGGAGCGGGCCCGGCGGATCGGGGCGATGTGCGAGGTCTGCGGGGGTTGGGCGGACCAGGGCCGCAGCGCGGGCCTTATGCGGGGCTTCTGCGCGCCTCCCACGGGCCTTCCGCAGGCCGCGCATGACTCTCGGGGGCGCTCCCGGGGATGTCCGCCGGTCCTCCGGACGCGGACATGGAAGCGCCCGGTCGCTGGCGACGGGGGATGCACCAGCGACCGGGCTCCTAGAACGGTAACAAGAGATCCGCGGTTCGCAAATTCGATCGTGGAATTCCGGACGCGTATTTACCGGTCGGTACGGCGAGTTGTGACCGGAATCACGTTCCCGGTCACGGTTCGGGGGTGCCGCACCGCGCCTTCGGGGCCCGCACCGCGCCTTCGGGGCCCGTACCGCTCCCTCGGGGCCCGTACCGCTCCCTCGGGGCACGGGCAGCTCCCTCAGGGCACGGGACCGCCCTCCGGGCCATGGCCGGCGGCCCCAGACCCCTCGGCCGCGCGATCAGCTCAGCGTCACCTGACGGTTGGTGAGCCCGCCGCGGGCGCGGCGCTCCTCCGGCGTCAGCGGCGCGTCGGAGGTGAGCGCCGTGGCGAGCCGCTCCGCGAAGGCGGCGGCGGGCTTGGCCACGTCGTCGGCGCTCATTCCGGACGGCAGGTCCCAGACCGGTACGACCAGGCCGTGCGCCCGGAACGACCCGACCAGACGGGTGCCTTCGCCGAGCGAGGAGGTGCCGGCGGCGTGCAGCCGGGCCAGCGCGTCCAGCAGCTTCTCCTCCGGGTGGGCCATCACCCAGCGCAGGTGGTTCTTCTCGGGCGTCTCGCACCAGTAGGCGCCCTCCAGGCCGGCCAGCCGCTCGGTCGGGATGACCGCGGCGTTCGCGCGCTCCAGAGAGGCGGCGACCTCGCCCGTGGCGTTCTCGGCGTCCTCCACCCAGAACTCGAAGCCGCTGTGGACCTGCGGCTCGAACGGGGCGGCCGGGTCCAGCAGGTCCTGGAGGCGCGGGCCGTCCGCTGCGGCGCGCTCGGCGGCGACCGGGGTGCCCGGCTCGGCGGCCAGCGCGCGCCGCAGCGTGTCGGCGAGGTCGCGGCTGAGGTCGCCCGAGGCGGTGTCGTTCTGGAGGCCGAGCAGGACGGCGCCGTTGTCGCGGCGCAGGGCGGGCCAGGCCATGGGCAGGACGGTCGCCAGCGTCACCGACGGCACGTCCTCCGGCAGCCCGTCCTTGAGCGTCAGCTCGACGGTGGCGGCGGGGACCAGTTCGCGCAGCGCCACCCAGTCGCACTCGCCCTGAAGGCCCTCGAAGGGGCGCTGCACCAGCTCGGTCGCGGCGTGCGCCGCGGTCCGGCCGTGGCAGGCCTTGTAGCGGCGGCCCGAGCCACAGGGGCAGGGCTCGCGCGCCCCGACGACGGGCACCTCGCCGTCCTTGATCTGCGGTGCTGCGGCCTTGGTCTGGGGGCGGCGCTTCTTGGCCATGGCGAGGCGTTCTCCTGGTCGATCCTGGGCGTACGGACGCGTTCCGGCGCGAGCCTAGACGACTGGGCTCCGCACCGCGCCGCGCGCCGGGGGACTCGGGCGCGCTGCCGCCTCGCGGGCAGCCGAGGGCCCCGTCCACGGCCCGCGCCCCTACGGGCGACCGGAATTGGTCCCACGGGGCCGCCCGTCGCCGTACGGCCGTGTCGCCGCCCCGCCCGGTGCCGGTACGGCTGCGCAGCGTACGAGCCGACTGCGGGGCGCGTACGCGGTACGGACGGGGGCGGACGAGCCTGTGGAACGGCCCTGTGCGGCCGGGTCTATGGCAGGACCTGAGGCACGGCCCTGCGCGGCCGGTCCTGTACGCGCGCCACGGGCCACCGGGTGGAGCCGAGCGGCCCAGCTGATCCGGGCCGCCCCGCTCCATGGCCTTGGCGGTCGGCCACCGCGGCCCGACCACCGTGATCGGGCCACCGTGATCGGGCCACCGGGCTCCGGCCTCCTCGGTCGGGCCACAGCGGCCCGGTCTCCGAGGTGGGACCGGTCTCAACCGCCCAACCGGTCGAACTTCACCAGCGCCAGTCCCGGCCGCCGGCCGCCCGGTTCCCGTGCCCCGCCCGATTCCCGTGCCCCGCCCGGTTTCCGTGCTCCAGCCACTGCCCGTGCCCCGCCCGTTTGCCGTGCGTCGGCCGCTTCCCGAGCTCCGGCCGTCTCCCGCTCCGGGGCAACCGTGGCCGGCCGCCCGCTACGGGCCCCGCCGCGTGCCCCGCCGGTGAAGTCGGCGGGGAACTCGGAAGAGAGTTCGGAAGGGAGTTCGGCAGAGAGCTCGGAAGGAAGCTCGGTGGAGAGCTCCGCGGAGAACTCGGCCGGGAGGTCAACGCGCGTAGCGAACGAGCCGCGCAGGCCGTGCAGCGCGAGCAGGGCCCAGACCGTCACCTCGCCGTCCGTGTCCTCCACGCCCCATTCCTTGGCGAGGGACCGGATGATGGCGAGCCCGCGGCCGCCCTTGGCGGTGACCGACGGCGTGGACGGCTGTGGCCGGGTCGGGCCGCCGCCGTCCGTCACGGAGATGGTCAGCTGGCCGTGCGCGTCGATGCGCCACGCCGCCCGTATCGCGTCCGGCGCCGCGTCGGCCGCGGCGCCCCGTACGGAACCGGCCGTCTCCTGCGTGCATATCGGACGGGCATACCGACATGAATTGCTCAACAGTTCGGAAAGAATGAGTACCGCGTCATCGACCACGGTGTCCTGAACGCCGCTTGCCAGCAGTTCCTCTCGCATGCGTCGCCTGGCCGAACCGACCCCCGACGGACCATGGGGTACGGCCATGATCGACGCCGTAGGCACCTCTTGTGCCACCATCAACGCCACCCCCGAGACCTCCTTCGCCCCACGCCACGGGATGGATGCCCCAATGGCCTGGACCGGAAACCGGCCAGCTCCGGTGCGGTGACGCACTCGTAACGATCGGATACGGGTCGAATGCGCCGGTGCACTCCCTGTGACGGCCGTTAGTCCAGGCCCAGTTGGGCTCGTACCTGTTTGGGGCGGTTGGTGATGATTGCGTCCACCCCCAGGCGTGCACACAGCTCTACGTCCGCCTCGTCGTTCACGGTCCAGACGTGCACCTGGTGGCCCGCGCGGTGCGCCTTGGCGACGTACTCGGGGTGGGCGCGGAGGATGCGGACGCCCGGCCCGGCGATGCCGACGCCGGGCGGCAGCCGGCCGTCGCGGTGGCGCGGCGTCAGGAACTGCATGAGGTACACACCAGGGATGTCGGGGGCCGCCGCCCGTACCCGGTGCAGCGACCGGGCCGAGAAACTCATGACGCGGACCGCGGGCGGGCCGTCGGCCGACGCCTTGGTGTGGCCGAATCTCGTCAGTAGCGCGACGAGCCGCTCCTCCACCTGGCCGGCCCAACGGGTCGGGTGCTTGGTCTCGATGGCCAGCTCGACCCGGCGGTCCGCGTCGGCGACGAGTTCGAGAAGTCGCTCCAAGGTGAGGACGGACGTGCGCTCCGGGTCCTCGTGCTGGCGGTCCGGTGCCTCGCCGGCGGCGTCCTCGTCCTCCTTCCAGGAGCCGAAGTCCAGCGCGGCGAGATCGGCCAGCTCCAGGGCGGAGACCGCGCCGCGCCCGTTGGAGGTGCGGTTGACCCGGCGGTCGTGCACGCAGACGAGGTGGCCGTCCGCGGTGAGCCGCACATCGCACTCCAGTGCGTCGGCGCCGTCCTCGATCGCCCGGCGATAGGCGGCCAGGGTGTGTTCCGGCGCGTCCTCGGACGCGCCACGATGGGCTACGACGGAAATGCGGGAGGGACTCGGGGTGCGGTCCTGGAACGGGTACGCGGTGGTCACCGGGTTATCGTGCCATCGCTCGTGAGAGGGGCGCCTTGTGCACTACCTGATCCGCATAACATCGGATGCGTTCGTTATGTCCGGGATAAAGGATGGGGAGACAGTCACAGCCTCGGCTTACGGCGCCCTGACGCGTGGTGGGAAAGGCTTGCCCCCGGGACAGTCGCCGGTACCGCCTGCCCGTCGCCCGTACGCCAGGGGCCCACGCCGCATCCTGGAGACCGAACCGCATCCTGAAGGAGAGGCCGGGCCGCGGCCCGGCACCGTCGCGAAGCTGAGGAGAGAGCCGTGAGCACCGAGAACGAGGGCGTCGCCGTCCCGCCGGAGGCCCAGCCGCCGTCGGCGCCCCAGGCGTCGGACCGCGCACCCCAGGCCGGTGCGCGTACCTCGGACGGCCCAGGTGCGCGGGACACGGCGGGGGCGCAGGACACGCCGAGCGCGCCGGACCCGACCGCCCCCTCGGACGCCCCCTCGGTCGCCACCTCGGCCGCCGCCGAGAGAGACCGAAGCGACCGAACCGGCCAAAGCGACCGAAGCGACCGGGCAACCACCCCGCAGGCCCCCGCCGCCCCGCCGGCCCCGGCCACCCCGCCCTCCGCCCCTCCGCCGCCGGAGTTCGCGCCGACGGCCGGGCAGGCGGACGCGGGCACAGGTACGGGCTCGGGTACCGGTACGGGCTCGGGTACCGGTACGGGCTCGGGTACCGGTACGGGCTCGGGTACGGGTGCGGGCGCCCCGGACGGTCCCGCGGGTGCGGCGGGCGGCGCCCCCGACCGTACGCAGCAGTTCACCAAGCCGACGGACTCCCAGAATCACGACCAAGCTCACCCCCAGGCGCACGACCAAGCTCACCCCCAGCAGCACTACCAGGCGCCGGCGCCGCCGCCCGCGTACGCGACGGCGCACAGCGCCTCCGACGGCGGCTGGGGCGGCGGCCCCACGCCCCCCGGCTACGGAGGTGGCCCGGGCGGTCCGGGCGACGTGTGGGGCGTGCCGGGCGCGCCCGCGCCGAAGAAGCGCCGTAACGGCGGCCTGATCGCGGCCGTGCTCGTCGCCGCCCTGGTGGCCGGCGGCATCGGCGGCGGCATCGGCTTCTGGGCCGCCAACCGCAGCGACACGACCTCGACGACGGTCTCCGCCTCCGGCGACCCCGAGGCGCTCAACCGCAAGCCCACCTCCGTCTCCGGGATAGCGCAGAAGGCGCTGCCCAGCGTCGTGACGATCGAGGCGCAGGGCGCCACCGGCGAGGGCGGCACCGGCACCGGCTTCGTCTACGACAAGCAGGGCCACATCCTCACCAACAACCACGTCGTCGCGAGCGCCGCCCAGGGCGGCCGGCTGACCGCCACGTTCTCCAACGGCAAGAAGTACGACGCCGAGGTCATCGGCCGGGCCCAGGGCTACGACGTCGCCGTCATCAAGCTGAAGAACCCCTCCGACGCCAACCTCGTCCCGCTCCCGCTGGGCAAGTCCGCCAACGTCCAGGTGGGTGACGCGACGATCGCCATCGGTGCCCCCTTCGGCCTCTCCGGCACGGTCACCACCGGCATCATCAGCGCCAAGAACCGCCCGGTGGCCTCCAGCGACGGCGGCGGCGCGAGCCCCTCGTACATGAGCGCCCTCCAGACGGACGCCTCCATCAACCCGGGCAACTCCGGCGGCCCCCTGATGGACGCCACCGGCAGCGTCATCGGGATCAACTCGGCCATCCAGTCCGCGGGCAACGGCGGCGGCGGCTTCGGCGGCGAGAGCCAGTCCGGCAGCATCGGCCTGGGCTTCGCCATCCCGATCGACCAGGCCAAGCGGGTCGCCAACGACCTGATCAAGAAGGGCCAGCCGGTCTACCCGCAGATCGGCGCACAGGTCCTGATGCGCGACACCGGCGACGGCGCGACCATCGCCCGGGACGGCGGCGCCGACGGCTCCGCCTCGGTCACCCCGAACGGCCCCGCCGACAAGGCCGGCCTGAAGCCCGGCGACACGATCACCAAGCTCGACAACACCATCATCGACAGCGGCCCCACCCTGATCAGCACCATCTACCAGCACCAGCCGGGCGACAAGGTGACCCTCACCTACAAGCGCGACGGCAAGGAGCACACCACCCAGGTAACCCTGGGCCAACGCACGGGCGACAAGTGACGCGCTAGTCTGATCCCCGCGCCACCCTTCACCGGCGGCGCGGGGAGGCTTGCCCGAGCGGCCTAAGGGAACAGTCTTGAAAACTGTCGTGGCGGCAACGCCACCGTGGGTTCAAATCCCACAGCCTCCGCAGAGGCCGGCGCATCAGCTGGTCACAAGGGGCGCCCGAGCGGATCGGGCGCCCCTTGTGCATTTGGGGTGCTCCATCCCGGGCCGCCCGAGTCCAGGCGTATCGATCACGAGCGTTGTTCACAGTCCGCTCGGGCCCGGAACACGGCCGGTACACGCAAGCCGCCAACGGCGCGTGCGTCGTCCGGCCCAGGGCTTCGTGCAGGGCGCGGTCGGCGTCGGTGGGGCCGAGCTTGTGGTTCTGATCGCGTCAGCGCCGCGCCGCTGACGCGATCGTCGCGCGGGCCTCGCGTTCGGTGAGGCCTGTGTCCAGGGCGGCCGTGGTGAGGGCGGTGGCCATTTCCTGGCCCAGGCCTGATTCGTAGGCGCGGCAGGCGGCCCAGAAGAGGCGGGCGTTGCGCTGGCCGTTCGGGGCGGTGCGGACGAAGCGGAGGAGGGCGGGGGCGGGGCTGGTGGGGGTGTGGAGGGACGGGCGGGGTGGGGTGGTGTGGGAGTAGGGGGTGGGTGAGTAGGGGGTGTGGGTGTGGGGGGTGTGAGAGTGGGTTGTGTGAGGGGAGTGGGTGAGGAGGTGGAGTAGGGCGGTGGGGGCGGGGGCTGGGGTTCGGGGTGTGCCGGGGATGAGGTGGTAGGTGCCGCGGGACGTGTGGGAGCCGGGGCCGACCAGGTAGCCGCCGGTGCCGCGGATGTCGATGCCGGGGGCCAGGCGGCCCGCGGAGTTGGGGATGAGTGGGGTCGGCGGGCCGGAGAAGTACAGGTGGTGGCCGCCGCTCGGGGTGCGGACCGTGACGGTGGGCGGGAGGGCGAAGTGGTGTTCCGAGGCGAGTAGTTGCAGGGCGGTGAGGCCGTCGGCGCCGTGCTTGGTGTCCAGGTCGATGCCGATGAGGTGGTGCGGGGGAACGCCGCAGGCGATGCCGTACGCGGTGGCCCAGGGCGCGGCCGCGAAGAGACGGCGCACGGCGAGCGGGTCCGCGGTGGCGTCGTGGATGCCGTGACCGGGCCGGCCGCAGGCGCCGCGGCACGGGGTGGGGGCGGCATGGTCGGCGTGGTGCGGGGAGCGTACGGCGGGGAGTTTGGCGCGGGTCAGCGGAATGACCGGGTAGCCGCGGCCGGCCGCCACGAGCGCGTGGGTGAGCGCGGTGGTGTGGCGGTCTTCGGGGAGGTAGAGGTGTGGGGGGCCGGGCTCGGGGGCCGTTGGGTGGTTGGTGGATCGGTTCGCGGGCCGGTCCCCGGGTCGATCCCCGGGGCGATCCCCGGGGCGATTCCCGGGCCGGTCGGCGGGCCGGCTGGTGGGGCGACCGGTGGGGCGGGAAGGGTGGCTTCCGGTGGGTGAGTCCATGGCGGTCGAGTGGGGAGAGGCCATGGATTTATTTTCGTACGCGCGTTCGAGTAGGGGAAGGGGAACGAGGGGTTCACCGCGGGAAGGGCCGAAATCGTGCGGGAACGGTTCGGCGCAGGTGGGGGCGGAAGTGGGGGCGGGGGCGAAGGTGGGGGCGAAGGTGGGAGTGAAGGTGGGGTGTCGGGGCGCGGGTGGACGCGGTCTGTCCCGCGTCGATCAGGTCTTGGTCTTGACAGTGGAAGGCCCCTGACGGACAGTCAGAACCCTTCGTCGCGGATGCGGTACCGAGGTCGGAGGGGGGAGGGGCTGATGGGTGTGCTGCCGTCCGAGCCCGACGACGACCTGTACGTACGTCTGAAGGCATTCGAGGGCCGTCCCGCCGTGACCGGTGGCACGGGCAAGGACCCCGTCAACGCGCCCATGATCCGCCACTGGTGCGAGGCCATGGGCGACACGAACCCCGCCTACGAGGGCCCCGACGCCATCGCCCCGCCCACCATGCTCCAAGCGTGGACGATGGGCGGCCTCTCCGGGCACAGGAACGGGCACGGGCACAGCCACGGGCACGGGCGCGGGCGCCCGGGCCGCTCGTCCGCGTACGACGCGCTCTTCTCGCTGCTGGACGAGGCCGGCTGCACCTCCGTCGTCGCGACCGACTGCGAGCAGGAGTACTTGCGCCCGCTGCGCCCCGGCGACCGGATCACCTTCGACGCCGTGATCGAGTCGGTGTCCCCGCGCAAGACGACGAAGCTGGGGACGGGGTACTTCGTCACGACGCGGATGGACGTACGGGCGGACGGCGAACTCGCGGGTACGCACCGCTTCCGCATCCTGAAGTACGCGCCGGCCGAGGGACGAAGAACGCCCGCCCGTCCCCACCCCCACCCCCGCCCCGTGATCAACCGAGACAACGCCGCCTTCTGGGCCGGCGTGGCCGAGCGCAAGCTGCTCATCCAGCGCTGCACGCACTGCACGGCCCTGCGTTTCCCCTGGCTGCCGGGCTGCAACCGCTGCGGCGGCGACGGCTGGGACACCGTCGAGGCCGCCGGGCACGGCACGGTCTTCTCGTACGTCGTCATGCACCACCCGCCCTTCCCGGCCTTCGACCCGCCCTACGCCGTCGGGCTGATCGAACTGGCGGAGGGCGTGCGGATGGTGGCCGGGGTGGTTGGGGTGCCGCCCGAGAAGGTGCGCATCGGCATGCCCGTACGGCTGGAATTCCGGACCGTGGAGGAGGACCTTGTGCTGCCTGTTTTCAACGGGAGGCAAGCATGAGAGCCGGCGACGACCTCCCCTCGCTGACCATCCCCATCACCCGCACCCTCATCATCGCCGGAGCCCTCGCCTCCCGCGACTACCAGGACGTGCACCACGACACCGAAGCGGCCAAGTCCAAGGGCTCCCCGGACATTTTCATGAACATCCTGACCACGAACGGCCTCGTGGGCCGCTACATCACCGACCACTTCGGACCGCACGCCGTCCTCCGCAAGGTCGCGATCCGCCTCGGCGCGCCCAACTACCCGGGCGATGAACTGGTACTTCGGGGAACCGTCCGCTCGCTGGACGGCGACACGGCCGAGGTCCGCATCATCGGCACCAACCGCCTCGGCCACCACGTCACCGGCACGGTGACGGTGGCCATGCCCCGCTCCTCTCAGGAGACGAAGCAGGACCCCACCCCATGACCCTCCACCACGCGGACACCCTCGGCGGCCGGGCCGCCATCGTCGGCATCGGCGCGACCGAGTTCTCCAAGGACTCCGGCCGCAGCGAACTGAAGCTGGCCGTGGAAGCCGTACGGGCCGCCCTGGACGACGCCGGGCTCGGCCCCGCCGACGTCGACGGCATGGTCACCTTCACCATGGACACCAGCCCCGAGATCACCGTCGCGCAGGCGGCCGGGATCGGCGAGCTGTCGTTCTTCTCCCGCGTGCACTACGGGGGCGGCGCGGCCTGCGCCACGGTCCAGCAGGCGGCGCTCGCGGTCGCCGCCGGAATCGCCGAAGTCGTGGTCTGTTACCGGGCGTTCAACGAGCGTTCGGGCCGCCGCTTCGGCGCGGGGGTGCAGCGGCGCGAGCCGTCCGCCGAGGGCGCGGCGCTCGGCTGGAACCTGCCCGCCGGACTGCTGACGCCCGCCTCCTGGGTCGCCATGGCGGCGCAGCGCTACCTGTACGCGTACGGACTCACGCCGGAAGCGTTCGGGCAGGTCGCGGTCGTCGGCCGGCGCCATGCCGCGCGTAACCCCGCCGCATACTTCTACGGGAAGCCGATCACCCTCGCCGACCACGCCGCGTCCCGCTGGATCGTCGAACCGCTGCGGCTGCTCGACTGCTGCCAGGAGACGGACGGCGGCCAGGCCCTCGTCGTCACCACCGCCGAACGGGCCCGTGACCTGCCGCACCCGCCCGCCGTGATCCGGGCCGCCGCGCAGGGCGCGGGCCGCGCCCAGGAGCAGATGACCAGCTACTACCGGGACGGCTACTACCGGGAAGGCTTCAACGGGGAAGGCTTCAACGGGGAAGGCTTCCACGGGGAGGGCTTCCACGGGGGCGGCTTCCACCGGGACGGCCTCGCCGGCCTGCCCGAGTCGGAGGTCGTGGCGCGGCAGCTGTGGCGGACGAGCGGACTGCGCCCGGCGGACATCGACGTCGGCATCCTCTACGACCACTTCACCCCGTTCGTGCTGATGCAACTGGAGGAGTTCGGGTTCTGCGCGCCGGGCGAGGCGGCCGACTTCGTCGCCGCGGGCGGGCTGCCGCTCAACACGCACGGCGGGCAGCTGGGCGAGGCGTACCTGCATGGCATGAACGGCATCGCCGAGGCGGTACGGCAGCTCCGCGGCACCTCCGTCAACCAGGTGCCGGGCGCGGCACACGTCCTGGTCACCGCCGGTACGGGCGTACCGACCTCGGGGCTGGTACTGGGGGCGGACGGATGAGGGGACCACTGGGACCGGACGGCTAAGAGCGCGACCGGGGCCCGCCCCCCCCGAGCGGCGCGACGCGGAACCGTGCCCCCATCGGGGCCCGCCCCCCGAGCGGCGCGACGCGGAACCGCGCCCCCACCGGGGCCCGCCTCCCCTGAGCGGCGCCACGCACAGCCGCGCCACGCACAGCCGCGCCACGCGGAGCCGCGCCACGCACAGCCGCGCCAGGCACAGCCGCGCCCCCAGGCACCCGTACGGCTGAATGCGCCCGCCCGCTGGCGTGTCCGGCGGGCCGCTCCCCGTACCCGCACTTTGACTCCCGGTATGGGATCAACAAAACGGATCATCCGACGGAGCGTGCTGCTGCCCACCGTCCTGCTCGCCCTGCTCGGCCTGCCGGCGACCCTCCTCGCCCCGGCCGCCGGAGCGGAACCCGAACGGTCCTGGCCGCGGGGCCCGAACGTGTTCCAGGGCTGGGCGTTCGACACCTGCAAGACGCCCCCGCTGAGCACCCTGCAAGCCTGGAAGGGGTCCAAGTACCGCGGCATCGGCATCTACTTCGGCGGACGCGGCCGGGCCTGCCCCACCCAGCCGAACCTCAACGCCGGCTGGGTGCGCTCCGCCCACCGCTCGGGCTGGCGGCTGCTGCCGCTGTACGTCGGCTCACAGGCGCCGTGCGTCGCCAACAAGAACAAGCGCAAGGTCACCATCCGCGGTAACCCGGAGCAGGTGGGCACGAGCGAGGCGCGGGACGCGGTGGCGCGCGCCAAGGCGCTGGGCATCGCCCCGGGCAGCGCGCTGTACCTCGACATGGAGGCGTACAACCTGCGCAACACGTCCTGTACCAGTACCACGCTCGGCTACATCAGGGCCTGGAACCGCGAGACCCGCCGTCTGGACTACGTACCCGGCTTCTACAGCAGCGCCGACTCCGGCGCACGGCACATGGAGCGGGCGCGGCAGGCGGGCACCCGGGATCTGCCGTCGGTGATGTGGTTCGCGCGCTGGCACAGCAGGCCGAACCTGTACGGCGAGCCCGAGCTGTCCCGCCAGGCGTGGCGTCCGCATCTGCGTATCCACCAGTACGCGGGCAACGTGACCGAATCGCACGGCGGGCGCAGGCTGATCATCGACCGCAACCAGGTGGACGCACCGGTCGCCGTGATCCAGTAAGCCCTGCGGCCGTGCGGGGGCCCAGCGGCCGGTACGTACAGGCGGCGGGGCCCCGACGGCCGGTACGGACAGGCGGGGCCCAGCGGCCGATATGGACAGGCGGGCCCCAGCGGCCGGTAAGGACAGACGGGGGCCCAGCGGCCGGTAAGGACAAGCGGGACCCCGACGGCCGGAACGGCACTCCCACCAAAACTCCCACCAAAGTGAGAACGGCACCCTGACGGGGGACGAGTGGCTGTCCGCCTTTAGGAGGTGGGGCCAGCACCACCTGTACAACTTGAGAGGGAGAGGGCTTCGGCACCTGGGGGCGATCCGTCGCGGCGCTTCTCGCTTCTAGCGTTGGAGCATGACCACGCCAGTGTGCACCAGCGCTTCCAGCGCCGCTGTGTTCCCGTCGTTCTCGTCGTACGTACGGGCCCGCGGGCCGGTGCTGCTGCGGACCGCCCGCTCGCTCACCGCCAACCCGAGCGACGCCGAGGACCTGCTGCAGACCGCGCTGGCCAAGACGTTCGTGGCGTGGGAGCGCATCGAGGACCACCGCGCGCTGGACGGCTATGTGCGCCGCGCCCTGCTGAACACCCGCACCTCGCAGTGGCGCAAGCGCAGGGTCGACGAGTTCGCCTGCGAGGAGATACCCGAGCCCGATCCGGTACCGGCCCCGGACCCGGCCGAGTCCCAGGTGCTGCGCGACGCGATGTGGCGGGCGGTGCTGCGGCTGCCGGCGCGCCAGCGGGCCATGGTGGTGCTGCGGTATTACGAGGACCTGAGCGAGGCGCAGACCGCGGAGGTGCTCGGGGTCTCCGTCGGTACGGTCAAGAGCGCGGTCTCCCGGGCCCTGGCCAAGCTCCGCGAGGACCCGGAGCTGGCGGTCGCGGCGTAGCCCCTACGGCCCCGCAGCCCCGCCCTCTCCGCCCATCCCGCCCATATACGTGCCTCACGGCCTCCCCCCACCTCACACCACCCGCACCGCATCCCCCTGCCGGATCCGTCCCGGCCGCACGACCTGGGCGTACACCCCGGCGCAGGGCTGCGGCCCCATGCCCTCCATCGGCACCACCCGGTTGTGCCGCGCGGGCACGCGCAGCGCGTCCAGGTCGCGCGGCAGCCTGCCGTGCTCCAGTGTCGGTACGGCGCACCGCGGCGTGCGGGCCACGACCCGGAGGGTGAGTTCGTCGCCGATGCGCAGCTCGTGGCCGGGCCAGTCGTTCTCGACGAAACCGGCGGCCTCGGTACGGATGACGATGTTGGGCCGGTAGCGCTCGGCCTCGACGGTGGTGGCGCGCGGCCCCAGCTCGGTGATCCGGTCGAGGGTGGCGCGGGTGATCAGGTGCAGCGGCGCGTAGTCGAAGAAGGTGCCGGGCGGCGCCTGTGTGGCGATCTCCAGGGTCTCGTTCCCCACCTCGGCCCCCGCGCCGGCCTCCAGTACCTCTTCGGGCCGTGAGCGCTCCAGGGTGGCCTTTTCGGGCGGGGCGTCGGCCAGGGTGACGGGCTGCCCGAGGTGGGCGGAGAGCGTCTTGTCGACGTGTGCGTCGGTGGACCGTACGGTCCGGCCGGAGGGAAGCGTGATCCGTACGGCATCGTCGATGATCTCGGCCCGCAACTTCAGCAAGTCGCGCCACAGCCGCGGGTTCTTCGCGCTGGCGACCTGGCCGGATGTCTGGTGCACCAGCGCGAGCCCGCGGTCCCCCGCCAGCCCGCGGGCATCCGCCACGGCGTCCGGAACCTCCTCACCGAGCAGCGATTTCACCGGATAACGCCACAGCGTGGTCACCGTTCCCACCATCGTCCCCATACCTCCAGGCTGCCACGACCGTAGTGTCCGAGACTCCTGATTTCTTGGTGCGGGGGTCACATACCGCGTGATAGGGGGACAGCGCCGCCGGGGACCGCGAGCGATGGACCAGGGGCTACGGCGGTTACGGGCCCGTGAGCTCCCACCGCCGCCCGCCCGGAATGTGCCATACGTGATGTCGGCCATCCGGCTCGCACGCGTAACCGAACTGGTCCTGTGCCGGACGGCCGTGATCGTTCCACCACCGCCAGACGGCTTCCACGGTCGCCCAGAGATCGTCCGCGCCGCCGTAGGTGACGGTGCCGGGGCGTTCCCCGGAGATCGGGGACCGGGCCCACGTCCCGCCGTGCTGGAGCTGGAGCGACAGGGTGCCGTCGTCGGCGCAGTGGTAGACGAGTTCGGCGTACGGCAGGTGGAAGGCCAGGAGGAGACGGAAGGGGTAGTGGGTCCGCAGGTCGGCCGCGGTGACCGGGGTGGGGCGGGTGGCGGTCTCCGGCGCGTACGGGGGCCGGTGTTTGCGGGGGTACGTGTGGGCGTCACCGCGGGCCGCCATGAAGCGGCCGGTGGTCCTGGTGAAGCGTCCGGCGGCGCGCCGGCCGTCGACGGTGACGCGGACGAGGCCGCCCTCGATACCGAGGTCGAGGTCGGTCAGGATGGCCCCGCCGGTGCGCGTCCTGCGGAGCCATGCGGCGGGGACGGACCGTACGGAACAGGTGGCGATGACGCGGTCGAAGACGGCCGTGCCGGGGTGGTCGGGGGGTTCGGTGTGGTCGAGGTGAGCGGAGTGATCGGTGTGGTCGTTCCGGGCATTTCGGGTCTCCCGGGTATCCCAGGCGGCGTCCCCGGCCTCCCCGGCCTCCCCGGCGTCCCAGGGGTCCCGGGCGTCGTGGACGGTCAGGTGAGGGGTGTGGCCGAGGCTCGCCAGGCGGGTACGGGCGGCCTCCGAGAGCGCGGGGGCGATGTCGCTGGAGTGGACGAGGCGGGAACCGAGGCGGGTGCACAGGAGGGCGGTGAGGTAGCCGGTTCCGGTGCCGACGTCCCAGACCCGGTGGCCGTCCTGGACGTCGAGTTCTTCCAGCATCGCGGCCACGAGGTGCGGCGCGGTGCTGGAGGAGGTGGGCAGGCCGGTCCAGGTACGGTCGCCGACCTGTTCGGCGGTGGCCGGGTCCAGCGCGGTGACGAGGGTGCGGTCGCTGTAGGCGGCACTGAACCAGGCGTCCCGGTCCCAGTCCGGGCCCCGGTCTTGGCCCTGGCCACGGCCCTGGTCTTGGTACTGGCCACGGCCCCGGTCTTGGCCCTGGTCGGAGGCGTCGCACAGGCGCCACGCGGTGATGCCCTTGTCCGTGGTCTCCTGCTCGTACCAGCGCGGTACGAAGACATGGCGGGGTACGGCGGCGAAAACCCGCGCCCACTCGGGGGTACGCAGCGCGCCGCCCTCTTCGAGTGCGGTGACGAGCGCGGCCAGCCGGGGCCGTACGTCGTCGGTGAGGGAGGCGTTCACGGCGCCACTCCTTGCAGTTCGTCGGCGATGGCTTCGGCGATGGGAAGCCCGGTGTGATGCTGGATCCAGTCCCACTGGCCGCACGGATTGGCTTCGAGGAACGTCCACTCCCCGGTGGGCGGTACGACGAAGTCGCAGGCGGCGAAGCGCAGTCCGAGACGGCCGGTCAGCCGGCGTACGGCGCGCGCGATGTGGTCGGGGGTGCGGGTGGGGGAGTAGGTCAGGGCGGGGTAGTCGCTGCGCCAGTCCTCGTACGCCTGCGGACTGCCCGCGTGGATCTCGGCCGCGAACAGGCGGGGGCCCACGACGGTCAGCCGGACCTCGTACGCCTTGTCCACCCACGCCTGGAAGAGGTGGGCGGTGGCCCCGACGCCGGACAGGTCGGCGAGGTCGTCGGCGGTGAGGCGGCGGGTGTAGACGGTCTTGAGCTGGTCGCCCTCGACGAAGACGGGGCTGGCGACGGGCTTGGAGACGAGCGGACCGCCGATGTCGTCGGCGAACGAGCGGACGGCGGCCGGGTCGTTGGTGATCAGCGTCGGCGGTACGGTCAGGCCGCAGTCGCGGGCCATGGCGAGTTGCAGCGGTTTGTACTCGGCGCGTGCCATGGCGGCGGGATGACTGACCCAACGGCAGTCCAGCGCGGTGAGAATGCCGCCGAGACCGGCCCGCGCCTGAGCCGCGGCGAAGCGGTGTTCCGGGCCGGACATGCCGGTGGGGAATTGAAAGGCGTGGGGAGCGCGGTAGTAGGTGGCGGTGATCGCGCCGAGGTCCACGGAGTGGTGTGCGTTGGACAGCCGCCCGCCCCAACCGTTGGCTTCTGTACGGCCGTTCAGCGCGACCTGTTGCGGGAATTCGGCGGCGTCGAGGCGGAACACGTCGGCGCCGCGTTCGGTCAGCATGCGTACGACACGGTCGGTGGGCCAGTCGTCGCGGGCCGCGATGACGAGGACGGCCATCAGTCCTTCGGACCCTCGTCGAGTGGCGGAGGGTTGGTCAACGACCCGTCCGGGACGGTCGGATTGTGGGTGTTGGCGAAGGGCAGCGGCTCCCCGAGCAGCCCGACGGACACCTGCGATACGGCGTCGTACGCGGCATCCGGCCGCGTGGCTGCCTTGGCGGCATCGGGTACGCGGGCGAACCGGAGAATCCAGGGTCGGGTGGCCTGCCCGCCGGGCTTTTCGCCGCCGTACGGAACCGGTCCACCGTCAGGCGCGAGCGGGAATCCTTCCCGGGGGTGCGCAAATGTCGTCACAGCGTCTTTTCCTTCCCTTACGGGTGAGCGATGAGCCCTTTACGGGCATGCGTAGACCTGCTGCGGTGAGTGATAACGATGACGAGCCCCCTCCCCGCCATGACTTTTAGGAGAAAGCGGCGGGGAGGGGTTTACGGAACCCTCATGCCGGTGGCTATGAGAGGTGCGCGCCGGGCGAAACGGCGTCGCGAGATGACAGTAGCGCTATCCGGAACGCCGTCGCAATGGTGTGCCGTCACAAAGTAGTTCCGGCGTATGCCGCAACGTGCTCACCTGCGGAAACGGAAAAAGCGGCGAGGGTTACTTAATCAGTTCGAGTGGTCGAGCTTCATTGCCTTGACGCCTCGCATCAAGGCGCCAAGCTGATGCCGCCCGAAGCTGATGACCGTGTCGGGGGAGTCGCTCTCGCGCAACCTGATTACACCGCCATCCTTGGACAGTTCCACGCAGTTTTGCCCCGTGTCGCCCCCGGAGTAAGAGGACTTCTGCCAGCGTATTGCTTCTGTCATGCCCGATGGCTCACATTTCCTGTGCGATCCGGTGAATTATGTCGCGCGACTCGTCCGCGTCGAGCGATACGGCCTTTACGGATTCGGCCAACGCCCGATACTTGGCGAGTTGCGCCTCAGCGTCCAGAAAGGTGCCGCCAAAGGCACTGTCTACCTGAACGGTGTCTAGGGGCGGGATCGGTCCGCCTGCGTACAACATCGAGTGAGCGGAGCCGGTCAGTTTCTCGGCGGTGAACGGGATGACCCGGATGGTTACGCTCGGCATATCGGTTGCTTCGAGCAGACGGTCGAGCTGTGTCCGCATGGCTTTGCGTTCGCCGTAGCAGATGCGGAGGGCTGCTTCGTGAACCAGCGCTTCAAATGCCGGGGGTGTCGGCCGGTCGAAAATCTGCTGCCGACGCAACCTGTGCTCGACGCGGGCCTCCAGCTCGCGGCGCGGAACCTCGGTCACCGCGCCGCCGAAAACCGAAAACGCGTACTCCTCGGTCTGGAACTGCCCTGGGATGTGCAGCATTTGGATGGTGCGCATCCATGAGGCGTGATACTCCAGCTCCGCCAGGTCCAGGAAGCTCGGGTGGAGGATGCCGCGGAAGTCCGTCCACCATCCCTTGCGGCGGTCCTCCGCCATCGTTGCCAAGGCGTCCACCAAGGCCCGATCCGTGGCCGAGTAGAAAGCGGCGAGCCGCCGCACGCGTTCCGCGCTCACGCCGTACCGGCCCGATTCGATGTGGCTCACGAGTGCGCGCTCGCCGCCGAGGAACGCGGCGGCCTCGCCCCCGGTTATGCCGGCGCGCTCGCGGAGCTTGCGCAGTTCGGCGCCGAGCCGCGCCTGTCGCGCGGTCGGGTGGCTCCTCGGCGGCATGGCATCCCCTTCGTCCTGACGGTTACGAGTGTGCCGCCTCACTGTGCCACGGGTCGACATCCCTCGATGGGACTCCCGTATACAGGTTGTGCCGTATACAGGTTGTGCCCTACCTTCCAATCAGCACCGCGCCGCACGCCGAATCGCCGAAGTGCAGCCGCTCGCGTGCGCCTTCGGGCGCGCCCCTGGGGGGTGGTCGGGCCACGGCAGCGCGTAACGCGCAACACCGCGTTGGGAGACGTAACCATGACTCTCGCACTCGTCCAACGACCCCCCACCCTCCCCCAGCCACCCCACTCGTTCCGGTTCGACCTGGTGAGTGGCGTGACCGCTCCGGAGATCGCCCGGACCGTCGTGGCCGATCTGATGAATATGACCGGGAACGCGGAACTCGCCGACATCGCACGTCTATTGGTCAGCGAGCTGGTCACCAATGTCCACCTGCACACGAACACGGCCGTCGTGCGCCTCGACGTGGCCGTACACCCCGCGTCCGTACGCGTGGCCGTATGGGACGACGCGCCCGGCAGCCGCCTTCTGAGCCTGCCCGCCCTGCTCGATGGCGGATCGGGACGCGGGCTGCTCCTGGTCGAGGCCCTGGCGTCACGCTGGGGCGTCTACCGGCCCAACATCAACACCCGTCGGCGCAAGGGGGTGTGGTTCGCGCTCGACCGGGACGTGAGCGGCGCTCCGTAACCAGGCACAGGCGTGGGCAGGCAGCCGCTGTCAGTCGGTCCCGGTGCCAGCGTCGGCACCGGCACCGGCACCAGTACTGGTGTCCGCACCGGCTGCCTGCCAGCCGGACAAGTCCACTTCCTCCTCGCGCAGCCACCACGCGGGCGTTACGCCTGGGGCGGGGCCGTCGACCACCCGCAGGTGGTGCGGGCGGTACTCGTCGTCAGGGTCCTCGACGGTGAATCCGGCGGCCGACAGGATCGCGGCCATCGCGTGCATCATCGCGGCCGATATCTGGCCGGGACGGCGCAGAACGGGCTCGTCCATCAACCCGAGGCGGAGTGCGCGGCTCGCGCACTCCCGCAGGCGCGGCCCGGCCTGCCAGTCCACATACACGCCACCGGCGGCATCGTCCCCCTCGTCGACTTCCACCTCGGCGCCACCGGCCAGAACGTGGTTCAAGCCGGGCGCGAGCACGGGGAGGCCGGCAGCGGCCAGCTCATCGCGCACCTTCGACGCCAGCGCCTCCAGGCGCGCGGACTCTTCCGCGCCCACCTTCTCGAACATGTGCTCAATTTACTCACTCCGCACCGCCACCGGGAACTACATGCCTGGCGGCGGGCGCGTACTTAGGGCAAGCCGAAGAACCCGGAGTACCCGTCCCAGTAGAGGCCGGAGTAGCCACGCGTCACTTCCGCGAAGTCGCCGACTTCGGCCAACTCGGGGGCTTCGTAGTCGGCTTCTTCCCAGTTCTCCTGCATGATCCGACCTCCGTCCGGAGTGTGTGCGTGCGTGCTCACCGGGAGGCTTCCCGGGTACAGCGGACGCGGTACCACCCCTTTGGAGTGGTCGGGTGGTGCGCGGGGCGTACGGCCCGCCGTCCCCACAGTCACGCGACCACCACGTCCACCACGTCCACCGGGCCCCGGCAGGCAACGGCGGCCGACATGGCGAAGATGGCCTGATCGAGTCCGGCCCCACGGGGGCGCAGTCCCCTCCCCGTACCGCTCAGCGGCGGTGTCGCGTGGCCGTCGCGTACCTCGACAACGGCCGAATCCACACTGGCCGGGTAGTGACATACCGCGAGGAACACCAGCACAATCGCCAGGAACTTACCCGCGCGTAACAGGCGCACCCTATGGGGAGGCTCCCGGTGCAGAGCACGATGCAAGACGTACCCCTGCTCGTTTCGAGGATCTTGACGCACGGCGCGACGATCCACGGAAAGGCCGAGGCGATCACCTGGACCGGTGAAGGCGACCCGCACCGCCGCAGTTACGCGGAGATCGGCGCCCGCGCCGCTCAGCTGGCCCACGCGCTCCGCGACGAACTCGGCGTCCACGGGGACGAGCGGGTGGCGACTTTGATGTGGAACAACTCGGAGCATCTGGAGGCATACCTCGCCATCCCCTCCATGGGGGCCGTGCTCCACACGCTCAACCTGCGGCTGCCGGTCGAGCAGTTGGTGTGGATCGTCAACCACGCGGCTGACCGCGTCGTCCTCGTCAACGGCTCGCTGCTGCCGCTGCTTGCACCGCTGCTGCCGCACCTGCCGACCGTCGAGCACGTCGTGGTGGCGGGGCCCGGCGACCGTTCCGTACTGGACGGCGTACGGCCGCGCGTCCACGAGTACGAGGAGCTGATCGAGGGCCGTGCGCAGCACTTCGACTGGCCGGAGCTGGACGAACGACAGGCCGCCGCGCTCTGCTACACCTCCGGCACGACCGGCGACCCGAAGGGCGTCGCGTACAGCCACCGTTCCCTGTACCTGCACTCCATGCAGGTCAACAACGCGGAGGCGTTCGCGCTCGGTGGCCAGGACATCGCGCTGCCCGTGGTGCCGATGTTCCACGTCAGTGCGCGCAAAGGGGGGCCACCGGGGGGTGATACCGCGCCCAGCGAAACGCGGCGCCCCCGTCGGGGAAGTCTCCGGCGGGGGCGTCGTCGTACGCCCTCACGGTGTTGGGCAGGGGGGCGGGGAGTCGTCGGCGTACATGTGCCGTTTCGGGCGGGGGCAGGCGATCAGCGCGCGGGACGCGAAGTCTTGGCGCGTCGTGTACCAGCCCCACACCACGTCCTTCTGTACCTGCTCGCCGAGGCGGGCGCGGGCAGCTCTTAGCCGCTCAGGGATTGGGATTCCCTCGGCGTCAACTGGCTGGTTCTGTTTCAGTTGCGTCTCCAACCACCCCACGGCCTGGTCGATGTCGAAGAACGTCGCTTCGATGCTGCGGGGCGGCCGACGTAGCCAGTCCTCGACCAGGAACGGGGGGAAGTCCGCGGGGGCCTGCCCTTGGCGGACTGCACCGTCGGGGTAGGCGCGGCCGGTGTAGGTATAGGCGTGCCAGTGCTGCGTCACGTGGGCTCCCTGGGCGAGCGGGTCAGGGTCGGAGGGCGGCGCCTCGGACGTACTTAACCGCGTCTTCCGGGTCCATGAGCAGCAAAGCCCCAATGAGGTACTCGCGTGCCTGCTTGATGGCGGACAGGGTGTCACCCATGAGGGTGGTGGGCGGCAGTTCCTCGCGCATCTGTGGGTCTTGGAGGGCTCGCTGAACGAGGTCTTCGGCGATCTGCTGTGTGAGCCACTGGTGCGTCCGCTCTTTGAACGCGACGGTGATGTGTAGCGAAGTCTCGTCTCCCTCGGTGTAGGGCGAGTGCACGTATCCGCGGGGGAGCCACAGCACGTCACCGGGGGCGAGGGTGAAGCTCAGGGCCGGCGGAGTGGTGGCGAGGTAGCGGAGCTGTTCGGCCGTGAACCCGGTGAGGTGGAACGATCCGTACTCCTGTACAGGGGCCTTGATGAATGGACGATGGCAGGGCCACGTCTTACGGCCGGCGAGTTGCAGAACGAGCGTGACGTAGGGGTCGAAGTGGTATTTGAGGCCCTGGGCGCCGGGCGGGGTGAGGTAGGCGTTGATGTGTACCCCGTAGCCGGTCTCGTGGCGCAGTTCCTCGTAGAGCCTCGCTACGGCCGGTTTGAACTGCTCCAGCTCGCGTAGGGAGATTGAGCCGCCATCGGTGATGTGCCTACGCACGGTGTTGCGGCGAGGCATCCCCGGGTCGTTGGGGTCGTGGTACTCCCACGCCTCGAAGATCCGCCCCTGTTTGAGGAGAACCACGTTCCGCATGGCGAGGCAGTTGGAATCGATCAGCTCGTCTACCTCGTCGAGCGTCAGTAGATGCTGGAACGTGTCGGGGGCGCGGTGGAAGGTGAGCGGTTCGTGCGGCCAGTGGGCCAGGACTTCGGCGGGGTTGTCGATCAAGTCGCTTAGCGGCATGGGCCTGCTCTTTCTCGTCTGTGCGGACGAGGTGGGGCACCCCCGAAACTTTCGGGGGTGCCCCCGGGGAGCGTTGAGGCTGGTGTTAGCCGTGCTGCTCCATCCACTTTCGAGCGAATGCGGTGATTTCGTCACGGCTCATGCGCAGTTCGCGGCCGGCGCCCTCGGGCTTGGAGTCGCGGAGGGCGTATCCGCCGCCGTGCAGCTCGGATACGGTGATGCAGCTTTCCATCGAATCGTCACCCTCGTCCCCGCCGCCACACAGGGCGGCGAAGGGGCCGACGGCCTGCCTCTCGTACAGATTGTCGCTCATTGGGTCCTCCTAATGCACTGCTCGTTCAGTGCCAGGACTTGCAATGCGTGTAGCCCCTTCCCCCAACCTGCTAGGACAAAAGGGAAGGGGCCTTCACGGGCCCTCATGCCATGCGGCATTGAGAGACGCACGCCGAACCCTGCATTGCGGGATGCGGTCTCGGAACGGCGACGCACGACGAACGTAGCGCGACTATCTTCGTCGGACAACCCTGCTCCGGGGCAGAATTGTTTCCCTACTCATGATGAATGCTCCCCGCCGACTGGCGAGGAGCTGCCTACCTTGACGTTTGCGGGATTCAGTGGGCGCGGTGATCCAGGGCGCCCAACTTGACGTGCCGGATGAGAGCGCCAAGGTTGTCCCGAGTTAGGGTCGCAATGACGTTCGGGTCGTCACTCTCTCGGAGGAAGATCGAACCGGTTGCCTCGGCGATCTCAACGCACTGCTCACCCCCGCCACCAGAAAAGGAAGACTTCTGCCATATCAATTTCGAGTCCATTCTCGGTGTTCTCACAGTTCTCTTGCGATGTGGTGGATGAAACTGCGCGAGTCGTCCGGGTTAAGTGACGCACGCTCGGCTGTATCGAGCAACAGGCGGTACCGGTCCAGATCGGCGGCCGCATCCAAGAATCGACCGCCGAAAGGGGTGTCGAGGTGGATCGTGTCCAACTGCGGGACTGGGCCACCGGCGTACATCACCGTCTGAGTGACCTCAACGAAATCATCGCTGCTAAACGGAATCACGCGCAGGGTGATCTCTGGCCGGTGGGACACCTCAAGCAGTCGTTCCAACTGCTCCTTGGCTACCTTGCGCCCACCAATGCGCATACGCAACGCAGCCTCATGCACGATGGTCTGAAACGGTGGCGGCGTTTCGCGGGCGAAGATCACCTGGCGGCGCATCCGGTGTTCGGTGCGGGCGTTGACCTCGTCAGCCGGCAGTTCGGGCAGTACACCGGCGAACAGGGCGCGTACGTAGTTCTCGGTCTGTAGGACGCCAGGGATGGTCACCGGCTGCAAGCAGCGGAGGCTCGTGGCGTGGTGCTCCAACTCGGCGATGTCGAGGAAGCCGGGCGCCAGGATGCCGCGGTACTCGTCCCACCAGTGTTGGCCGCGATGCTCGCGCGCTATGGCGCAAAGCGCGTCGACGAGCGCGGTGTCGGTGCAGGCGTAGAGCACGGCAAGCCGCCTGATGCGGTCCTCGCTGATGCCGACCCTGCCCGCTTCGATGTGGCTGATCTTCGCTTGGTCTGTCGAGATGAGGCCAGCAGCCTCCCGGGCTGTCTTGCCTGCGAGGTCGCGCATCTTTCGCAGCTCGGCACCAAGACGCGTTTGGCGTGCGGTCGGGTTGTCCCTTGGCGGCATGGCACCTCTTTCGGCTCGCCCACAGTGTCCCGCGTAATCGTGCACCTGGTCCACGGGGCGAACCAACCTGGGGGCCAATATTGTCCCGGGGCATTTTTGGCCCTATGGTCCGTGGTAGTACCGCGCAGCACGCCGGTAAACCCGCAGTGCGGTCGCTCGCGCACGCCTTCAGACGTGCCCCGGGGAGCGGCAGGGCCACGGTGGCGCGCAGCGCGTAAGACCGCGTTGGGAGACGTAGTGATGACTCTCGCACCCCCGGCACCACCGCCCGCACCCCCCGAAGCGCACCGCTCGTTCCGGTTCGATCTGCCCAGCGGAGACACCGCGCCCAGGATCGCCCGGACCGTGGTGGAAGACCTGCTGACCCTGACCGACGCCGACGAACTCGCCGCCGACGCAAAGGCGCTGGTTAGTGAGCTGGTCACGAATGTGTATCAGCACACCCGAACGGCCGTCGTACGGCTCGACGTTGCCGTGCATCCGAACTCTGTGCGCGTGGTCGTGTGGGACGACGCCCCCGGTAGCCGACTCCTCAGCCTGCGCCCCCTGCACGACGACGTAACCGGGCGCGGCCTGCTGCTCGTTGACGCGTTCGCGTCGCGCTGGGGCGTCTACCAGCCCAATGTCGAGGAACGCCGACGCAAGGGCGTGTGGTTCGCGATCGACCGAAAGGACGCTGCCTTATGAGGCGCCTTGCCGAGGCGGTCGCAGAACCGCCGGTGTACGTGACCTATGTGGAGGGCGACCCGCGGCCGGTGTGGCTCCACATCAACGACATGCAGCACCACGCCGAGTTAAGCGTCGAGCGCGCGGTCGAGCTGCTGCAAGAACTCGCCGAAGTGCTCGGACAGACCATCTTCGACCCGTCGGTGCACCAGGTGATACGGCCGTGAATGGCACACACCTGGTCTGGGGCCTGTTCATCATCGGCGTGTGCTGCGCGGCGGCTGTCCTGCTCATCCACTGGGCAACGTGGCCGGCCCCACTGCGCGGCGTCACGCCCCCGCCGCCTGATCGGCGCGGGTACCTCTACACCTGCCATTGCAGCGCGTACGACGGACCCGTGCGGATCTTCATCGACGTGGACGACGAACCACGCCGCGGCCGGGACCGGCCGCCCACACGCCACCGCGTCCGCTCGTCCCATGCCTTCCCAACGCGGCGGCGGGTGGACAGCGGCGGAGAGGGGAGCGAGTGTGCCCCCCTCGCCGGTAGCCGAACAGGCATACCCGCGAGGTGATGAAACCCCCTCTGACGGGCCCGCCGGCCACAAGTCGGCGGGCCCGCCGCATGTCTGGGAACGCAAAGAGCGCCCCCGCTCCGGCGCATGGCCGGAGCGGGGGCGTGAAGTTGATCAGAAGTTCAGGAACATCCCGCCGAAGTTGTCGTAGCTGTTACCGACGAACCCGCGCGTCAGTTCTGTGAAGTCGCCAACTTCCGCCAGTTCGGGCTTCTCGTACTCGATCTCTTCGTGAATGTCCGGCATGGTCACGCTCCTTCCGTCAGCCACGCCACTTTGCGTGTTCCGTTAGATGCTGACGTTGCCTGGGCCGCGTGTGGATACCTCGCAAGGGTGGGTGTGCAGTACGCGGGCGTGACGGCTCGCGGAGCGCGTGCGCGGCGCTTGCGCGCGTCGGCTCGGGCGCGGAGTCAGCGGGTGGCGGTGGCCTGCCACAGGGTGACCAGAACGCTGACGGTGGCGACCAGGGCAGCGATGCTGGGCAGGGGCCACCGGCGGCCCTCGACGGCGTCGAGGCGCTTGTCGAGGTCGGCGAGGGCCCGGTCGGTCTGGTCGGACCGCTGTACGAGCAGGGACAGAGCCCCGTCGACGTGGGCGAACCGCGTCTCGATCGTGCCGCGGAGCCGTTCCAGTTCGAGGGCGACCGCGGGCGCGTCGGGGTCGGTCACACGCCGCCCCCGTCCTTACGGGCCGGGTCCTGGTCGTCGACCAGGCCGAGGCCGACGCGGTCGAGCTGGGCCTCGACCTGCGGCAGGGCCATCACGCGCGTGAGGCCACCGGCGACGGCGAGGGCGCCGGCCACCCACGGCAGCGTGTCGGGGATGCCGGATGCGTCGATGATTGCGGGCAGGGCCAGGGCGAACGCAATGATCGTCTGGAGGATCGTGCGGGTGGTGCGCTTGTTCTCGGGGGACAAGAGGGGTCCTCTCGGGGAAGGTGGGCGGGCCCGCGCGGCGGCGCGGGCCTGTACGGGTGGGGTGAGGGTCAGACCTTGGGGACCTTTAGGGCGTCCCACTGACGGCGGCCGGGCCACCCGTCGCAGTACTGCGGGGCGTCGCCGAGGCGCTTCTGCCACTTGCGGAACGACTCGCGATCAGCGTTGGTCCACTGCGGGCCGGGCCCGTCGGAGTACGCCGAGCAGCCTTCTTCGACCAGGCGGCGGCCCATCGCGGTCACGATCGGGGAGCGGGGCGACCGCTTGAACCAGTCGGCGCCCGGGAACGGCTCGTACTCGGTAGGGGCCGGACGGTCGTTGCCGGCGGGCAGGTCGTCGGCGGACGCCTGGTGACCGAAGAATGTCACGCCGCGGCGGCCCTTCCATGCCGGATCGGCCAGCACGACACCCTCGGGGTAGTCCGGGATGCCGTACCCGTAGACGTAACTCGACTTGCGCGGGCGGGACTTCAGGTACACCCCGTCGCCTTCCGAGCTGCCGTTCGCGTTCGTATTGGCTTCCACGGTGGTGATCGTCGAATCGGTGTACGCGATGCAGATACCGACGTGGCTACCGCCGCCGGGCCCGAAGTACACGGGTCCGGCGATCACGGGGTACTCGGTGAACCGACCGCGGCGGCGGAACCAGTCGACGCCGACCGCACAGGACGCGGTGACCGGGGCAAGGTGGGCGCATCCGGCCTGCCGGAAGACCCACGAAACGAAGGTCGAGCACCACGGCTGACCCTGCGACCACTCCAGCCCTGGTACGGAAGGGCTGTACTTCTGGACGTTGTTCCAGCGCCCGCCGGAGCGGCCCTCATGGGTGCCGACCTCGGCGCGGGCGGTAGTGATGACGCGACGTGCGTAGGACAAGAGGGGGAAACCTTTCTGCGGGCACACGAAAGCCCCGGCGCGGTGCGCCGGGGCGTGGTGGTGCGAAGCGGGGCGGGGTTAGCCGAGGGCGGCCCAGTAGCACGTGTTCGCCTCGGCCATGTCGGCGAGGCGGAGCGTGGCGGGCAGGCTCGTAAGGGTGGTGCTGGAGGTCTGGAGCCAGCGGTAGACGCCGCTGGTCGTGACCTGCCGCGGG
Source organism: Streptomyces albofaciens JCM 4342 (assembly GCF_008634025.1). Taxonomy (NCBI): domain Bacteria; kingdom Bacillati; phylum Actinomycetota; class Actinomycetes; order Kitasatosporales; family Streptomycetaceae; genus Streptomyces; species Streptomyces albofaciens. The sequence goes on along the minus strand of NZ_PDCM01000001.1, from coordinate 56,592 downwards.
CCGGACACGGTGCCGGTGCTGGGGGCCCAGTTGGCGGCGGCGAGGTACGGCACGCTGGTGCCGCTGCCCTTGATCAGGATCGCGACGTAGTACCCGCCCGCGTCGAGCTGCACCGGGGCCGTGAGGTTGTAGGGGGTGAGCGATCCGCCGATGCGGTGTTCCTCGACCCACGTCGAGGCTAGGTTCGCGGTAGTGGCTATCCGGTTGAGGGCGGTGTCGTAGATGCCCATGTACGCCGCTGTGACGCCGCTGCTGGGCTTGTTGAACCCCATGGTGTGGCAGGCAACGCGGCTGATCTTGGCGGCCTGGCGGAGCGGCACGCCGACCAGGTACAGGCGTCCGGCCTGCGAGGGCGCATCCCCCGGGGTCGGGGAGGACGGCGCGAGGTCGTACGCCCACGCGGCGAGGCCGTAGTCGGCCGGCCCCCACGTCCCGGCGAGGTACGGCGGCAGCTGCGCGGTCGGCACATCGCCGGCCCCGTCGAGGGTCGCGACGCCTCCGGCAGTGCCGGCCGCGGCGGCGGGGATCGCTCCGACGCGCGCGGCGTCGAGCTGCACGTCGGGCCCCTTGTCGCCGTTCACGGACATCACGCCGCCCGCGGTGATCGGGGGGAGCTGGGCGGCGGGTACGCGTCCGTCGGCGTCGAGCTGCGCGACGCCGCCCGGTGCGCCCGGCGCGGTGTCCGGGACGGCGTGCACGTCGGCGGCGTCGAGGGTGACCTCGGCCGCGCGGTGGCCGTTGACGGACTGGACGACGCCGGGGGCGCCGTCCTTGCCCGGTGCTCCGTCGGCTCCGGGCGGGCCCTGCTCGCCGCGGTCGCCGCGGGGGCCCTGTTCGCCGCGTGGGCCGGTCGCACCCTCCGGCCCGCGCGGTCCGACCAGGGAAGCGAGCCAGTCGGCGACGGTGCCGGAGAAGCCGTTCGCGAGGGCCACCTCGTAGGCGCTCTTGCCGCGTACGGCGACGTAGTTGGGCTTGCTGGGGTCGGTGGGCGCGATGTCGGCGAGGTCGACCTGCGGTGTCTCCGCGGGCAAGAGGACCTGATAGCTGCGGCCGTTGGGGATTCCGGCGAGCTGTTCGGCGACGGTGTACGACCAGCCGGACGGGTCCATGTGCGGGGCATCGGTCGCGGGCAGGCGCGCGGTGATGCGGCCCTGCGCGTCGAGCGTCGCCACGACCGGCCCGCCGAGGATCACGTCGGACTCAGGAAAGGTCACCTGCCCGGGGGCGCGGAAGGTGACGGATCCGGACAGGGGTTGCCCGTCGGGGGAGAGGAAACGGCCGGTCACGGTGACGACGGGGATGTTCTCGGGCAGCACGAAAAGGGCGCTCCTAGTTCGCTTCGTTGGCGGTGGTGGTGTTCACGCCCCAGATGCCTTGGCACCACGCCTCACCGGTCCCGGTGCCGCTGGCGCGGCGAGCCTGAAGAACAAGGCCGGCGGCCTCGGTGTGCTTCAGCCGGTGATCGCTGGGGGTGAACCGTTGGGTGGTGAAGACTTCTTTGCCGCTGGACGTGATCGCCTCGCCGAGCTGCGACAGCTCCCCACCGTGGTTGATCATCAGGCGCGCCTCCGCGGTCGTGCCGCTCGGCGCGTAGACCGACCAGGACGCGGTGAGTACGGCGTGTTGGGCTTGGAACCGCCCGGCGTGTGTGGTGCGCCATTCGGACCCGGTGACCAGGGCGGCCGGGGACATGGGGATGGGCACCCACGGGCGGCCGAGGTAGCCGTCGGCGTAGTAGTCGTCCATCACGAGCACGTCGCCGCCGCGCGACCACAGCCGGATCATTTGCCGGATGTCGTCCCCGTCGAAGTTGTTGTTGCCGACCTGTACGGCGGGGGTGCCATCCTCGCGGGCCAGCAGCACGTACCAGTCTCCTCGCGGGCCCTGCCCGGTGCCGAAAGTGGTGTGCCCACTGGGGGCCTTGACCCGCAGTTGTCCGCCCTCGCCGATCGTCACGGTGCCGTGGTTGATCGTGTTCAGCGCGGGCCGTGTCTGCGCTCGGCCGGACAGTTCCCGCACCTGCCGTTCGAGGTTGCGAATGCGGTCGAGCAGGTCGAGGGGGATGGCAGCCATCAGGCGGTCTCCAGATAGAGCTTGGCGGTCTCGGGGGTGCCGCGGGAGGGCGGAGTGATCGCGATGCCGACGACGCGGTACCGCGCGTCGAGCCCGTCGGGGAACCACAGATCGCGGATGCGCAACCTCACAGCGGCGCCGAGCAGTGCGGGCGAAATCGCGTCGGTCACGCGCACGGTGATCTCAGGAATGGTGAGCGGTCGGCGGGCGGCGGCCCAGTCCGCACGGGCGTGCGCGTCGAGCGTGGCCTGCTGCTCGACGGTCGAGTGATCGCTGCTCCCGTCCAGCCGCGGCCAGCCGGCCGCGATGTCATCCTCGGCGACCAGGAGCTGCGACAGCATGGGTACGGAGTCGACGGCCTGGTTGCTGTTGTCGGACGCGCCGCGCGACTGCCAGACGTTCGCCTGCCCGGTCGCGTCCACCGGCCACGAGTAGGTCAGAACCGGGCCCGGGTGGTCGAGGACGATGTCGGCCGTACCACTGCGCAGCGTCGGGGCCCCCAACCGCAGGCGCTTGACGCGCCGGCCGGACTCCGGATCGCGGTACGACGCGATGCGCCACTCAAACCCACCCTCGACCGCGCCCAGCTTGGCGAGCAGATCGCGGATCGTGGGCAGGTCGTACCGGCTGTACGTGCGGTCGCGCAGCATCCCGGAGGTGTGCGTGTCGTACTCAATGCCGATGTCTCCGCCGGCGGCCTGCTGCGCGTAGTCGACCAGCTGCCGCGCGATGTCGAACTGATCGACCCCGGCCGCGGTCATCGTGTCGTACAGCAGCCGGTGATCGAGGTACGAATCCCACGTGGCGGCCTGAATCTGCATGGACAGAAACCCGCGGTTGCTGCTGGACACGTTGGCGGTCCACAGGATGCCGCCCCACCAGATCTCGCGGCCCCGCTCGACCCACACGGCCGTACGGCCGGGCGTCACCGCGCGCCGCACACGGCCCGCAAGAGCGGCGTTAGGTATGGGGATGGTGGCGCCGAGCGACCCGCTCTTGCCGATCCAGTCATCAAGGGACACGCCCTGTATGGGCAGGGCGTCGATGATCTGGTCGGTGCGCAGGTCGCAGAACAGGGCCCGATACATGGGGGCGGACACGGCCACCCCCTGTCACATGGGTCAGTCGGTCCACCAGGAGCAGCCGAACGCCAGCCAAGAACTGGTTGCACGCTGGAAAGCGGCGGTGATCTTGCCTCGGCCGCTGATCTCGCCGCGGACGGTGCCGGCCGGAGAGGTCGCACTGACCTCGCATCCGAACGACACCTCGGCGTACGAGGTGGGGGACTGCGTGGGCCAGTACGTCTGGGGCAGGGTCAGGCCCGGTAGGGGTTGCCCGTCGGCGGGGATGAGTCCGGCGGTGCGTAGGATGCGCCCGCGGAGGTGGACCTGCGTGCCGCACTTCCTGATCTGGAAGGGGTACGCATTGCTGGAGAACCGCTGATAGCCGGTGGGCAGCGGGAGATCGATCCAGCCGGTATCAGCCGGGTACGGCTGCCACGCGGACGCCGCGGCGGACCAGCGTTCCAGTCCGGTGCCCGTGTCACGGTACTGCCCGTCGTAGGCCCCGGGGTAGGACGCGGGCCCGCCGCGGGGGATGATCCCGCCGTACGCCGCGGTGTAGCGGCGCCGGTCGGTCAGCGCAGACGCCCAGTTGATCCCGCCGACGCCGGCGGACGTTCCCGCCGGAACCGTGATGTCCCACAAGGCGAGGCAGGCGGGCGGCAGGGTCGGCGGCGTGGGGGTGTCGGAGCGGTCGCCCTGGATGATCTCGACCGTGGCGAGGGTCTGCTCGCTGGTGTCGTACAGCCCGTCGAGGATGCGGAGCACGACGGTGTCGATACGGCCGTACTGCGCGTCGCCGTCCGCGACCGTCAGCGTCTCCGGGGCCGTCACGGCGACCGGATAGGCGCCCTGCGCGGCGGTGCCCTGCACCACGGCGCGGCCGACACCGATCTGCACCTGCATGGCGCTCACACCGACGGCGGCGAACGGCTGCCCTCCGGCGATCACACCGGCGCGCGAGGTCATTTCGTCCTCCGGCGCCATGGTCCCCACGGGCGCGGTGCGGGTGTCCTGTCGGGTCTGCCCAAGGGGCAGCAGCCAGGCGGCGCGCACGGTCACGGGCGGTTTCTCCTTACCAGTAGGCCGAGCGGTAGCGCACGGTGACGCTCGCGCGGGGGTCGGATGATCCGGGCGCGGCCCGGAACGCAAGCTGTGCGACACCGGGGGCGAGGGTGAATGCCTGCTCCGGGACCGAGCGGGCGGTCGCGGTGTGCAGGCGCGAGGCGCCGCCGTTGAGGGTGACGGTGCCGGCGTTGGTGTCGACGTGCAGCACGTCGTCGGGGGCGAGGTCGATGTCGTACTCGACCGCCTCGCCCGTGCGCAGATTCGTCAGGCTCGGCCGGGCGACCGGGCCCCGGAAGACGATCACGGGGTGTGTGTCGGTGTCCCCCTCGTTGACGGCGATCAGGGCACCGGTCGAGCCCGGGGCGCCGAAGTCGACGCCCTCGGGGCTGGGAACCGTGTTCCAGTCGAGGTGTTCGGGGCCCGGGTCGAGGTGCCAGTCGAGACCGGGTTCGGGGGCGGGCAGGCGGGTCTCGATGCGCTGCTCGGTGAGGGAGTAGAGGCGCGGGTCGGTGGCCTCGAACTGGATCGCGCCGCCGATGCTCGCGCCGATGCGGTACCCGGTGTCGACGGGGATGGAGCGGCGCAGGCACCGGGCCCAGCACATCAGCGGCGGAGCGTCGTCGAGGCGGATCACGAGCGGCAGTTCGTCGTCGCGGAGTGCGAGGTGTGCGGACAGGGTCCGTACGGCGGCCGACATTGCGCCAGGCGCCGTACGGATCACCAGCCCATCCACCGTGATTGTGCGCGGCTGTGCATACAGCGGCCCCGGATAGGCGCCGTGCCCGTCCGAGCGGGCAACGGTGCCCGAATCGAGGCCGGGCGTATCGATCCAGCCTGTGAGGGACTTCCAGCGCACGGCGGTGCCGGGGCCGAGCAACAGGTCGCCGTACTGGATGTGGCCAGGCAGGGTGACCAGGTCGCCGGCCATGTCACCCCCTGCCCTTGGCGTGCCAGGCCAGCGCCGCGGCCGTCTGATCAGCGGACGCCGATCCGGCGTGCCAGTTCTCGATGTGCACCGCGGGCGCCATGCCCCCGCCGAAACCCGGGCCGTACGACGGTCCGCCGGCGGCGGCGAACTGCGGCGCGGGCGGAACACTCACGAGATTGCGCATGGTGCGGTCGATGGCGGGGGCGCCTGCCTTGATGCCCTCGACGACACCGGCCGGAATGAACTTGCCGATCTTGTCGCGCATCAGGCGCGAGGGCGAGTGGATGCCCAGCGCGCGGGCGATCGGCCCGGGGATCATGTCCTTGGCCCAGCTCGTCAGTTTGCGTGCCAGCCACGGGCCCATGTTGCGAATGCCGTTCCACAGGCCGCGGATCAGGTCGAGGCCCTTGTCGTAGAGCATCGATCCGAAGTCGCCGAAGAACCCGACGATCCGGCCCGGCAGTCCGCGTACGAAATCGAGCATTTCCCCGGCCTTGCGCTTCGTGCCCTCCTTGATGGAACTCCAGTGCTTAATGATCAGCCCAACGAGAGTCCAGTTCAGGAAGAAATCGACGATGCGGCCCGGCAGGGCCTTGACCCAATCGACGATGGCCGTCCACACGCGCTGAGTTCCGGCCTTGATGGAATCCCAGTGCTTGATGATGATGCCGACGAGGGTGAAGTTCAGGAACAGGTCGATCAGGAATTGACCAACGGCCTTGATCTTCTCCCAAATCCAGTCCCAGACGGCAGCCGTCTTCGCCTTGATGGAATCCCAGTTGGAGACGATCAGCGCGACCAGGCCGACAACTGCCGCGATGATCAGCGGTATCGGGCCCATGGCCAGCAGCCACGCCGCGGCCATCCGGGCGCCCTGGATCATGGACTGCGCGCCCATGAGCACCCAACCGGCCACCACGCGCGCGGCGTTGACCGTGGCGGCGGCACCCTGCGCCGCCCACCCGGCCAACGTCATAGCGTTCGAGGCGACGAACCGCGCCGCGCCGGTTACCGCGGCGGCGCTCTGCGTGGCCCAGCTCGCGACCACGGCCGCGCCGGTCGTGGTGGCCTGTACGCCGAGGCTGACCAGGGTGGGCAGCATCAGGAGCGTAATCACGCTCGCCGCGATCGTCAGGGCGGTTGAGTTGCGGGATACGAAACCCGTGACGGTGTCCCACTTGGAGCCGAGCGAGAGCACCCACTGACCCAACTTGATCAACGCCGGGACCACGTACGTGCCGATCACCTCGACGGCACCCTGCGTCAACGACCGCTTGAACTTCTCAATCTTGGTGGCGGCGTTGTCGCGCATCGCGTTGCCGGCCGCGTCGGTGGCGCCCTTGACCTTGCCGAGGGCCTGCACCGCGTGCGCAGGATCGAGGGCGTAAATCGCCTGCTGCATGTCCTCGAACTTCGTACCGAACAGTCCGAGGGCGATCTCGCTTTTCTTCGCTGGGTCTTTGACGGCCCGCAGTTTCGTGATGACCTGCTCGAAGGCTTTCCCGGCGGCCGGTCCGCCCTTCTGGAAAACAGCCTGCATCTTCTCGCCGGACAGGCCAAGATCCGCATACGCCTTTTTCGTGGCGTCGTTCATCCCCTGCGCTTGCAGAGTGAACTCTTTCAGCGCGTCGGCGACTACGTCGGCATCGCGCGCGCCGCCCTTGAGTCCCTGCTGAAGCAGGCCCATGGACGTTTTCGCGTCGAGGCCAAGCTGCCGGAATTCGGTTGGATACTCACTGAATGTGTCGAGCAGATCCTCGGCGGTATCGATGCCGTTCTGGGCGCCCTTGACAAGAACGTCCATGGCCTCATCCGCCGATTTGGCGAGGCCGTTTTTCATCATCGTGCCGACGGCACGAGAGACCTTGGAAACGTCCTCGCCCATGACGGCGGCGGTGTCCGCCACCCGTCGGCCCATCGTCTGGACCTGTGCCTGTGTCGCCTCCGGCGGCAGCAGGCCATTCCTGGCGATGCCCTTGATGATCTCGGCGCCGTCCTGCACTGAGTCGACGACCGCGCCCGCGTACAGATCGCCGGCGACCTTGCCGTACTTGGCGGCCACGGGCCCGGTGGTGCCGAGCTGCGCCTGAAGCTGACCAGGGATCTTGCCCTGTTCGAGGGCCGAGCCGATACCCGCGATCAGCGCGCCACCGATGGTGGCGCCGATCGCCGCGGCGGCGATCCCCTTCTTCAGGGCCTCGCCGACCTTGCTTGCCGCGCGGCCTCCGCCGCGCTCGGCCCCGTCGGCGACGCCGTCGCCGAGCTGGCGGCCGGCCTGCTGCCCGCTGCTGCCCGCGTCGGCGGCCATGCGGTCGCCGCCGGCGCGCATGGCGGCCTCGGCGCGGCGGATACCCGCACGGGCCCCGCTGTCATCGACCCGGATGGTTGCGGCGAGTTCGCCGACCATGAGAGCCACGGGCGCTCACCTCCGGGGGGTCGTGCCTCCCGGTGCGGGAGCGTCTTGCGAGGGGGCGAGCGTTCGGGCCAGCCGCGATTCAGCGGAGAGCAGGCCGAGGATGCGCAGGCGCAGCCAGCGCCAGGAACGGGCCCGCAGGATGCCGGGGGCGCCCAGGTCGATGCCGTAGACCTCGTGCAGGTCCGCCTCGACGAGCGGCCACTCGTCGAGGATGCGGCGCCACGTCAGCGCGGCGCGCGGCCCTTGCCCGCGGGGCGGGGCCTGGCCTTCGGGCCACTCGTACCACTCGTAGAGCCCCGATTCGGGGTCGACTTCGCCGCGCCCGACCGGGCCCGACGCTCCGCCCGATTCGGGGCCAAGCGGTTTGGGTCGCCGCCGGAGTTCCAGAACGCTTCGGCGGCGGCCTTGTCCTGCGCGATCCACACCATGGCCGTGATCGCCGAGTGTTTGAGGGCGGGCCACGGCACGCCGTCGGCCACCATCTGACCGTGCGCGGTGCCGAGCACGTCGCGGAACAGGTCGCGCTCGGCCGCGTCGCCGAGTACCTGCTCGTCGACGCGTCCGCCGTCGGCGGCGACCGCCGCCGCGTTGATGATCGCCTGCACCCGCAGGCCGACCTCGGCGGACGGGGCGGGCACGGTGTAGACGGTGCCTGCGACGGGGAGTTGCAGGGTCTCGTCGAGGAGTTCGCCGAGTTCCTTGAACGCCATTACGCGGCCCCCTTCTCAGGGGTCAGCGTCTTGCCGGTTCCAGCGGCGGGGTTGGTGATCTCGGTCAGCGGGCCCGACCCGGTGAGTGTGATCTTGACGGTGTCGAGTTCGTCGGCGCCGCCGCCGTCCGGCTCCCAGGTGACCAGGGCCGTGCCCTGGTAGGCGTCCGGGGCGCCGTTGCGGTCGTAGTACCGCACCCGCACATACGAGCCAGCACCGAACGCCATCGATGCCTTGCGCAAACGTTCCTGCACGGCGTTGAAAACGCCGGTGGTCGGGTGGGCGCGGTGCGCGATGGTCGTCTCGATCGACCAGGCGAGCATGGTCACGGTCTGCTCGACCCACCCCTCGGCGTCGTACGTCGTCGACTCCTGCTGTGTGGGTTCGATCTTCGGCGCGAACTCGGTGATGCCGGGTAGCAGCGTCCAAGCGGGGGTGGTGCCGTCCGTGCTCATGTCGATCTCGCACCGGTACCGGCGCGCAAGCGCGGTGATCGTCTCGGCCGGCGGCGTCGGGGTGCTCACTGGCGCCTCCTATTCCAGATGTCGGGCCGCGCGGTGGGCGCGGGCGTAGTAGTTGCTGCTGCGCTCCGCGCGCCCGGAGCCGTCGGCGCCGATCGGGGCGGCCGAGTTGCGGTAGATGAGCTGCACCCATGCCGCGCCCCAGTGGTGGGGGCCGGAGCCGTGCAGCACGTCGAGCACCTGGTCGTCGAGGGCGTCGACTTCGCGCGGGTCCGGCCCGGCGCGGGTGCGCACCTGTATGCCGGTGGTGGTGTCGGTCAGGGCCGCGGACTCCTCGACCGGGTACGCGGACAGGCAGATGACCCGGTCGGGCACGGGAGGAGTGGCGGCAATGGTGATGGCGGTCTCGCCGGCCGCGTACACGCCGTCGGGCCGGTAGGTGCCGACGCCTGCGGTGTCGAGCAGGCGGGCGAGACCGTCGAGCAGGTCGACGGTGTAGGACATCAGCGCAGCGCCCGCCGGACCTGTGCGGCGATCAACGCCTGCACGGTGTCGGTCGAGCCCGGCAGGACGCGTTCGAGGTACTTGGCGGTGCGGCCGGGGTCGTGCCGGGCGGTCATGTCCTCGTGCACGCGGCGGGCGTACGGGGTGTCGTACGACACCGCGGCCGTACGGCGGCGCGCGTCCACACTGGTCGCGCCGCTTCGTTCGAGGGTGCCCTCCTCGATCGGCACCAGCTGGCGGCTGAGCTGGAGGACGTGTTCGGCGCCGAGCAGGGCGCCGCGGGTGGCGGCCTGCCGCAGTGCCTCGCTGACGGCGGCCCCGTTCCAGTTCAGTTCGGCGCGCGGTCCGCTCATTCGCAGGTCACCTCCGTGCAGGCGGGCACCGGCAGACCGGGCGCGGTGTGGTGGGCGGTGGTGATCGCGGTGGTGGTGCGCCCGTCGGGGAGCGTGATGCGGCTGCCGGGCGGGCAGTCGAGCAGGGGGCCGGCGACGATCGTTGCCGAGGCGGTGACCTGCCGACCGTCCGGGGCTCGCACCATGCGGGCCGTCTCGTCGATCATCGCGGGCACGTTCGGGATGGCGTGGCGGTACTGGGGCCCGTAGGCGCTCTCCCCCGCGTACGGCTCGACCGTGATGCGGTGGCGCAGCAGTACCTCGGGCACGCGGGTCACCACGCGATCACCCGGCCCGGGGTCAGTCCGGCGCGGCGCAGGATGCGGTCGGCGCGCGGCGCCAACTCCACCCCGGTCGCGGCCGGCGGGCGCGCGGTGCGCCCCGACAGGCTGACGGGCCCGATCGATACGGAGTCCCAGTGATCGCCTGCGCCGGTGCCGTCGGTGCCAGCGGAGGCCCAGTATTCGACCTGTGCGCAGGTGGCGCGGGCGAGGACTTCGGCGGTCGTCGGGTCGGTGGGGTCGCCGTCCGCGTCGACCGGATACACGGCGGTCAGCAGGGCCGAATCGATGTCCTCGGACGCGCGGGCGAGCAGCCGCTCGGCGTCGTCCGGTGCAGCGGTCCCGGTCCACGCGGCGAGCTGTTCGGGCGTGGCGTAGGGGCGGCGCATGAACGTTACGCCCCGCCGGTGCCGGTGCCCTGGTTGACCTTGATGCCGCGCCACACAGCGGCGGCCTTCGTCGCCTTGAGCGCGACGGCAACCGGACCGAGTTCCACCTCGCCCTTCTTGACGGCGCCGGCGGTGGCGAAGTCCGGGAGCCACTGCCGTACCAGGTTGCTGCCGACGGTCGAGACACCGTGGAAACCGTCGAGGCCGAGGCGGACGGCGTACAGGTCGGTGGTGCCGGTCTTGGCGTCGATGCCGATCACGGGGTCGGCGCTGCCAGCCTTGGCGCCCAGGTCCACAAACGGGATGCCGTTGTACGCCTCGACGGTCTGCCCGAACGCGTTCTCGCTGCGGGTGTAGTAGCCGGCCCGGCGGGCGAGGCTGCGTACGCGGGCGATGGTCTTCTTGTTGCCGAGCAGCGCGCTCGGGGTGTCGTCCAGCAGGCCGAGGAATTCGTCGAGGGAGTCGAGGGCGTTGTGTGCGGCGGCCTGGTCGGCGGGGGTCGACCAGTCGGCGGCCGGCTTGTATTCGGTGGCGGACCCGGTGAGGATCTTGGAAAGGCCCTCGAATCCTGTGGCGGTCGCTGTGTTGCGGGTGCCGTTGATGACCTGGTCGGAGAAGAACGCCCGCGCGCTCTTGATCGTCTGGTTCATCTGGAAGGTGGTTTCCGCGGTGGCGGCGGGGCCGAGGTTGGACAGGACGCGGTCGATCTCGAACGCGCCGCCAAGTACCGCAAGGTCGACGCTCGCGCGGGTCCGCTTGGCCTGCTCGGTGCTGTACTCCGAGTTCAGCGGGCGGAAGGCGGCGCCGCGCTCAGTGACGAGTCGGGTGTATCCGTAGGTGAGCGTCGCGCCGCCCCCGGCGGGGTTCACGACATCATCGAAGGTCAGGTTGTCGAGCAGCCAACTCGACTTGCGGAACTCATCAATCACCATGAGGTCGATGTCGTCCTGCGTGTTCAGCTTGGCGTCGGCGAGGGTGATAGCCATGGGCGGGTGTCTCCAGTGGTTCAGCCGCCGAGGCGGGCGGCGATGGCGTCATGCAGGGTGGCGGGCCGACGCTCGGGCGTGGTGCCGGTGAAGTCGGCGCCGCCCTTGGCCGGACCGGGAGCGGCGGCGCGCAGGTGCGGGGCGGCTTCAACGGCGGTCTTGATCACCTCGGCGAGCTTGTCGCCGAAAGCCTTGTCGTCGGGGTCGAGGTCGGCGAGCTGCTGCGCGACGGTGCGGGAGTCGAGCAGGCGGGCGGGGTCGGCGCCGGCGGTGTGCGCGGCCTGGTGCGCGGCCAGCTCGACACGGAGCTGCCGCGCCTCGGCGCGGGCCTGGTCGCGCTCGGCGGCGGCCTGCTCGGCCAGACGTGCCGGGTCGGCTTCGCCGTCGGCGCCCTCCGGGTCGAGGACCTTGCGCAGAGCGGCGAGCAGGTCGTCGCGCTCGGTGGCGGCCTGCTGGGCTGCCTGCTCGGCGGCGCTCACGCGCTGCTCGGCGGCCGGGTCGGCGGCCGGGGCCGTGGGGGCGTTGTCGGCCGGCGCGGTCGGAGGGCTGTTCGGCGGTGCCGCGGGCGGGGTGCCCCCGGCGTCGGCGCTGGGCGCGCCCTGCTGTCCGCTGGCGGTGCCGGTCTCGCTCATGCGTGGTGCTCCTGGTGCTGGGCCCGCGCCGGGCGGGCGTGCGGGCATACGAAAGGGGCCCGCGCCTGGCGGGCCCCGGGGTGTGTCGGTGGGTGGTGCTACTGGTCGTCTTCGCGGCCGGGCGCGGGTGGCGCGGCGCGGGTGTATCCGCGAATCCACGCGGAGCGCAGCAGGGAGTCACGCGGGTACGGGCAGGTGGACGGCCGGTCGCCGCGGCGTCGGGCCTCGGCCCCGGCGGTGACGGCCCGGATGACCTGCTCGCGCGTTCCCATGCTCACCTCTTGTTTTGGTGGTCCGACTCGTTCTTACGGGCGCCCTCGGCCCATCGCTGCCGTTCACCGGTCACGGACTCGATGAACTCAGCTTGTGTCAGCCGGCCGTGCTCCGCCCACCATGCCCGCAGCTCGTCGGAGGCGCGGGCGTGCGCGATGCGCGCGGGCCCGGAGAACAGCGACACGGGATCGTGGCCGGCCTGCTCAGCCTGCTTGTTGAGCAGTACGCCGCGTAGGTCTTCCTCGGCCGCGAGGTACTGGCGCATTACGTACTCGTCGTACATCTGCCGTGCGACCCGGCGCGTGACGCGCGGGACCTGCTCCGGCTCGTCCGTCGGAGCGTGGCGTGCCGCGCGCGTGGTCCGCTGGGCGGCGCGCTCCTGCTCGACCAGTGCGGCCCAGGTGTCGTCATCGGCGAGGGCCGCCCACCCGTCCGGATCGGGGGCGGGGGCGAGCAGGTCGTCGAGGGCGGCGCGGTCGGCGATCAGGTCCTCGACGGCGTCGCCGCTGCGCGCGGGCGCGGGCAGGGGCTCGGGCGGGTACCGCCGGTCGAATTCGGCGGCGATCCGGGCGAGGTCGCCGGCCCTCCCGTGGCGCATCGCTTCGGCGAGGTCGTCGTCGGCAACCGCCGACAGATCGCCGGTCCGTACGCGGTCGAGCAGGGCCTCGCGGTCGCGGCGGTCCGCCTCCGTGGCGATTCGGTCGCGGGCGCGGTCGTCGAGCACGCCGGGCCGCATGGCGGCGCCGAGCTGGTCGTCGGACATCTCCCGCAGCGTGCCGTCGTCACCGGCGCGCACGCGGGCGGCCTGCATGAAGTCGTCCGGCGCGGTCTTGGTCCTGGCGGGCAGGTTCGAGGCGCCGGGCTGTTCCCGGTGGCGCAGACGGCGGAGGTCCGGGTGTGCGGCGAGGTGGTCGCGCATGGCGCCTTGCCACTGCCTGACTTTGGCCTCGGCGGCGCGTTTGGCCTCGGGCGTGGTCGCGGCGGCGGCGCGGTTCTTGTGCCGGCGGATGTGCCGCTCGATTGCCCGCTGCCGCTGTCCAGCCTCATACCCGGCCGGGTCCGGCTCCGGCTCCTCAACGCGCGTCAGACCAGGGGTGTAAGAGGAGACGCTGTGGCGGCAGTTGGGGTGCTGAAGTCCGGCGCGGCGGGCCTCGTCGAGCGACCCGGCCACGTCCACACGGATCATGCGGCCGTCGTCGAGGGCGTGCTCGACCTCGACCGTACGGGCCCCGTCCGGCCCGCCAATGGACAGGATGCGGCGCTCCCACGGGCGGCACAGCGGACACTCACGCGGCGAGTTGGAGACGATCACCAGGTCTATGCCCGCGTCGGCGAGGGTGGTCATGTGCGCCTCGGTCGCGGCCCGCGCAACGCTGGTGCGCACCGCCATTTCGGCGTACGCGGTCAGTGACCAGCGGCGCCCGGCCCGGTCCCGGAACGAGGAGATCCCCCGGTCGGCGAACCGCTGCATGGCCTGCTGCGTGGCCTGGCGGCGCGTCTCGGTGCCGAGCAGGGGCGCCGCGGTGACCTCGGCAACAACCTGCCGATACCCATCCTCGACGGCCCGCAGAATGCCGCGGTGGGTCGAGGTGACGGTGTCGATGGTCTCGGCGGCGAGGCGGTCGACGGCCCGCGCGTGCGGGGTCCGCTCGGCCACCGTCCGCCGATCCTCATCCGGCAAGGCGTCGAGTTCTTCGAGGGCGGAGGCGCGGCCGGCGTCGTACGCCTCAGCCACGGCGTGCCGTACCTCGGTGTCGACGGTCCCGGCGAGGGCGCCAAGCAGCACGTCGGCCGCGCGCCGCAAGGGCGACAGGGCGGCGAGTTTGGCGACGGCCCACCCGGGCGCGTCCAGCCCTGCGGCGAGCTGCCGCGCACACAGTTCGAGCAGCTGCCGCTCGACACCGGCGTACAGGTCCGCGGTCACCGCGGCGAGGTATTCGACCTGGTCGGGGGACACGGGCATGTGCACCCCCGATCAGGCGGCGAGCGGAAACGCTCCGACAGGGTCGGGGGCGGCCTGCCCGGTCTCCGCATGGATGCGGGCAACCTCTTCGGCAACGGCGGTGTCGTCCCAGTCCGGATGCAGCGCGCGTACCTTGGTGTCGGTGCTGACGGCCTGCGCCTGCTGGAGCAGGGAGAGCGTCTGTGCGACCGATTGCGGGTCCTCGCTGACAGCGTCCCCGAACACGATGCGGGGCCGGTCGACCACGAGACTCGGAGTGAACAGCGCACGGTCGAGGCGCAGCATGACGAACAGGATGTGCGCGAGCGCGGGGCGCCAGTAGCGCGACTTCTTGTCACGCGTGATCATCGACCGTCGCTCGCGGGCGTTGACCTCGGTCGCGGTGACGGCGCCGCCCTGGTCGCCGAGCCCGAACGACTGGGCGGAGTACCCGGCGGACCGTACGGCCTGCTGCACGAGCGAGTCGGCCGTCGACTGGTGTTCGGTGACCCTGATCGCGAACTGCGACAAGGTGATCCCCGACCCGCCCTCGGTCGGCGGGATCGACAGGGCTTGCCAGATTTCCCGGTCGTCGTCGAAGCTCGCGCCGCGCCCGGGGCCGTGGTCGCGCAGGTATCCGTCGGGGACGATCAGCCGCGCGCGGGCGAGCCGGATGTCGCGCAGCCAGCTCGACCACGTCTCGTCAAGCGCGTCCATGAGGTCATGAAGCGGGGCGGCGTAGTCGGAGCGGCCGAACGGGCTCCTGCGGTGGCGCCGGTTGGGCTTGATGTTGGGGACGTAGGCGGCGGTGAGTTCGTCGATGCCGGTCTCGATCGTGTCGCCCTCGGGGCCGAGAGAGTCGGCGAGGGCGGCGACCTCGGGGTGCTCGGTGAGCGGCACGCGGCGGCCGAGGCGGTCGGCGGTGCCCTCGTACAGGCCGTGCAGAATGCGGCCGGGCTCATGCCGTTCGAGGTGGCGCCACACGGTCGCCTCGGTCGAAGCGAGTTCGCGCCAGAAGGTGACGCCGGTCAGTTGCCCCCAGCGGAATTCGGGCGCGGCCTGGTCGGCGTGCACGACAGTCAGCAGCGGCCGGGGCGCCAGGGAGGCATCCCAGGTGACGCGCAGGTACACGCCGCCGAGGGCGGCGGCGACCTCGGCCGCCTCAAGCAGGGTGTTCTCGATGCCTCCAGCCTCGACAAGGTCCGCAAGCCGATCCTGCGTGCCAGCGTCGTCGACAGTGAACGTGGGCGGTTCGGAGAACAGGAGATCGGCGGACGTGGTGGCGATGTCGCCGGCGAGCGGGATATGCAGGCGGGTATCGCGCTGCCCGGGCTGCTGCTGGCGGTGGCGGGCCCACAGCCGGCGCCGCCCGTCCTCGCGCCTCTGCTGGTGCTGGTAGATGTCGGCGAGGCGCTTGCGGTCCCCGGAGTACCACGCGTCATCGACGCGCATCTCGCGGTACAGCGGGGCGAGCTGCGGCGGCGGCCACGCTGCGCCGTTCTCAGGAAGCGTCATCGTCGCTGCTCCCGTCTCCGGCGAGGTCGAATGCCTCAGCGGCGGCCCGCAGCATGTCGGCGATACAGACACCGATGTTGTCGCGGGGCGTGAGGCTCAGAGTGCCGAGGTTGCCGGTGTGGTCGCCGACGGTGAGCGACACGGGCATGTGGACAGTCATCACGCGGCGGCAGCCTCCTTCGGTGGTGCGGTGAGAAGGTGGCGCCACTCGTGAGCGGTCGAGTGGATGACGTACCGCAACGCGTCGCACGAGTGGTCGTCGACCTTCAAGGGGGCGTCCTCACCACGCGCGGTGGCCTTCGGATCCCAGCTGTAGCCAGGCAGTTCGTCGAGCAGGCCCTCGCACGACTCGTGTACGAGCAGGCGGCCGGCGGCGAGCAGGCTCGACACAGAGCGAATGCCGGATGCGACCTCGTTCGAGGCACGGGCGATGCCGGGGTAGCCGTCCTGCCACAACTGGGTGAGAAACGATTTTGCGGAAGGGTCGATGAACGTCCACTCCGGCGTCACGCCCTGGTCGTCCGGGCCGGCGGACGGGTGGGACCACTCGGCCAGCCATTCCCGTACGGCGGCGCTGTACTGCGCGTCGGTCATGCTGCGGTGCGTGGCGCGGGAGTCATGGCGCCACTCGGCGGCCACGTACAGCCGGCCGTCGACTCCCTCGCCCAACAGGACGGCGGCGAACGGGTTCGTCGTGCCGTAGTCGATGCCGACGTGATACCGGCGCATGTCCGGCAGGTCCGTGACGACGTGGCGCGCCTGGTCCCACATGTCGTAGATGGCGCCCTCAGCGACGCACCACGCCCCGTCGATCATCCGCCGTCGCCACAGACCGACGTATTCGGCGGCGAGGTCGGCGACGTACTCGGCCGACAACGACGGGTTGTCGGACAGGCGGAAGTGCCACGCGCGCAGGTTCAGCTCGCCGACGCGGTCGAGATACTGCGTCTTGAGCCAGTGCCGCGGCGAGTCCGGGTTCGTCGTCGCGTACAGGCGCGCGCCCGGCACGGACAGACGTGCGAGGAGCTGCGTCCAAAAACCCTCGGGGACCAGGGTGGCCTCATCGACGTAGGCGAGCTGCGCGGTCAGGCCGCGGAGCCTGCCCTCGGCGCGGGCGTCGGCGGCACCGATCAGGTGGACGGTGCGCCCGAGAATCGTTGCGGTGGTGGCGCCGCGGGTGTGGACGATGTGCCGGGCGAGGGGCCCGAACAGGGCCCGGTCTTGCAGGGGTTCGAGCACGTTGCGCTCGATCGTCTGGAGGCTGCGCCCACAGACGATGATCAGACCGGACGGGCCCGCGGTAGCAACCGCGATGACGAATGCCAGCAGAGACGCGATCGTCTTGCCGGACCGTACGGACCCATGCCACAGGTTGATCCGGGCCGTGGCCTGCCCGACCGAGCGAAGCTGTTTGCGGGAGAGGGGAAGCGCGTCGAGGTTGAGCAACGCTCACCCCCCGTCGGCGCCTCCATCGTCGTCCGGGTCGCCGGCGGCGCGGGCCAACGCTTCGCCGAGCGTGCCGAGCATCGATCGGACCTGGTCGGCGCCCTCGCCGCCCTCGGCCGGGGCGAGGCGTAGTGACTGCTGGATGGCGGTGCCGGCCGCGGCGATGATGGCGCGCTGATCAGCGAACCTCGGCTTGTCGAGGTACGCCTCGTGCCACTCACCATCGCGGCCCGCGAACTCCCCGTAGGTGGTGGGCTCCCATAGCTGCGCCCGCAGACGCTCGGCGTCGACGTGCAGGGCCTCGGCGAGCTGGGCACGGCGGGCGGCGAGGTCGATGCGACGCGCTTCGGTGGCGGCGACGACCTCGGGCCCCCGCTCGAAGGTGAGGGGCGGTTCGAAGGCGGCGGCGATCTTGGACACGGTCGACGGGCTGCGCCCGATGGCGCGGGCGATCTCGTTGCGGGCCTTGCCCTGTCCATGCAGGCGGCGCACCGCGGCGCGGTCTGTGTCAGTGATGGGGCGCGCCATGGGGTGTCACCTCCTGCACGGGTTGGGCAAGCGAAACGCCCCGCCACCGGGGGGATGGTGGCGGGGCGTTGCGAGGGGCCCCGTGCGTCCGTTTTCGGGCACGCTGGGGACGCCCCGAATTAGATCACAGATTGATAACGGCCTGCAAGCGGGGTCGTGGGTCGGGCGCGCGCGAGGCGCCGCGCGTCCGGTCGCCCGGCGGCTGGGTAGGGTTGGTGCCGGCCGCGGTGGGGCTTGCTCCCATCGTGGTTAGTCGGGCCCGTACGGCGGTGAGGTCGCCAGTACGGGCCCGCGCTGCTGCTACTGCTGATCGCCGGTGGTGCGCTGCTTGGCTTCCCGCTCCTCGATGGCCTTACGAAAGTCGGCGAGGTACTGCTCGACCGCCGCGCGGTCCTTCTCGGGCGTGTTGGCGAGGTCCGCCTCAAGGCGGGCGAGGGATTCGCGCGGGTCAGTATCGCTCGCGGCGTCGTTGTCGAGGCCGCGCTCAATCCAGAAGCGAGCGGCCTTCCGGCGCTCTTCGCGGATGATGCCGTACACGCGGGATTCGGTGAGGCCGATTTCGTCGGCGATCTGGCGCGGGTGCTTGCCGCGGTTGGCCTCGCGCATGATCACACGGGGCGTGGCGGCCTGGGCGGCTTCGCCGGCGAGGCGGAGCGTGCGCACGTCGTCGAGGCTCAGCTCGTCGGCGAGCTGGTTGACGTAGCCGGGGCGCTGGTCGCGCTGGGCGTAGTGCTCGGCGATCTCCTGTACGTATTCGAGGGGGTCGGCGTCGGTCGGGTTGGGGTCGCCTGCGAGGGCGCGTGCGGCTGCCGACTCTCGTTCGTACTGATCCATCACCGCGCGAATCTGCTCATACACCTTCCCGAGGGAAGGTGCGGTTTTCGACGGGTTACGCCGCACGTGACGGCTGATCTCCCCCGAAGTCCTCGGGCGCTCATCAGGGGGCGTTGCAGTCGGCTCGTTGCTCTGCTTGGAGGTCTGGTTGTCGGGCACGTTGCTGCTCCTGTGGGTAAGACGGGGCCCGCCCCTGACCGGGGCGGGCCTGTCGGGGGTTACTCGGTGGGCCGGTAGGCGAAAACGCACTGCGAGGATCGCAACATGCGTTCCGTCTTCCACCCGGCGGCCTTGATCTTGTCGGCGAGGATGTCGAGGCACGGGCCGTGCCACGGGTCGTCACGCCGGATGTTGCGCCCCTCTTCGAGCCAGTAAAGGGCGACGCAGCCATGTCCGCGGGGGTCGATGACGTACCCACGTACGTCGCGCTCGTCGTCGTTGGGCTCGGAGAAGTCGTGTCGGTCGGTGAGCGTGGCGGGGCGAAGCGGCGTCAAGGCTTCGCGTGCGGCGATCACGTCCGGGTTCGCAGCGTCCTTCGGGGCGCTTCCCTTGGCGGTACCAGCGTGCGTCACGACAACACCCTCGATCACACGGAGGTCGGGCGCCTGCTCGGCGGGTTGGCAGTTGCCGGCGATCCACTCGGCGCCTCCCTCGACGACGACGCGGGTCGGTTCGCCGGTGCGCTTGACCGTGTCCTCGATGGTGCGCTCGACGCCGTCGGCGCACACGACGCGGGAACCGGGAGCGAATAGCGCGCCCTGCTCGACGGGCGACTCGATGGTGAACAGGGCATCGTCGGTCGGCTGCTCGCCTATCCACTCCTCACGCCATGTGCCGGCGGCCTCGTCCTCGTCGCTGGCCTGCTCGGCGTCGATAGCCTCGCGGGCGATCGGGTCGGCCTCCCGCCACTGGTCGAGGGCGGTCCCCAGCTCGGCGAGGGCGGCGCGCCATTCGGGGTCGGTCGGGTCGGGGTTCGTGCGTACACGCTCGGCGGCGCGGTTGCTGCGTGCACGGGCGGCCTCGGCCTCACTCCGCCGCGTGCCGTTGCTGCTTGACGGGCGCCGAATCCATGTCCACGGATCGACCAGGAAACCGGGGTTTGGGGTCGCCTCATCGGCCGGGGGTGTGGCCTGCTCGGTGTCGGCCTGCTCGACGGTCTCGGCGAGGTCGACCGCGGCGGCGGCGAGGGGCGAGGCGGCGGCGAGGGCGCGGGCATAGGCGCGCTCCTCGGCGGCCCGGACGCACGGGGCGCACAGTTCGGGGGCCTGGTCGTCGAGGCCGTCGGTGTACTCGGTGACCTCGCGCCCGCACAGGGTCTCGTCGGTCATGGGCGAGTAGTGCACTCGGCGGCCCTTGCCGACAGTGGCGTACCGGACACCGGCGCGCTCACGGAGGGTGGGGCCGTGGATGTCGCGGTCGGCGACGGTCTGCTCGGCGGCGACGCGGTCGCGCTGCTCCGCCTTGGCGCACACCTGGCACACGCCGTTCACGTACCGGTCTTCGGTGGGCTTGGCTTCGAGGGTGCGCCCGCAGTAGCTCGCGGAGGTGCCGGGGCGGCGGTAGTGGCCGGCGCCGCGGCTGCGGGGGTTGGCGGGGCGGTAGATGTCCATGGGGCTTGCTCCCTTGGTCGTGGTGTGCCGGGTGAGGTCCGGCAGGTCGCCGGGTGAGGTCCGGCGAGCCTCACTGTAGCGGCTTGTGTTGCTGCTACACAAGGGGTTTCACAAATGGATACACAAAGGGGCGCCGCTCAACGTCGGCGCCCCGGTGGGTAGTTGTAGGGTGACCGCCCTACGCGGCCTGTCGACTCGCTTCGAGGACAGGCCACAGCGCAGTCAGATCCGGCCCCCACCACGCACGGCGCCGGCGGCTGTCAAGGTCGACGGGCGCCTCACACTCCGGGCCGGTCGAGCATTCGACGACGGCCTCGACGCCGGGCTGGGTATAGCCGATGAGCTGTCCGCCGCACCATGGGCACGGGTCGGGGAGCGGGGTCGTGCGCCGGTCGAGGTTGAGGGCTCGCTCGATGGTGAGGCGCGCGCGGCGCGCGGTGGCGGCGATCTCGTCGAGCAGGCGTGGCGGCGTCGGCGCGAACAGGTCGGCAGCGGGCTCGTTAAGGGCCCGGCCTTCGAGCCATACGGCGGCCCAGTGCAATCCGTGCGCGCGGCTGCCGGAGGATGCGGCGCGGCCGGTGACCGATGCGCTGTGCGTGGGCAGGTGCCAGCGTGCCGGGTCGGTACGGTCCCGCGCGTCCTCGACGCTGCGCACGGGGTGGGCCGGGTGCGGTACGCGGCGTACGGGGCGCTGGACCTGGTCGGCGACGCGGTCGGCGAGGGTGAACAGCGACTCGCGAACCTCAACGGTGGCGTCGAGGGCGGCGAGGTTTAGGGGCGCGGGGTGGGCGCGCGCGGCCAGTGCCAGCCTCTCTACGTGGTGCTCGATCGCTATGTCGTCGCCGGTCGGTCCGTCGTTGTCGGTGGCGAGTTGGTCGAGGAAGCCGCGGGCCTCACGCGGTGGCCACTCGGCGGCCGGGCGGCGCTCGATGGCGGCGAGCAGGTCGCCCCACTGGGTGCGGATCGCTGTCAAGTCCTCTCGGGCGCGGGCGGCGACGGGCGAGGGGGCGAGGCTGGGTGTCACGGTGGTTGCTCCGGTGGTCAGTGCTGGTGTTCGTGGGTGCCGTGCCCGTACACGGCCCGGTACGCCGCGAGTTGTTCCTCGGCGTCCAGCGCGCGTTGGCGGATGTCGGCTACGTCCTCGACGATGCCGCGGCGGGGGCCTCGGACTTCGCCGACGGCGGCGGCGTGCATGGCGGCGATCTGCTGGCACGCGGCGGCGTGGTCGGCCGCATGGCGTGCCGCTTCGGCCTCGGCCTCGACGATGGCGGCCTCGGCGGCGGCGAGGCGCTGCTGTTCGCGGCGTACGGCGGCCTGCTGTCCGCCGGCCTCGGCACGGTAGCGGTCGGCTTCGGTGATCTCGGCCTCGACGTGGGCACGCAGTAGGGCGGCCTCGGCGGGGGTGAGGGTGCCGTGACGCTGGACGCGGGAGAGCAGCACGAGCAGGCTGTCGCGGCGGGCGGTGCGCTCGGCGGTGCGCTGCTTGCGGTCGGCGCGGCGGCGGCTCATCGGGTGACCTGCTCGTCGAGGTCGGCGGCGTGCTGGTCGAGGCGTCGGCGGATGGCCTGCATTCCGGTGAGCAGGCCGCGGGTGCGGCGGGTCACGCCGTGCTCGTCGCGGTAGTCGTCGATGTGCTGGCGGGCGAGGGCGGCAAGTTCGCGGGTGTGAGCGGCGAGCAGGATACGGGCGGTGGCGAGGGCGCGCTCGGGGGTGAGCGAGGTGCAGCCGAGCAGGATGTCGCGGAGCGTGAGCAGGGCTAGCGAGGCGGTGCCGGCGTTGAAGTCGAGGGCGTCGCGTACGTCGTTGACCGTGAACGGCTCGGCGTCGGCGGTGCGGGTCATGGGGCGTGGCTCCTGTCTCGGGGTGGGTGGGGACGACGTGGGTTCGCGGTGTCGACGGTGAACACCACGTCGTGCGCGCGCGGGGCGGCCCGCGACCGGACGTGCGGCCGGCCGCGGGCCGCTGATCAGAACGGGGCTTCGTCCCTGTATCCGCCCGTCGACCACTGGTCGGCCGCGGGCTGCTGGGCGTAGCTCTGGGACTGCTGGCCGTACGGCTGCTGGGCTCCCTGGGCGCTACCGGCCTTGGTCACGACGGCGGTTGCGCGGAGCAGGGACGGGGCGACCTCGTCGGCCTGGATCTCGTACGAGGAACGGGTCTTGCCTTCGCGGTCCTCGTACTGGCGCTGAGTGAGGCGGCCAACGACGATCACGCGGGTGCCGCGCTGAATCGATTCTGCGACGTGCTCGGCCTGCTGGCGCCACACGGCCACGGAGAGGAACAGCGGCTCGCCGTCCTCCCATTCGTTGGCCTGGCGGTTGAACTTCCGGGGGGTGTTGGCCATGCGAAAGTTGCAGACCGGAGCGCCGGACGGGGTAAAACGCAACTCGGGATCGGCAACGACGTTGCCGACCATCGTGATTGTGGTGTCGCCACTCATGGTTACGCGGCCCTTTCGAGGGTGGGGGCGGTCGGTCGAATCGGTGTGACGGAGGCGAGGGGGGCCTCGCGTTTTGCGGCGCGGGCGGCGCGGGCGGACGCGTTCTTGCACGTCCGGCATTTCCGTGTCCCGTTCTTCGCGCGGACGGTGTTCGCCTGGTCATAGGGGTGGCCGGCGGGGCAGTGCGTGACGGCGGCGCGGGCGGCGACGTGGTTCGTCGACCGAAGGATGTTGGTGCGGTGGGTGACGGCGTCGAGGTGGGCGGGGGCGACGCATTCGCGGCGGCGGCACCGGTGGTCAACCTCAAGACCTGTCGGTATGGGCCCGTGGGCCTGCTCGTAGGCGTAGCGGTGGGCCTTGACGGTGTGGCCGTCGACCCAAAAGGACCCGTAGCCCTTCTCGTTGGTGGCTCCGGCCCACAGGTGGCAGGGGCCGGGGCAGTCTCGGCGGAGTGACCAGGGGCCGGCGGTGGTCACCTTGGCGGCGAACCGTGCGGCCGGGGTGGGCCGGTCCATGGATGTACCTCCGTCGGGATGTAGTCGTTCTACATGTTCTTTCCGTGAATGGTTCGCACCATCCATGGATGGACCATAGCGCGTAGGGGGCGGCGCATCCCGCTTCAATTACCGCCCCCGGCGCGGGTTACGCGGCTGCTGGGGGGCCGGTGGGGGATTCGGCGAGCGTGATCGTCCAGCCCTGGGCCGTCAGTTCTTCGACGACCTGCTCGGCCACGTCATCGCAGTGCAGCAGCTCGTCGCGCTGCGCGGTCTCGACGGCGGCGCGCACGACCGCGCGGGCGGCGGCGGGGATCATCGCTGCGCCCCGGTGACGTGCCGGGCGTCACGGCGTCCGCACTGATCGCGGGCGACCGGCGGGCGCACCATCAACCGGGCGAGGGCGTCGCGGTCGCGCGCGGCCTGCTCGGCGGCGGCGACCCGGGCGGCCTCGGCCGCGGCGGCGGCCCGCTGCTCCTCCTCGATGCGCCGGCGCTCCTCGTCGGCGGCCCGGCGACGGTCGGCAAGCAGTGTGGGCCCGTCGACCTCGTACAGCGTGCGCCACTGCCCATGTCCGCGGTGCTCCTCGACGATCACGTATGCGCCCTTGTCGGCCATGTCGCGGGCGATGCGGCGCGCGGCGGCGCGGTCGCTGGTCGGCTTCACCGCGGGATGGTCCGGCCGCTGGTCCCACGATCCCGTGACGAGAAACCCGCGGGTGTTCTTCGTGCGGTCGGGCGTGGTTCCGCGGCGGCGGTGCGGTATGCGGTCGGGGTGCTTCTTGTTGCGGTTCATGCGGCCGACTCCTGGGCGTAGCGGCGGGCGGTGGCGAGGTCGAGACGCGAGGGGTGCGCGGTGCGGCGCGGATGGCGGCGGCGGTTCACACACGGCGTTCCGGCGCGGGCGCGGCACTGCTCGTACGGGCACGTCACGTCGAGCGGGTCGGGCAGATCGGCGGTGGCGAGGCGTTCCCGCTCGGCCTGGCGCGGGCGGTACGGGGCGAGGGCGTCGCGCACGGTCGTGGGCACGTAGTCGCCAAGTGCGGCAAGGCGTTCGGCGGCGGCCTGCTCGCGCTCCTCGCGGGTGCCGCCGGTCAACTCGCGGTACGTCGCGGCCGGGGCGGTGCCGGTGGCGACGGCGTGCCGGGTGGCAACCAGGGCGGCGCGGTACGCCTCGGGGTCGTCCGGGTCGACGGCGGGCACGGGGTCGTGATGCCGGTCGACCACGTCGCGGCGGAAGGCGTGCCACGGGCGCGACACGTCGCTCGGCTTGATCGGATACGGGCTGGTCGCGATGTGGTGGCGTACGACCTGCGCGGCATCCCACGCGCGGCCGGTCGGGTGCGGCGCGGCCGGCGGCACGTCGGCGAGCAGGTCGGCCCACTGATCGAGGGTTTCCGCGGCGGCGGATTCGTCGGTGGGCGCGCTGCGCGGGTCCAACTTGGCGGCGTAGGCGAGCAGGGCAGCGACTTCACGGCGGTTCACTGGGCGTGCTCCTTGGGGTTTTCGAGGGCGGCGGCGAACAGATCGGCGGCGCGGGCGCTGCGGGTGGGGCGGGCGACGGCGAGGGGGATCACGTCGGCCCCGGGCGAGGTCAGGCCCCCAGCGGGCACCGGGGGGAGCGCGGACCAGCCGGGCAGGAAGTACCGGGCGGAGCGCGGGC
Organism: Streptomyces albofaciens JCM 4342; assembly: GCF_008634025.1. NCBI lineage: Bacteria > Bacillati > Actinomycetota > Actinomycetes > Kitasatosporales > Streptomycetaceae > Streptomyces > Streptomyces albofaciens. The sequence continues at coordinate 31,947 of NZ_PDCM01000001.1, read as the reverse complement.
GGGAACGGGCGCGGCGCCACTGCTCGCGGGCGTGGTCGACCAGGGCCGGGACCGCGGTGCGCTTCACGATCGCTTCGAGGCGGAACCACTCGGGGGAGGTGAGCGACCACTCGACGACGACGCCCGCGGCGGTGAGCGCGTCGCGCAACGGTCGGATGTTCACCGGAACGGCGGGGGTCGAGTAGCTAGCTTGCTGTACCTCCGTAGGAGGTACAGCGGGTCGGGCCGGGTCGGGTCGGGGGGACCGTGACGCCTCCGGCACGTCACGGTGTGACGTAGGCGCCTGACCTGTGATGTCATCCGGAAACGCGATCTGATTCGCGGACGGTTCACCGTTTTCCGGCGCCGGATCGTCATCGATTCGCGGACGATTCGCGCTCGAATCGGAGCGATTACGCTCCTGGTTCCGCTGCTCGGCGGCCCTCTCGCGGGCCCGCTGCTGACGCTCGGCGGAGCGTGCGCGCTCGCCCTCGACCTTGGCGCGGGTGGGGTTGTAGATCAGGAAGTCGTGCATGAAGTAGTCGCCGGGGGCCGGCTGCTTGCACTTCGGGTGCGGGCACGTGTGCCCGTGCTCATGCCACAGACCGGCGGCGACCAGCTTGCGGGCCTGCGGGGCGGTGCCGTAGAGCTGGGCGACGACACCCGGCACGACGCCCTCGGTGAGGTGCTGGGCGGCGTAGGCGCCGGCCTTGACCCACAGACCGACGGCGGCGTTACCGGCCTTGAGCGTCTTCGGGTGGCCGTAAAACGTGTCGTCGACTTTGAACCACGTCACGGGGGTTGTGCTCCTTGGGTGGGCGCCCGGGGCGAGGGGCGCAGCGGCTCGGCCTCGCCCCGGGGCGGTCAGGCGGCGGTGTAGAACGGGCGGGTGTGGGCGGGCTGGTGCTCGTCACACCGCGGGCCGCACGGGTAGGGCCGGGCCGGGCGGGCGCCGCAACCGGGGTTGCCGTGCTCGCATCGCGGCATCTGGTTGCACGCGTCGCAGTACCGGCGGCCGTCGGCACGGTGGCGGCCGTGTACGGCCTGGTCGTGCTCGCACGACGGGGCCTTGTGGGTCATGCCCTTGACGGCGGCGAGGGCCGCGCGGTCGCGCTGCCGGGTGGCCCGGTCGTCGACGTGCTCGGGGGCGCAGCACCGCGGCACGTCGCACGTGGGCCGCACGGTCCCGACGGGGGCGCGGCCGGTCCGCAGGATGAACGCGGCCTGATAGGCGGTGTAGTTCACGCCGCGGTGGCGAAACCTTCCTGCACCGGACGCGGTGCGCGTGCCGGTCCACTCCTGGTGTCCGCCCTCGGTGGCGCGGGTGCGCGCGGCGAACGCCTCGGCGAGACCTGGCGGCACGGGCGCCGGCGCCTTCGCGGAAGCCTCCTCGACGGCGAGCTGTCCGGGCACGGCATCGATGGGGGCGGAGTCGAGCAGACGGCGGGCGGCGTCGAGGCTGACGACGGTGGGGGTGCTCACTGGCCACCCCCCGCGGTGATCGCGGCGAACTGCCGGGCGAGGGCGCCGGTGCGCCATGCCTCGGCCGTCGCGTCCTTGCCGCCCGTGCGCCACGTCAGGGCGTGGGTGCGGGCGCGGGTCGGCTTGATGACCACGCCCGGCACGTCGTGTACCTCACCGGTCGTGCGGTCGGCGATGCGCGCGGCGCCGGCGGCCTGCATTTCGGCGATCAGCTCGGCCAGGCGCCACGGCTTGACGGTGCGCACGATGCGGGTCTCGGTCCACTCCTGATCGGGCCACGTCTGACGCAGCCATCGGGCGAGGGCTTCCTCGTCGGTGACCACGGGCCCGGTCTCGCCCTTGCGCAGAGAGATCGTGGCGACCTGCTCGCCGCCGGGCAGGGTGGCGGCGATCCGCTCGACTCCGTCGCGCGTGGCGGCGTCGTCGAGGGCGCGCTGCATCCGGGTCCGTACGTTCTTCTTGGCGGCGGCGACGCGGGCCGCGAGCAGGTCGAGGGCGGCCTCTTCGAGGGCGAGGTCACGCAGGGACGCGACCGGCTGCTCGGCGGTCTGCTGCTCGGCGGTCATGCGCTCGCCCCCTTCGCGGCGTCGAGCAGGTCGTCGCGCATCTCGCGTATCTGCTCGACGGTGGCGGCCTGCGGGGCGCATTTGTGGCGGGCGCTGAACAGCTCGTCGACCTCGGTACGGTCGGACACCCCCGCCGTGCGGGCGGCGTCGTACAGCTCGCCCAGCGCGGCGGCCTGCTCCTGGTCGACCGGCTGCTCGGCCGGCGTGGCGCCCTGCGTCCACTCCATCGCCTGGCGCGGTGCGTCGGCGATCGGGCCGGGCTGCGGCGCGGCGGGCTGCTGCTGTTGGGCGGTCGCCTGCTTCTGTGCGGCGATCTGGTCGAGGCGGGCGAGGTAGTCGGCCGGGGCGCCTGCCTTGGCGGCGGCGGCGCGTACGGCGGCGAACTGCTCGCGGCTGGTCGCCTGCTCGGCCTCGGCGAGGTAGTCGCGGCGCGGACTGGTCGGCCGCTGCTGGGCGGGCGGCTGCTCCCACGGCCCGGCCTCGGCGCGGGTGCTGCGTCGCGGCTGCTGCTGGCGCTGCTGCCCGCGCTGCTGGCGCCGGTCCTGGTTGCGCTGCTGGCGCTGCGCCTGCTCGGCGCGGTGCTCGGCCGGCGGCTCGGGGTGGTGGCGGTCGCCGTCGTCGATGCTGCGCCCGTCCACCGGCAGCATGAACAGCGTGAACAAGAGGTACTTGAGGGCGGCCGACTGGGCCTTGTTGGTGCTCTTGTCGGCGTAGTCGAACGCTTCGCCCGGCACGTCGGCAACCAGGCAGTCTCCCGCGGGCCCGTACACGCGGTACCGCATCGTGATCAACGTGCGGGTCATCTTCCCGTCGCGCTGCTGCTGGTGCTCTGCGATCGTCGGCAGGATGAACACGCCATGCTCGCGCATCGGGCCGGCCATGGCGGACATCACGTCGTCGATGCCGCGGAAGGAGTAGTTCTGCTGTTCGTTGCGCCGGTCCTTCCCGACCGGCATAGCGGCGCGCATGACGGCGTTGATCGCGGTGAACACGCGCGGTGCGTCCGCCGGGGCGCTCTCGGGGGCGGGCACGTACACCACGTCGGGCGTGCGGGCCGGGACCGAGGGGGCGGTCGTGCGCGGGTCGGTAAGGGCGGTGGGCAGGGTGGTGACGGTCACGTGCGCGGACTCCGGTTCGTGCTGGTGTGGCGGATGTGAGCGGCGAGGCGGGTGATTCGGCCGGCGAGGGTGACGGCCTGGTCAGGGGCGAGCAGGTCGTCGAGGCTGGCGGCGCCCGGCGCCTCGGCGAGCAGGGCCTCACGGCTCCCGTCGGCGGCGGCGGCCCGCATGGCGCGCTCGTACTCGGGCATGTCCTCGCTCACCACGGCGTGATCAAGGCGCACGACGGCGGCGGCATGCGCGGTAAGCAGGCGGCCGACGGCGTCGGCGTCCTCGGCGTAGGCGAGGGCGAGGTCGTCGAGCAACTGCTCGGCGCGGGCGGCGATCGGCAGACGGACGGCGCGGCCGTCGGCGGAAAGCTGGGGTCGGATCATCGGCGCGACTCCGGGGCGTCGAGGCCGAGGTCGGCGGGCGCGGCCGGTTCGTCGAGGGTGAGGTCGCCGGTGCGGGCGTCGTAGGTGTACGGCCGGGTCCAGTCGGCGCCAGGAAACATCCGACGCAGCAGGCCGCGGGCGGCGCGGTGCGCGGCATGGTCGGCGGTGGCCGACTGGCCGAGGGCGTTGTCGAGGGCAACCCACGTCGCGAGACGGGGCCGGCCGTCGCGGTCGGTCCGTACGGGCACGGTCCGCACGTGGACCGTGCCGGGCGCGATGGCGTCGAGCTGCCGGGCGATCACGTCGCGGCGGGCGAGGCGGCGGCGCGCGGCCCGTGCGCCCTGAACGGCGAGGGCGGCGCGGGGCAAACGGGGGCGGGTACGGTGGGCGGTGTTCACGATCGGTGCCTTTCTGGGCGGTCGTGACGCGGGCCGTTCGGCGGCATCCGGGCGGCCCGCTCGGGGATCTCAGGCGGCGATGCGGTGCGCGTCGGCAGATCGCTTGCGCTGCTCGCGTTCGAGGCGACGCATGATCAGCTCGACCTCGGCGGGCAGGCGCCCGGCGGCGCGGTCCATGTCGCGGCGGCGGCGTGCGGCGTCGAGCACGCGGCGCGCGTTGGCGATGGCCTGCTCGCGGGGGATCACAGCGGCACTCATGCGGCCACCCGCTTAAGCAGGTGACCGGCGCTCACGCCGTAGTGCTCCTGAACTGCCGCGGCTACAGCGGCACTTGGCGCGGTGTGCCCGCGCCACAGGCGCCACGCCGTATTCCGCGCAACCTTCAACCTCTTTGCCGTGTCAGACGGGGTGAGGTCGCCAGCCTGCCGGGCAGCGGTGATCAACAGAGTCCGGTCATACACGAGTCTGCTCCCTCCATGGTCGGAAACCTCCGTCCATGGATGGAACGTAGCACAGGAGTGCGACACCGTGCAGTCGTCGGGATCATGAAAAACAAACCGGGCGGTTCGCTTCATATGCCATTGACAAGTGCTTGCCGTCCCCATCAGAATCGGTCGCACGTTCGATCGAGATAGGGGGGAACCGGCATGTATCGGACACCGGCCACCCCTGGCCGAAAGCGCCCATGCGCACGACCATCCATGCGCGGTATGTTCCATCCATGGAACATAGGTCCGTGCGCGGTAGCGAGCGCACATCTCCCGAACAGTTCGCCGCCTGGCTGCGGAAGCAACTGGAACGCCGCGGCTACGACCTGCGGCCCAGAGGCGGCGGGCAGACCCGATTCATCAAGGACAGCGGCCTAAGCGCCGGCACCGTAAGCCGAATGCTCAGCGGGCAGACCACCACCGAAACCCGCACCCTGCAACAACTCGCCGACGCCCTCGACCTCCCACTCGGCGAAGTCCTCGTTGCGGCAGGAATCCTCAGCGCCGGCGAACTGGAAAACGTCCGATCACCTCAACCGCGCCACACCCCCATGACGCCCGAACAGGCCGCTGACGAACTGGGCATCGTCGACCCCCACAAACGCGAGCTATTCATCAACATGACCGAGACCCTGCAACGTCAACGAGCCACCAACGGCGGCACACACACCGCCGAGAACTAGCAGCACAACCGCACGGAGGCACCCCCAGTGAAGAACCGAATCCCGGCCGCAACCGCCCCCGCCTTGCTCGCAATCGGGCTCGCATTGGGCGTCGTCGGGCTGCTCGTCGACAATGACGACGCGTGGCAGGTCGGGCTGTTCATCGTCATCACTGCCGTGCCCCTGCTCATCACCCGCGCTGTACGCGACTCCCAGCGCGTCACCGCCGACCAACTCGCGGAAGCGGACAACGCCGGATACCGCCGCGCCCTCGAACACGTCGCGCGCGGCCTCCTCGACCAGCACACCGCGCCCCCGAAAGGCGGGCGACCCTGCCACGTCGAGCAGGTCGCGGGCAACGTGATCACACTGCGCCCGCACCACACCGACCGACCCGAACGGAAGGCACAGTGAGCGACCTGCACATACCACCCACATTCCGGAGCGCACCGGGCACCGGCGACGCCTGGATCGGGTACATCCGCGTCTCCACGTGGAAAGAGGAGAAGATCAGCCCCGAACTGCAAGAGGCAGCAATCAGGGCATGGGCGGCGCGCACCGGCCGCCGCCTGCTCGAACCGATGGTCGTTGACCTCGACGCGACCGGCCGGAACTTCAAGCGCAAGATTATGAGCGCCATCGAGCGCGTTGAATCCGGCGAGGCGCGCGGCATTGCCGTGTGGCGATACTCCCGATTCGGGCGCAACCGAACGGGCAACTCCGCCGCCCTCGCGCGTCTTGAAGCCGTCGGCGGCGAGCTGGAATCGGCGACAGAACCCGTCGACGCCCGAACTGCCGTGGGCGAGCTGCAACGAGAAATGATCTTCGCGTTCGGCAACTTCGAGAGCAACCGCGCCGGCGAACAGTGGCGCGAGACCCACGAATTCCGCATCAAGAACCAGCTACCGGCGACCGGGCGCCCGCGCTTCGGGTACACCTGGCATCCGCGCCGCGTACCCGACCCGTCCATGCCGGGCGGATGGCGCCTGCAAGAAGAGCGGTACACCCTTCACCCCGACTTCGCGCCCATCGCCGAAGAAATGTACGAGCGGAAGCTCGCCGCCCCAGTCCCTCAAGGGCTTAACACCATCGCCCATTGGCTCAACGAAGAACTGGCCATCCCAACGACCCGCGGCGGCCTGTGGCACACCAGCACAATCGCCCGATACATGGACAGTGGATTTGCGGCGGGACTGCTCCGTATGCACGACCCGGAATGCCGGTGCGGATACGGCACAAACCCGAACATGAGCAAGTGCCCCAATGGGCGAATCCTGTTCGTGCCCGGGGCACAGCCGAAGATCATCGAGCCGGACGTATGGGAGGAGTACAAAGCCCACCGCGCCCAATCCAAGAAGATACCGCCCCGCGCCCGCAAGGCCACCTACACGCTTAGCGGCCTGACCGCTCACGGACGATGCCGATACCACATGAGCCACGCCTCAGACACCGTGAAAGGCGTGCAGATACGCGGGCACTGGCTCGTGTGCAGCCGACACAAGAACGTGTCGAAACTGGCCTGCCCGGGCGGCATCAACGTGAAGCGGGAACAGGCGGAAGACGAGGTTTTCGACTGGCTCGGACGGGAACAGCTCGCCGCCGACATCGACGCCGCCCCCGCGACACCGAGCGACACCGCGCCACCCGTCGACCCGCGCATCGCACACCAGCGCGAACGTGACTGGATCAACCGGGAGTTGAAAAAGGTCGACGACGCCCTCGACCGGTTGGTTGAGGACAACGCACTGAACCCGGAAAAGTACCCGTCCGACTCCTTCGCGCGCGTACGCGACAAATGGCTCGGGAAGAAAGGAGCGTTGACCAAGCAACTAGCGGAGCTGGGCGCGGTCGAGGCACTGCCGGCGCGCTCCGACTTCCGCGAAATGATCGTCGGCCTGCTTGAAGAGTGGGAGACGTTCAAGCCGATCGAGCGGAATGCGATGCTGCGGCAGCTCGTACGCCGGGTCGTCTTCCACGACATCCGAGACGATGAGGGCAAGCTGAAGTCCGTACGTGCCGAGATCCATCCTGTCTGGGAACCCGACCCATGGGCCCCCAAGAGGATCTGCCGCGGGCCGTTCGGCACGCGCCCCGACTGGTCCCCCGCCGACCTGTGGAGCCGCGCCGCCGACCGCGAAGCCGTAGCGGGGTAGTGACATACCGCGAGGAACACCAGCACAATCGCCAGGAACTTACCCGCGCGTAGCAAGGCGCAAGGAGGCTCCCGGTGCAAAGCACGATGCAAGACGTACCCCTGCTGGTCTCACGGATCTTGACCCACGGGTCAACGGTCCATGGCCAAGCTCAGGTAACCACTTGGACAGGCGAGGGTGATCCCCGCCGCCGCACCTACGCCGAAGTGGGCGCCCGGGCCGCACAGCTCGCGCACGCACTCCATGACGAACTGGGAGTGCGAGAGTCGAGCGTGGTGGGAACGCTCATGTGGAACAACGCCGAGCACCTGGAAACGTACTTTGCCGTTCCCTCCATGGGGGCGGTACTGCACACCCTCAACCTGCGGGTACCTGCCGAACAACTGGTGTGGATCGCCAACCACGCCGCAGACCCCATCATCATCGTGGATGGCAGCCTGCTGCCACTCCTCGCGCCGTTGCTGCCGCACCTGCCGGCCGTACGGCATGTGGTGGTCAGCGGCCCCGGGGACCGCTCAGCCCTCGACGGTGTCACTGCCACCGTGCACGACTACGAGCAACTGATCGCCGACCGACCAACCTCGTACGACTGGCCCAAGCTGGACGAACGAGCAGCCGCCGGCATCTGCTACACCTCCGGGACCACCGGAAACCCAAAGGGCGTGGCCTACAGCCATCGCTCGATCTACCTGCACTCCATGCAGGTCAACTGCGGTGATGCTTTCGGCCTCACCGCGCGGGATGTCTGTTTCCCTTTGACACCCATGTTCCACGTCAGTGCGCGCAAAGGGGGGCCACCGGGGGGTGATACCGCGCCCAGCGAAACGCGGCGCCCCCGTCGGGGAAGTCTCCGGCGGGGGCGTCGTCGTACGCCCTCACGGTGTTGGGCAGGGGGGCGGGGAGTCGTCGGCGTACATGTGCCGTTTCGGGCGGGGGCAGGCGATCAGCGCGCGGGACGCGAAGTCTTGGCGCGTCGTGTACCAGCCCCACACCACGTCCTTCTGTACCTGCTCGCCGAGGCGGGCGCGGGCAGCTCTTAGCCGCTCAGGGATTGGGATTCCCTCGGCGTCAACTGGCTGGTTCTGTTTCAGTTGCGTCTCCAACCACCCCACGGCCTGGTCGATGTCGAAGAACGTCGCTTCGATGCTGCGGGGCGGCCGACGTAGCCAGTCCTCGACCAGGAACGGGGGGAAGTCCGCGGGGGCCTGCCCTTGGCGGACTGCACCGTCGGGGTAGGCGCGGCCGGTGTAGGTATAGGCGTGCCAGTGCTGCGTCACGTGGGCTCCCTGGGCGAGCGGGTCAGGGTCGGAGGGCGGCGCCTCGGACGTACTTAACCGCGTCTTCCGGGTCCATGAGCAGCAAAGCCCCAATGAGGTACTCGCGTGCCTGCTTGATGGCGGACAGGGTGTCACCCATGAGGGTGGTGGGCGGCAGTTCCTCGCGCATCTGTGGGTCTTGGAGGGCTCGCTGAACGAGGTCTTCGGCGATCTGCTGTGTGAGCCACTGGTGCGTCCGCTCTTTGAACGCGACGGTGATGTGTAGCGAAGTCTCGTCTCCCTCGGTGTAGGGCGAGTGCACGTATCCGCGGGGGAGCCACAGCACGTCACCGGGGGCGAGGGTGAAGCTCAGGGCCGGCGGAGTGGTGGCGAGGTAGCGGAGCTGTTCGGCCGTGAACCCGGTGAGGTGGAACGATCCGTACTCCTGTACAGGGGCCTTGATGAATGGACGATGGCAGGGCCACGTCTTACGGCCGGCGAGTTGCAGAACGAGCGTGACGTAGGGGTCGAAGTGGTATTTGAGGCCCTGGGCGCCGGGCGGGGTGAGGTAGGCGTTGATGTGTACCCCGTAGCCGGTCTCGTGGCGCAGTTCCTCGTAGAGCCTCGCTACGGCCGGTTTGAACTGCTCCAGCTCGCGTAGGGAGATTGAGCCGCCATCGGTGATGTGCCTACGCACGGTGTTGCGGCGAGGCATCCCCGGGTCGTTGGGGTCGTGGTACTCCCACGCCTCGAAGATCCGCCCCTGTTTGAGGAGAACCACGTTCCGCATGGCGAGGCAGTTGGAATCGATCAGCTCGTCTACCTCGTCGAGCGTCAGTAGATGCTGGAACGTGTCGGGGGCGCGGTGGAAGGTGAGCGGTTCGTGCGGCCAGTGGGCCAGGACTTCGGCGGGGTTGTCGATCAAGTCGCTTAGCGGCATGGGCCTGCTCTTTCTCGTCTGTGCGGACGAGGTGGGGCACCCCCGAAACTTTCGGGGGTGCCCCCGGGGAGCGTTGAGGCTGGTGTTAGCCGTGCTGCTCCATCCACTTTCGAGCGAATGCGGTGATTTCGTCACGGCTCATGCGCAGTTCGCGGCCGGCGCCCTCGGGCTTGGAGTCGCGGAGGGCGTATCCGCCGCCGTGCAGCTCGGATACGGTGATGCAGCTTTCCATCGAATCGTCACCCTCGTCCCCGCCGCCACACAGGGCGGCGAAGGGGCCGACGGCCTGCCTCTCGTACAGATTGTCGCTCATTGGGTCCTCCTAATGCACTGCTCGTTCAGTGCCAGGACTTGCAATGCGTGTAGCCCCTTCCCCCAACCTGCTAGGACAAAAGGGAAGGGGCCTTCACGGGCCCTCATGCCATGCGGCATTGAGAGACGCACGCCGAACCCTGCATTGCGGGATGCGGTCTCGGAACGGCGACGCACGACGAACGTAGCGCGACTATCTTCGTCGGACAACCCTGCTCCGGGGCAGAATTGTTTCCCTACTCATGATGAATGCTCCCCGCCGACTGGCGAGGAGCTGCCTACCTTGACGTTTGCGGGATTCAGTGGGCGCGGTGATCCAGGGCGCCCAACTTGACGTGCCGGATGAGAGCGCCAAGGTTGTCCCGAGTTAGGGTCGCAATGACGTTCGGGTCGTCACTCTCTCGGAGGAAGATCGAACCGGTTGCCTCGGCGATCTCAACGCACTGCTCACCCCCGCCACCAGAAAAGGAAGACTTCTGCCATATCAATTTCGAGTCCATTCTCGGTGTTCTCACAGTTCTCTTGCGATGTGGTGGATGAAACTGCGCGAGTCGTCCGGGTTAAGTGACGCACGCTCGGCTGTATCGAGCAACAGGCGGTACCGGTCCAGATCGGCGGCCGCATCCAAGAATCGACCGCCGAAAGGGGTGTCGAGGTGGATCGTGTCCAACTGCGGGACTGGGCCACCGGCGTACATCACCGTCTGAGTGACCTCAACGAAATCATCGCTGCTAAACGGAATCACGCGCAGGGTGATCTCTGGCCGGTGGGACACCTCAAGCAGTCGTTCCAACTGCTCCTTGGCTACCTTGCGCCCACCAATGCGCATACGCAACGCAGCCTCATGCACGATGGTCTGAAACGGTGGCGGCGTTTCGCGGGCGAAGATCACCTGGCGGCGCATCCGGTGTTCGGTGCGGGCGTTGACCTCGTCAGCCGGCAGTTCGGGCAGTACACCGGCGAACAGGGCGCGTACGTAGTTCTCGGTCTGTAGGACGCCAGGGATGGTCACCGGCTGCAAGCAGCGGAGGCTCGTGGCGTGGTGCTCCAACTCGGCGATGTCGAGGAAGCCGGGCGCCAGGATGCCGCGGTACTCGTCCCACCAGTGTTGGCCGCGATGCTCGCGCGCTATGGCGCAAAGCGCGTCGACGAGCGCGGTGTCGGTGCAGGCGTAGAGCACGGCAAGCCGCCTGATGCGGTCCTCGCTGATGCCGACCCTGCCCGCTTCGATGTGGCTGATCTTCGCTTGGTCTGTCGAGATGAGGCCAGCAGCCTCCCGGGCTGTCTTGCCTGCGAGGTCGCGCATCTTTCGCAGCTCGGCACCAAGACGCGTTTGGCGTGCGGTCGGGTTGTCCCTTGGCGGCATGGCACCTCTTTCGGCTCGCCCACAGTGTCCCGCGTAATCGTGCACCTGGTCCACGGGGCGAACCAACCTGGGGGCCAATATTGTCCCGGGGCATTTTTGGCCCTATGGTCCGTGGTAGTACCGCGCAGCACGCCGGTAAACCCGCAGTGCGGTCGCTCGCGCACGCCTTCAGACGTGCCCCGGGGAGCGGCAGGGCCACGGTGGCGCGCAGCGCGTAAGACCGCGTTGGGAGACGTAGTGATGACTCTCGCACCCCCGGCACCACCGCCCGCACCCCCCGAAGCGCACCGCTCGTTCCGGTTCGATCTGCCCAGCGGAGACACCGCGCCCAGGATCGCCCGGACCGTGGTGGAAGACCTGCTGACCCTGACCGACGCCGACGAACTCGCCGCCGACGCAAAGGCGCTGGTTAGTGAGCTGGTCACGAATGTGTATCAGCACACCCGAACGGCCGTCGTACGGCTCGACGTTGCCGTGCATCCGAACTCTGTGCGCGTGGTCGTGTGGGACGACGCCCCCGGTAGCCGACTCCTCAGCCTGCGCCCCCTGCACGACGACGTAACCGGGCGCGGCCTGCTGCTCGTTGACGCGTTCGCGTCGCGCTGGGGCGTCTACCAGCCCAATGTCGAGGAACGCCGACGCAAGGGCGTGTGGTTCGCGATCGACCGAAAGGACGCTGCCTTATGAGGCGCCTTGCCGAGGCGGTCGCAGAACCGCCGGTGTACGTGACCTATGTGGAGGGCGACCCGCGGCCGGTGTGGCTCCACATCAACGACATGCAGCACCACGCCGAGTTAAGCGTCGAGCGCGCGGTCGAGCTGCTGCAAGAACTCGCCGAAGTGCTCGGACAGACCATCTTCGACCCGTCGGTGCACCAGGTGATACGGCCGTGAATGGCACACACCTGGTCTGGGGCCTGTTCATCATCGGCGTGTGCTGCGCGGCGGCTGTCCTGCTCATCCACTGGGCAACGTGGCCGGCCCCACTGCGCGGCGTCACGCCCCCGCCGCCTGATCGGCGCGGGTACCTCTACACCTGCCATTGCAGCGCGTACGACGGACCCGTGCGGATCTTCATCGACGTGGACGACGAACCACGCCGCGGCCGGGACCGGCCGCCCACACGCCACCGCGTCCGCTCGTCCCATGCCTTCCCAACGCGGCGGCGGGTGGACAGCGGCGGAGAGGGGAGCGAGTGTGCCCCCTCGCCGGTAGCCGAACAGGCATACCCGCGAGGTGATGAAACCCCCTCTGACGGGCCCGCCGGCCACAAGTCGGCGGGCCCGCCGCATGTCTGGGAACGCAAAGAGCGCCCCCGCTCCGGCGCATGGCCGGAGCGGGGGCGTGAAGTTGATCAGAAGTTCAGGAACATCCCGCCGAAGTTGTCGTAGCTGTTACCGACGAACCCGCGCGTCAGTTCTGTGAAGTCGCCAACTTCCGCCAGTTCGGGCTTCTCGTACTCGATCTCTTCGTGAATGTCCGGCATGGTCACGCTCCTTCCGTCAGCCACGCCACTTTGCGTGTTCCGTTAGATGCTGACGTTGCCTGGGCCGCGTGTGGATACCTCGCAAGGGTGGGTGTGCAGTACGCGGGCGTGACGGCTCGCGGAGCGCGTGCGCGGCGCTTGCGCGCGTCGGCTCGGGCGCGGAGTCAGCGGGTGGCGGTGGCCTGCCACAGGGTGACCAGAACGCTGACGGTGGCGACCAGGGCAGCGATGCTGGGCAGGGGCCACCGGCGGCCCTCGACGGCGTCGAGGCGCTTGTCGAGGTCGGCGAGGGCCCGGTCGGTCTGGTCGGACCGCTGTACGAGCAGGGACAGAGCCCCGTCGACGTGGGCGAACCGCGTCTCGATCGTGCCGCGGAGCCGTTCCAGTTCGAGGGCGACCGCGGGCGCGTCGGGGTCGGTCACACGCCGCCCCCGTCCTTACGGGCCGGGTCCTGGTCGTCGACCAGGCCGAGGCCGACGCGGTCGAGCTGGGCCTCGACCTGCGGCAGGGCCATCACGCGCGTGAGGCCACCGGCGACGGCGAGGGCGCCGGCCACCCACGGCAGCGTGTCGGGGATGCCGGATGCGTCGATGATTGCGGGCAGGGCCAGGGCGAACGCAATGATCGTCTGGAGGATCGTGCGGGTGGTGCGCTTGTTCTCGGGGGACAAGAGGGGTCCTCTCGGGGAAGGTGGGCGGGCCCGCGCGGCGGCGCGGGCCTGTACGGGTGGGGTGAGGGTCAGACCTTGGGGACCTTTAGGGCGTCCCACTGACGGCGGCCGGGCCACCCGTCGCAGTACTGCGGGGCGTCGCCGAGGCGCTTCTGCCACTTGCGGAACGACTCGCGATCAGCGTTGGTCCACTGCGGGCCGGGCCCGTCGGAGTACGCCGAGCAGCCTTCTTCGACCAGGCGGCGGCCCATCGCGGTCACGATCGGGGAGCGGGGCGACCGCTTGAACCAGTCGGCGCCCGGGAACGGCTCGTACTCGGTAGGGGCCGGACGGTCGTTGCCGGCGGGCAGGTCGTCGGCGGACGCCTGGTGACCGAAGAATGTCACGCCGCGGCGGCCCTTCCATGCCGGATCGGCCAGCACGACACCCTCGGGGTAGTCCGGGATGCCGTACCCGTAGACGTAACTCGACTTGCGCGGGCGGGACTTCAGGTACACCCCGTCGCCTTCCGAGCTGCCGTTCGCGTTCGTATTGGCTTCCACGGTGGTGATCGTCGAATCGGTGTACGCGATGCAGATACCGACGTGGCTACCGCCGCCGGGCCCGAAGTACACGGGTCCGGCGATCACGGGGTACTCGGTGAACCGACCGCGGCGGCGGAACCAGTCGACGCCGACCGCACAGGACGCGGTGACCGGGGCAAGGTGGGCGCATCCGGCCTGCCGGAAGACCCACGAAACGAAGGTCGAGCACCACGGCTGACCCTGCGACCACTCCAGCCCTGGTACGGAAGGGCTGTACTTCTGGACGTTGTTCCAGCGCCCGCCGGAGCGGCCCTCATGGGTGCCGACCTCGGCGCGGGCGGTAGTGATGACGCGACGTGCGTAGGACAAGAGGGGGAAACCTTTCTGCGGGCACACGAAAGCCCCGGCGCGGTGCGCCGGGGCGTGGTGGTGCGAAGCGGGGCGGGGTTAGCCGAGGGCGGCCCAGTAGCACGTGTTCGCCTCGGCCATGTCGGCGAGGCGGAGCGTGGCGGGCAGGCTCGTAAGGGTGGTGCTGGAGGTCTGGAGCCAGCGGTAGACGCCGCTGGTCGTGACCTGCCGCGGGCCGGACACGGTGCCGGTGCTGGGGGCCCAGTTGGCGGCGGCGAGGTACGGCACGCTGGTGCCGCTGCCCTTGATCAGGATCGCGACGTAGTACCCGCCCGCGTCGAGCTGCACCGGGGCCGTGAGGTTGTAGGGGGTGAGCGATCCGCCGATGCGGTGTTCCTCGACCCACGTCGAGGCTAGGTTCGCGGTAGTGGCTATCCGGTTGAGGGCGGTGTCGTAGATGCCCATGTACGCCGCTGTGACGCCGCTGCTGGGCTTGTTGAACCCCATGGTGTGGCAGGCAACGCGGCTGATCTTGGCGGCCTGGCGGAGCGGCACGCCGACCAGGTACAGGCGTCCGGCCTGCGAGGGCGCATCCCCCGGGGTCGGGGAGGACGGCGCGAGGTCGTACGCCCACGCGGCGAGGCCGTAGTCGGCCGGCCCCCACGTCCCGGCGAGGTACGGCGGCAGCTGCGCGGTCGGCACATCGCCGGCCCCGTCGAGGGTCGCGACGCCTCCGGCAGTGCCGGCCGCGGCGGCGGGGATCGCTCCGACGCGCGCGGCGTCGAGCTGCACGTCGGGCCCCTTGTCGCCGTTCACGGACATCACGCCGCCCGCGGTGATCGGGGGGAGCTGGGCGGCGGGTACGCGTCCGTCGGCGTCGAGCTGCGCGACGCCGCCCGGTGCGCCCGGCGCGGTGTCCGGGACGGCGTGCACGTCGGCGGCGTCGAGGGTGACCTCGGCCGCGCGGTGGCCGTTGACGGACTGGACGACGCCGGGGGCGCCGTCCTTGCCCGGTGCTCCGTCGGCTCCGGGCGGGCCCTGCTCGCCGCGGTCGCCGCGGGGGCCCTGTTCGCCGCGTGGGCCGGTCGCACCCTCCGGCCCGCGCGGTCCGACCAGGGAAGCGAGCCAGTCGGCGACGGTGCCGGAGAAGCCGTTCGCGAGGGCCACCTCGTAGGCGCTCTTGCCGCGTACGGCGACGTAGTTGGGCTTGCTGGGGTCGGTGGGCGCGATGTCGGCGAGGTCGACCTGCGGTGTCTCCGCGGGCAAGAGGACCTGATAGCTGCGGCCGTTGGGGATTCCGGCGAGCTGTTCGGCGACGGTGTACGACCAGCCGGACGGGTCCATGTGCGGGGCATCGGTCGCGGGCAGGCGCGCGGTGATGCGGCCCTGCGCGTCGAGCGTCGCCACGACCGGCCCGCCGAGGATCACGTCGGACTCAGGAAAGGTCACCTGCCCGGGGGCGCGGAAGGTGACGGATCCGGACAGGGGTTGCCCGTCGGGGGAGAGGAAACGGCCGGTCACGGTGACGACGGGGATGTTCTCGGGCAGCACGAAAAGGGCGCTCCTAGTTCGCTTCGTTGGCGGTGGTGGTGTTCACGCCCCAGATGCCTTGGCACCACGCCTCACCGGTCCCGGTGCCGCTGGCGCGGCGAGCCTGAAGAACAAGGCCGGCGGCCTCGGTGTGCTTCAGCCGGTGATCGCTGGGGGTGAACCGTTGGGTGGTGAAGACTTCTTTGCCGCTGGACGTGATCGCCTCGCCGAGCTGCGACAGCTCCCCACCGTGGTTGATCATCAGGCGCGCCTCCGCGGTCGTGCCGCTCGGCGCGTAGACCGACCAGGACGCGGTGAGTACGGCGTGTTGGGCTTGGAACCGCCCGGCGTGTGTGGTGCGCCATTCGGACCCGGTGACCAGGGCGGCCGGGGACATGGGGATGGGCACCCACGGGCGGCCGAGGTAGCCGTCGGCGTAGTAGTCGTCCATCACGAGCACGTCGCCGCCGCGCGACCACAGCCGGATCATTTGCCGGATGTCGTCCCCGTCGAAGTTGTTGTTGCCGACCTGTACGGCGGGGGTGCCATCCTCGCGGGCCAGCAGCACGTACCAGTCTCCTCGCGGGCCCTGCCCGGTGCCGAAAGTGGTGTGCCCACTGGGGGCCTTGACCCGCAGTTGTCCGCCCTCGCCGATCGTCACGGTGCCGTGGTTGATCGTGTTCAGCGCGGGCCGTGTCTGCGCTCGGCCGGACAGTTCCCGCACCTGCCGTTCGAGGTTGCGAATGCGGTCGAGCAGGTCGAGGGGGATGGCAGCCATCAGGCGGTCTCCAGATAGAGCTTGGCGGTCTCGGGGGTGCCGCGGGAGGGCGGAGTGATCGCGATGCCGACGACGCGGTACCGCGCGTCGAGCCCGTCGGGGAACCACAGATCGCGGATGCGCAACCTCACAGCGGCGCCGAGCAGTGCGGGCGAAATCGCGTCGGTCACGCGCACGGTGATCTCAGGAATGGTGAGCGGTCGGCGGGCGGCGGCCCAGTCCGCACGGGCGTGCGCGTCGAGCGTGGCCTGCTGCTCGACGGTCGAGTGATCGCTGCTCCCGTCCAGCCGCGGCCAGCCGGCCGCGATGTCATCCTCGGCGACCAGGAGCTGCGACAGCATGGGTACGGAGTCGACGGCCTGGTTGCTGTTGTCGGACGCGCCGCGCGACTGCCAGACGTTCGCCTGCCCGGTCGCGTCCACCGGCCACGAGTAGGTCAGAACCGGGCCCGGGTGGTCGAGGACGATGTCGGCCGTACCACTGCGCAGCGTCGGGGCCCCCAACCGCAGGCGCTTGACGCGCCGGCCGGACTCCGGATCGCGGTACGACGCGATGCGCCACTCAAACCCACCCTCGACCGCGCCCAGCTTGGCGAGCAGATCGCGGATCGTGGGCAGGTCGTACCGGCTGTACGTGCGGTCGCGCAGCATCCCGGAGGTGTGCGTGTCGTACTCAATGCCGATGTCTCCGCCGGCGGCCTGCTGCGCGTAGTCGACCAGCTGCCGCGCGATGTCGAACTGATCGACCCCGGCCGCGGTCATCGTGTCGTACAGCAGCCGGTGATCGAGGTACGAATCCCACGTGGCGGCCTGAATCTGCATGGACAGAAACCCGCGGTTGCTGCTGGACACGTTGGCGGTCCACAGGATGCCGCCCCACCAGATCTCGCGGCCCCGCTCGACCCACACGGCCGTACGGCCGGGCGTCACCGCGCGCCGCACACGGCCCGCAAGAGCGGCGTTAGGTATGGGGATGGTGGCGCCGAGCGACCCGCTCTTGCCGATCCAGTCATCAAGGGACACGCCCTGTATGGGCAGGGCGTCGATGATCTGGTCGGTGCGCAGGTCGCAGAACAGGGCCCGATACATGGGGGCGGACACGGCCACCCCCTGTCACATGGGTCAGTCGGTCCACCAGGAGCAGCCGAACGCCAGCCAAGAACTGGTTGCACGCTGGAAAGCGGCGGTGATCTTGCCTCGGCCGCTGATCTCGCCGCGGACGGTGCCGGCCGGAGAGGTCGCACTGACCTCGCATCCGAACGACACCTCGGCGTACGAGGTGGGGGACTGCGTGGGCCAGTACGTCTGGGGCAGGGTCAGGCCCGGTAGGGGTTGCCCGTCGGCGGGGATGAGTCCGGCGGTGCGTAGGATGCGCCCGCGGAGGTGGACCTGCGTGCCGCACTTCCTGATCTGGAAGGGGTACGCATTGCTGGAGAACCGCTGATAGCCGGTGGGCAGCGGGAGATCGATCCAGCCGGTATCAGCCGGGTACGGCTGCCACGCGGACGCCGCGGCGGACCAGCGTTCCAGTCCGGTGCCCGTGTCACGGTACTGCCCGTCGTAGGCCCCGGGGTAGGACGCGGGCCCGCCGCGGGGGATGATCCCGCCGTACGCCGCGGTGTAGCGGCGCCGGTCGGTCAGCGCAGACGCCCAGTTGATCCCGCCGACGCCGGCGGACGTTCCCGCCGGAACCGTGATGTCCCACAAGGCGAGGCAGGCGGGCGGCAGGGTCGGCGGCGTGGGGGTGTCGGAGCGGTCGCCCTGGATGATCTCGACCGTGGCGAGGGTCTGCTCGCTGGTGTCGTACAGCCCGTCGAGGATGCGGAGCACGACGGTGTCGATACGGCCGTACTGCGCGTCGCCGTCCGCGACCGTCAGCGTCTCCGGGGCCGTCACGGCGACCGGATAGGCGCCCTGCGCGGCGGTGCCCTGCACCACGGCGCGGCCGACACCGATCTGCACCTGCATGGCGCTCACACCGACGGCGGCGAACGGCTGCCCTCCGGCGATCACACCGGCGCGCGAGGTCATTTCGTCCTCCGGCGCCATGGTCCCCACGGGCGCGGTGCGGGTGTCCTGTCGGGTCTGCCCAAGGGGCAGCAGCCAGGCGGCGCGCACGGTCACGGGCGGTTTCTCCTTACCAGTAGGCCGAGCGGTAGCGCACGGTGACGCTCGCGCGGGGGTCGGATGATCCGGGCGCGGCCCGGAACGCAAGCTGTGCGACACCGGGGGCGAGGGTGAATGCCTGCTCCGGGACCGAGCGGGCGGTCGCGGTGTGCAGGCGCGAGGCGCCGCCGTTGAGGGTGACGGTGCCGGCGTTGGTGTCGACGTGCAGCACGTCGTCGGGGGCGAGGTCGATGTCGTACTCGACCGCCTCGCCCGTGCGCAGATTCGTCAGGCTCGGCCGGGCGACCGGGCCCCGGAAGACGATCACGGGGTGTGTGTCGGTGTCCCCCTCGTTGACGGCGATCAGGGCACCGGTCGAGCCCGGGGCGCCGAAGTCGACGCCCTCGGGGCTGGGAACCGTGTTCCAGTCGAGGTGTTCGGGGCCCGGGTCGAGGTGCCAGTCGAGACCGGGTTCGGGGGCGGGCAGGCGGGTCTCGATGCGCTGCTCGGTGAGGGAGTAGAGGCGCGGGTCGGTGGCCTCGAACTGGATCGCGCCGCCGATGCTCGCGCCGATGCGGTACCCGGTGTCGACGGGGATGGAGCGGCGCAGGCACCGGGCCCAGCACATCAGCGGCGGAGCGTCGTCGAGGCGGATCACGAGCGGCAGTTCGTCGTCGCGGAGTGCGAGGTGTGCGGACAGGGTCCGTACGGCGGCCGACATTGCGCCAGGCGCCGTACGGATCACCAGCCCATCCACCGTGATTGTGCGCGGCTGTGCATACAGCGGCCCCGGATAGGCGCCGTGCCCGTCCGAGCGGGCAACGGTGCCCGAATCGAGGCCGGGCGTATCGATCCAGCCTGTGAGGGACTTCCAGCGCACGGCGGTGCCGGGGCCGAGCAACAGGTCGCCGTACTGGATGTGGCCAGGCAGGGTGACCAGGTCGCCGGCCATGTCACCCCCTGCCCTTGGCGTGCCAGGCCAGCGCCGCGGCCGTCTGATCAGCGGACGCCGATCCGGCGTGCCAGTTCTCGATGTGCACCGCGGGCGCCATGCCCCCGCCGAAACCCGGGCCGTACGACGGTCCGCCGGCGGCGGCGAACTGCGGCGCGGGCGGAACACTCACGAGATTGCGCATGGTGCGGTCGATGGCGGGGGCGCCTGCCTTGATGCCCTCGACGACACCGGCCGGAATGAACTTGCCGATCTTGTCGCGCATCAGGCGCGAGGGCGAGTGGATGCCCAGCGCGCGGGCGATCGGCCCGGGGATCATGTCCTTGGCCCAGCTCGTCAGTTTGCGTGCCAGCCACGGGCCCATGTTGCGAATGCCGTTCCACAGGCCGCGGATCAGGTCGAGGCCCTTGTCGTAGAGCATCGATCCGAAGTCGCCGAAGAACCCGACGATCCGGCCCGGCAGTCCGCGTACGAAATCGAGCATTTCCCCGGCCTTGCGCTTCGTGCCCTCCTTGATGGAACTCCAGTGCTTAATGATCAGCCCAACGAGAGTCCAGTTCAGGAAGAAATCGACGATGCGGCCCGGCAGGGCCTTGACCCAATCGACGATGGCCGTCCACACGCGCTGAGTTCCGGCCTTGATGGAATCCCAGTGCTTGATGATGATGCCGACGAGGGTGAAGTTCAGGAACAGGTCGATCAGGAATTGACCAACGGCCTTGATCTTCTCCCAAATCCAGTCCCAGACGGCAGCCGTCTTCGCCTTGATGGAATCCCAGTTGGAGACGATCAGCGCGACCAGGCCGACAACTGCCGCGATGATCAGCGGTATCGGGCCCATGGCCAGCAGCCACGCCGCGGCCATCCGGGCGCCCTGGATCATGGACTGCGCGCCCATGAGCACCCAACCGGCCACCACGCGCGCGGCGTTGACCGTGGCGGCGGCACCCTGCGCCGCCCACCCGGCCAACGTCATAGCGTTCGAGGCGACGAACCGCGCCGCGCCGGTTACCGCGGCGGCGCTCTGCGTGGCCCAGCTCGCGACCACGGCCGCGCCGGTCGTGGTGGCCTGTACGCCGAGGCTGACCAGGGTGGGCAGCATCAGGAGCGTAATCACGCTCGCCGCGATCGTCAGGGCGGTTGAGTTGCGGGATACGAAACCCGTGACGGTGTCCCACTTGGAGCCGAGCGAGAGCACCCACTGACCCAACTTGATCAACGCCGGGACCACGTACGTGCCGATCACCTCGACGGCACCCTGCGTCAACGACCGCTTGAACTTCTCAATCTTGGTGGCGGCGTTGTCGCGCATCGCGTTGCCGGCCGCGTCGGTGGCGCCCTTGACCTTGCCGAGGGCCTGCACCGCGTGCGCAGGATCGAGGGCGTAAATCGCCTGCTGCATGTCCTCGAACTTCGTACCGAACAGTCCGAGGGCGATCTCGCTTTTCTTCGCTGGGTCTTTGACGGCCCGCAGTTTCGTGATGACCTGCTCGAAGGCTTTCCCGGCGGCCGGTCCGCCCTTCTGGAAAACAGCCTGCATCTTCTCGCCGGACAGGCCAAGATCCGCATACGCCTTTTTCGTGGCGTCGTTCATCCCCTGCGCTTGCAGAGTGAACTCTTTCAGCGCGTCGGCGACTACGTCGGCATCGCGCGCGCCGCCCTTGAGTCCCTGCTGAAGCAGGCCCATGGACGTTTTCGCGTCGAGGCCAAGCTGCCGGAATTCGGTTGGATACTCACTGAATGTGTCGAGCAGATCCTCGGCGGTATCGATGCCGTTCTGGGCGCCCTTGACAAGAACGTCCATGGCCTCATCCGCCGATTTGGCGAGGCCGTTTTTCATCATCGTGCCGACGGCACGAGAGACCTTGGAAACGTCCTCGCCCATGACGGCGGCGGTGTCCGCCACCCGTCGGCCCATCGTCTGGACCTGTGCCTGTGTCGCCTCCGGCGGCAGCAGGCCATTCCTGGCGATGCCCTTGATGATCTCGGCGCCGTCCTGCACTGAGTCGACGACCGCGCCCGCGTACAGATCGCCGGCGACCTTGCCGTACTTGGCGGCCACGGGCCCGGTGGTGCCGAGCTGCGCCTGAAGCTGACCAGGGATCTTGCCCTGTTCGAGGGCCGAGCCGATACCCGCGATCAGCGCGCCACCGATGGTGGCGCCGATCGCCGCGGCGGCGATCCCCTTCTTCAGGGCCTCGCCGACCTTGCTTGCCGCGCGGCCTCCGCCGCGCTCGGCCCCGTCGGCGACGCCGTCGCCGAGCTGGCGGCCGGCCTGCTGCCCGCTGCTGCCCGCGTCGGCGGCCATGCGGTCGCCGCCGGCGCGCATGGCGGCCTCGGCGCGGCGGATACCCGCACGGGCCCCGCTGTCATCGACCCGGATGGTTGCGGCGAGTTCGCCGACCATGAGAGCCACGGGCGCTCACCTCCGGGGGGTCGTGCCTCCCGGTGCGGGAGCGTCTTGCGAGGGGGCGAGCGTTCGGGCCAGCCGCGATTCAGCGGAGAGCAGGCCGAGGATGCGCAGGCGCAGCCAGCGCCAGGAACGGGCCCGCAGGATGCCGGGGGCGCCCAGGTCGATGCCGTAGACCTCGTGCAGGTCCGCCTCGACGAGCGGCCACTCGTCGAGGATGCGGCGCCACGTCAGCGCGGCGCGCGGCCCTTGCCCGCGGGGCGGGGCCTGGCCTTCGGGCCACTCGTACCACTCGTAGAGCCCCGATTCGGGGTCGACTTCGCCGCGCCCGACCGGGCCCGACGCTCCGCCCGATTCGGGGCCAAGCGGTTTGGGTCGCCGCCGGAGTTCCAGAACGCTTCGGCGGCGGCCTTGTCCTGCGCGATCCACACCATGGCCGTGATCGCCGAGTGTTTGAGGGCGGGCCACGGCACGCCGTCGGCCACCATCTGACCGTGCGCGGTGCCGAGCACGTCGCGGAACAGGTCGCGCTCGGCCGCGTCGCCGAGTACCTGCTCGTCGACGCGTCCGCCGTCGGCGGCGACCGCCGCCGCGTTGATGATCGCCTGCACCCGCAGGCCGACCTCGGCGGACGGGGCGGGCACGGTGTAGACGGTGCCTGCGACGGGGAGTTGCAGGGTCTCGTCGAGGAGTTCGCCGAGTTCCTTGAACGCCATTACGCGGCCCCCTTCTCAGGGGTCAGCGTCTTGCCGGTTCCAGCGGCGGGGTTGGTGATCTCGGTCAGCGGGCCCGACCCGGTGAGTGTGATCTTGACGGTGTCGAGTTCGTCGGCGCCGCCGCCGTCCGGCTCCCAGGTGACCAGGGCCGTGCCCTGGTAGGCGTCCGGGGCGCCGTTGCGGTCGTAGTACCGCACCCGCACATACGAGCCAGCACCGAACGCCATCGATGCCTTGCGCAAACGTTCCTGCACGGCGTTGAAAACGCCGGTGGTCGGGTGGGCGCGGTGCGCGATGGTCGTCTCGATCGACCAGGCGAGCATGGTCACGGTCTGCTCGACCCACCCCTCGGCGTCGTACGTCGTCGACTCCTGCTGTGTGGGTTCGATCTTCGGCGCGAACTCGGTGATGCCGGGTAGCAGCGTCCAAGCGGGGGTGGTGCCGTCCGTGCTCATGTCGATCTCGCACCGGTACCGGCGCGCAAGCGCGGTGATCGTCTCGGCCGGCGGCGTCGGGGTGCTCACTGGCGCCTCCTATTCCAGATGTCGGGCCGCGCGGTGGGCGCGGGCGTAGTAGTTGCTGCTGCGCTCCGCGCGCCCGGAGCCGTCGGCGCCGATCGGGGCGGCCGAGTTGCGGTAGATGAGCTGCACCCATGCCGCGCCCCAGTGGTGGGGCCGGAGCCGTGCAGCACGTCGAGCACCTGGTCGTCGAGGGCGTCGACTTCGCGCGGGTCCGGCCCGGCGCGGGTGCGCACCTGTATGCCGGTGGTGGTGTCGGTCAGGGCCGCGGACTCCTCGACCGGGTACGCGGACAGGCAGATGACCCGGTCGGGCACGGGAGGAGTGGCGGCAATGGTGATGGCGGTCTCGCCGGCCGCGTACACGCCGTCGGGCCGGTAGGTGCCGACGCCTGCGGTGTCGAGCAGGCGGGCGAGACCGTCGAGCAGGTCGACGGTGTAGGACATCAGCGCAGCGCCCGCCGGACCTGTGCGGCGATCAACGCCTGCACGGTGTCGGTCGAGCCCGGCAGGACGCGTTCGAGGTACTTGGCGGTGCGGCCGGGGTCGTGCCGGGCGGTCATGTCCTCGTGCACGCGGCGGGCGTACGGGGTGTCGTACGACACCGCGGCCGTACGGCGGCGCGCGTCCACACTGGTCGCGCCGCTTCGTTCGAGGGTGCCCTCCTCGATCGGCACCAGCTGGCGGCTGAGCTGGAGGACGTGTTCGGCGCCGAGCAGGGCGCCGCGGGTGGCGGCCTGCCGCAGTGCCTCGCTGACGGCGGCCCCGTTCCAGTTCAGTTCGGCGCGCGGTCCGCTCATTCGCAGGTCACCTCCGTGCAGGCGGGCACCGGCAGACCGGGCGCGGTGTGGTGGGCGGTGGTGATCGCGGTGGTGGTGCGCCCGTCGGGGAGCGTGATGCGGCTGCCGGGCGGGCAGTCGAGCAGGGGGCCGGCGACGATCGTTGCCGAGGCGGTGACCTGCCGACCGTCCGGGGCTCGCACCATGCGGGCCGTCTCGTCGATCATCGCGGGCACGTTCGGGATGGCGTGGCGGTACTGGGGCCCGTAGGCGCTCTCCCCCGCGTACGGCTCGACCGTGATGCGGTGGCGCAGCAGTACCTCGGGCACGCGGGTCACCACGCGATCACCCGGCCCGGGTCAGTCCGGCGCGGCGCAGGATGCGGTCGGCGCGCGGCGCCAACTCCACCCCGGTCGCGGCCGGCGGGCGCGCGGTGCGCCCCGACAGGCTGACGGGCCCGATCGATACGGAGTCCCAGTGATCGCCTGCGCCGGTGCCGTCGGTGCCAGCGGAGGCCCAGTATTCGACCTGTGCGCAGGTGGCGCGGGCGAGGACTTCGGCGGTCGTCGGGTCGGTGGGGTCGCCGTCCGCGTCGACCGGATACACGGCGGTCAGCAGGGCCGAATCGATGTCCTCGGACGCGCGGGCGAGCAGCCGCTCGGCGTCGTCCGGTGCAGCGGTCCCGGTCCACGCGGCGAGCTGTTCGGGCGTGGCGTAGGGCGGCGCATGAACGTTACGCCCCGCCGGTGCCGGTGCCCTGGTTGACCTTGATGCCGCGCCACACAGCGGCGGCCTTCGTCGCCTTGAGCGCGACGGCAACCGGACCGAGTTCCACCTCGCCCTTCTTGACGGCGCCGGCGGTGGCGAAGTCCGGGAGCCACTGCCGTACCAGGTTGCTGCCGACGGTCGAGACACCGTGGAAACCGTCGAGGCCGAGGCGGACGGCGTACAGGTCGGTGGTGCCGGTCTTGGCGTCGATGCCGATCACGGGGTCGGCGCTGCCAGCCTTGGCGCCCAGGTCCACAAACGGGATGCCGTTGTACGCCTCGACGGTCTGCCCGAACGCGTTCTCGCTGCGGGTGTAGTAGCCGGCCCGGCGGGCGAGGCTGCGTACGCGGGCGATGGTCTTCTTGTTGCCGAGCAGCGCGCTCGGGGTGTCGTCCAGCAGGCCGAGGAATTCGTCGAGGGAGTCGAGGGCGTTGTGTGCGGCGGCCTGGTCGGCGGGGGTCGACCAGTCGGCGGCCGGCTTGTATTCGGTGGCGGACCCGGTGAGGATCTTGGAAAGGCCCTCGAATCCTGTGGCGGTCGCTGTGTTGCGGGTGCCGTTGATGACCTGGTCGGAGAAGAACGCCCGCGCGCTCTTGATCGTCTGGTTCATCTGGAAGGTGGTTTCCGCGGTGGCGGCGGGCCGAGGTTGGACAGGACGCGGTCGATCTCGAACGCGCCGCCAAGTACCGCAAGGTCGACGCTCGCGCGGGTCCGCTTGGCCTGCTCGGTGCTGTACTCCGAGTTCAGCGGGCGGAAGGCGGCGCCGCGCTCAGTGACGAGTCGGGTGTATCCGTAGGTGAGCGTCGCGCCGCCCCCGGCGGGGTTCACGACATCATCGAAGGTCAGGTTGTCGAGCAGCCAACTCGACTTGCGGAACTCATCAATCACCATGAGGTCGATGTCGTCCTGCGTGTTCAGCTTGGCGTCGGCGAGGGTGATAGCCATGGGCGGGTGTCTCCAGTGGTTCAGCCGCCGAGGCGGGCGGCGATGGCGTCATGCAGGGTGGCGGGCCGACGCTCGGGCGTGGTGCCGGTGAAGTCGGCGCCGCCCTTGGCCGGACCGGGAGCGGCGGCGCGCAGGTGCGGGCGGCTTCAACGGCGGTCTTGATCACCTCGGCGAGCTTGTCGCCGAAAGCCTTGTCGTCGGGTCGAGGTCGGCGAGCTGCTGCGCGACGGTGCGGGAGTCGAGCAGGCGGGCGGGTCGGCGCCGGCGGTGTGCGCGGCCTGGTGCGCGGCCAGCTCGACACGGAGCTGCCGCGCCTCGGCGCGGCCTGGTCGCGCTCGGCGGCGGCCTGCTCGGCCAGACGTGCCGGGTCGGCTTCGCCGTCGGCGCCCTCCGGGTCGAGGACCTTGCGCAGAGCGGCGAGCAGGTCGTCGCGCTCGGTGGCGGCCTGCTGGGCTGCCTGCTCGGCGGCGCTCACGCGCTGCTCGGCGGCCGGGTCGGCGGCCGGGGCCGTGGGGGCGTTGTCGGCCGGCGCGGTCGGAGGGCTGTTCGGCGGTGCCGCGGGCGGGGTGCCCCCGGCGTCGGCGCTGGGCGCGCCCTGCTGTCCGCTGGCGGTGCCGGTCTCGCTCATGCGTGGTGCTCCTGGTGCTGGGCCCGCGCCGGGCGGGCGTGCGGGCATACGAAAGGGCCCGCGCCTGGCGGGCCCCGGGGTGTGTCGGTGGGTGGTGCTACTGGTCGTCTTCGCGGCCGGGCGCGGGTGGCGCGGCGCGGGTGTATCCGCGAATCCACGCGGAGCGCAGCAGGGAGTCACGCGGGTACGGGCAGGTGGACGGCCGGTCGCCGCGGCGTCGGGCCTCGGCCCCGGCGGTGACGGCCCGGATGACCTGCTCGCGCGTTCCCATGCTCACCTCTTGTTTTGGTGGTCCGACTCGTTCTTACGGGCGCCCTCGGCCCATCGCTGCCGTTCACCGGTCACGGACTCGATGAACTCAGCTTGTGTCAGCCGGCCGTGCTCCGCCCACCATGCCCGCAGCTCGTCGGAGGCGCGGGCGTGCGCGATGCGCGCGGGCCCGGAGAACAGCGACACGGGATCGTGGCCGGCCTGCTCAGCCTGCTTGTTGAGCAGTACGCCGCGTAGGTCTTCCTCGGCCGCGAGGTACTGGCGCATTACGTACTCGTCGTACATCTGCCGTGCGACCCGGCGCGTGACGCGCGGGACCTGCTCCGGCTCGTCCGTCGGAGCGTGGCGTGCCGCGCGCGTGGTCCGCTGGGCGGCGCGCTCCTGCTCGACCAGTGCGGCCCAGGTGTCGTCATCGGCGAGGGCCGCCCACCCGTCCGGATCGGGGCGGGGCGAGCAGGTCGTCGAGGGCGGCGCGGTCGGCGATCAGGTCCTCGACGGCGTCGCCGCTGCGCGCGGGCGCGGGCAGGGGCTCGGCGGGTACCGCCGGTCGAATTCGGCGGCGATCCGGGCGAGGTCGCCGGCCCTCCCGTGGCGCATCGCTTCGGCGAGGTCGTCGTCGGCAACCGCCGACAGATCGCCGGTCCGTACGCGGTCGAGCAGGGCCTCGCGGTCGCGGCGGTCCGCCTCCGTGGCGATTCGGTCGCGGGCGCGGTCGTCGAGCACGCCGGGCCGCATGGCGGCGCCGAGCTGGTCGTCGGACATCTCCCGCAGCGTGCCGTCGTCACCGGCGCGCACGCGGGCGGCCTGCATGAAGTCGTCCGGCGCGGTCTTGGTCCTGGCGGGCAGGTTCGAGGCGCCGGGCTGTTCCCGGTGGCGCAGACGGCGGAGGTCCGGGTGTGCGGCGAGGTGGTCGCGCATGGCGCCTTGCCACTGCCTGACTTTGGCCTCGGCGGCGCGTTTGGCCTCGGGCGTGGTCGCGGCGGCGGCGCGGTTCTTGTGCCGGCGGATGTGCCGCTCGATTGCCCGCTGCCGCTGTCCAGCCTCATACCCGGCCGGGTCCGGCTCCGGCTCCTCAACGCGCGTCAGACCAGGGTGTAAGAGGAGACGCTGTGGCGGCAGTTGGGTGCTGAAGTCCGGCGCGGCGGGCCTCGTCGAGCGACCCGGCCACGTCCACACGGATCATGCGGCCGTCGTCGAGGGCGTGCTCGACCTCGACCGTACGGGCCCCGTCCGGCCCGCCAATGGACAGGATGCGGCGCTCCCACGGGCGGCACAGCGGACACTCACGCGGCGAGTTGGAGACGATCACCAGGTCTATGCCCGCGTCGGCGAGGGTGGTCATGTGCGCCTCGGTCGCGGCCCGCGCAACGCTGGTGCGCACCGCCATTTCGGCGTACGCGGTCAGTGACCAGCGGCGCCCGGCCCGGTCCCGGAACGAGGAGATCCCCCGGTCGGCGAACCGCTGCATGGCCTGCTGCGTGGCCTGGCGGCGCGTCTCGGTGCCGAGCAGGGGCGCCGCGGTGACCTCGGCAACAACCTGCCGATACCCATCCTCGACGGCCCGCAGAATGCCGCGGTGGTCGAGGTGACGGTGTCGATGGTCTCGGCGGCGAGGCGGTCGACGGCCCGCGCGTGCGGGGTCCGCTCGGCCACCGTCCGCCGATCCTCATCCGGCAAGGCGTCGAGTTCTTCGAGGGCGGAGGCGCGGCCGGCGTCGTACGCCTCAGCCACGGCGTGCCGTACCTCGGTGTCGACGGTCCCGGCGAGGGCGCCAAGCAGCACGTCGGCCGCGCGCCGCAAGGGCGACAGGGCGGCGAGTTTGGCGACGGCCCACCCGGGCGCGTCCAGCCCTGCGGCGAGCTGCCGCGCACACAGTTCGAGCAGCTGCCGCTCGACACCGGCGTACAGGTCCGCGGTCACCGCGGCGAGGTATTCGACCTGGTCGGGGACACGGGCATGTGCACCCCCGATCAGGCGGCGAGCGGAAACGCTCCGACAGGGTCGGGGCGGCCTGCCCGGTCTCCGCATGGATGCGGGCAACCTCTTCGGCAACGGCGGTGTCGTCCCAGTCCGGATGCAGCGCGCGTACCTTGGTGTCGGTGCTGACGGCCTGCGCCTGCTGGAGCAGGGAGAGCGTCTGTGCGACCGATTGCGGGTCCTCGCTGACAGCGTCCCCGAACACGATGCGGGGCCGGTCGACCACGAGACTCGGAGTGAACAGCGCACGGTCGAGGCGCAGCATGACGAACAGGATGTGCGCGAGCGCGGGGCGCCAGTAGCGCGACTTCTTGTCACGCGTGATCATCGACCGTCGCTCGCGGGCGTTGACCTCGGTCGCGGTGACGGCGCCGCCCTGGTCGCCGAGCCCGAACGACTGGGCGGAGTACCCGGCGGACCGTACGGCCTGCTGCACGAGCGAGTCGGCCGTCGACTGGTGTTCGGTGACCCTGATCGCGAACTGCGACAAGGTGATCCCCGACCCGCCCTCGGTCGGCGGATCGACAGGGCTTGCCAGATTTCCCGGTCGTCGTCGAAGCTCGCGCCGCGCCCGGGCCGTGGTCGCGCAGGTATCCGTCGGGACGATCAGCCGCGCGCGGGCGAGCCGGATGTCGCGCAGCCAGCTCGACCACGTCTCGTCAAGCGCGTCCATGAGGTCATGAAGCGGGCGGCGTAGTCGGAGCGGCCGAACGGGCTCCTGCGGTGGCGCCGGTTGGGCTTGATGTTGGGACGTAGGCGGCGGTGAGTTCGTCGATGCCGGTCTCGATCGTGTCGCCCTCGGGCCGAGAGAGTCGGCGAGGGCGGCGACCTCGGGGTGCTCGGTGAGCGGCACGCGGCGGCCGAGGCGGTCGGCGGTGCCCTCGTACAGGCCGTGCAGAATGCGGCCGGGCTCATGCCGTTCGAGGTGGCGCCACACGGTCGCCTCGGTCGAAGCGAGTTCGCGCCAGAAGGTGACGCCGGTCAGTTGCCCCCAGCGGAATTCGGGCGCGGCCTGGTCGGCGTGCACGACAGTCAGCAGCGGCCGGGCGCCAGGGAGGCATCCCAGGTGACGCGCAGGTACACGCCGCCGAGGCGGCGGCGACCTCGGCCGCCTCAAGCAGGGTGTTCTCGATGCCTCCAGCCTCGACAAGGTCCGCAAGCCGATCCTGCGTGCCAGCGTCGTCGACAGTGAACGTGGGCGGTTCGGAGAACAGGAGATCGGCGGACGTGTGGCGATGTCGCCGGCGAGCGGATATGCAGGCGGGTATCGCGCTGCCCGGGCTGCTGCTGGCGGTGGCGGCCCACAGCCGGCGCCGCCCGTCCTCGCGCCTCTGCTGGTGCTGGTAGATGTCGGCGAGGCGCTTGCGGTCCCCGGAGTACCACGCGTCATCGACGCGCATCTCGCGGTACAGCGGGGCGAGCTGCGGCGGCGGCCACGCTGCGCCGTTCTCAGGAAGCGTCATCGTCGCTGCTCCCGTCTCCGGCGAGGTCGAATGCCTCAGCGCGGCCCGCAGCATGTCGGCGATACAGACACCGATGTTGTCGCGGGGCGTGAGGCTCAGAGTGCCGAGGTTGCCGGTGTGGTCGCCGACGGTGAGCGACACGGGCATGTGGA
This sequence comes from Streptomyces albofaciens JCM 4342, assembly GCF_008634025.1. Classification (NCBI taxonomy): domain Bacteria; kingdom Bacillati; phylum Actinomycetota; class Actinomycetes; order Kitasatosporales; family Streptomycetaceae; genus Streptomyces; species Streptomyces albofaciens. The sequence goes on along the minus strand of NZ_PDCM01000001.1, from coordinate 1,836 downwards.
CAGTCATCACGCGGCGGCAGCCTCCTTCGGTGGTGCGGTGAGAAGGTGGCGCCACTCGTGAGCGGTCGAGTGGATGACGTACCGCAACGCGTCGCACGAGTGGTCGTCGACCTTCAAGGGGCGTCCTCACCACGCGCGGTGGCCTTCGGATCCCAGCTGTAGCCAGGCAGTTCGTCGAGCAGCCCTCGCACGACTCGTGTACGAGCAGGCGGCCGGCGGCGAGCAGGCTCGACACAGAGCGAATGCCGGATGCGACCTCGTTCGAGGCACGGGCGATGCCGGGGTAGCCGTCCTGCCACAACTGGGTGAGAAACGATTTTGCGGAAGGGTCGATGAACGTCCACTCCGGCGTCACGCCCTGGTCGTCCGGGCCGGCGGACGGGTGGGACCACTCGGCCAGCCATTCCCGTACGGCGGCGCTGTACTGCGCGTCGGTCATGCTGCGGTGCGTGGCGCGGGAGTCATGGCGCCACTCGGCGGCCACGTACAGCCGGCCGTCGACTCCCTCGCCCAACAGGACGGCGGCGAACGGGTTCGTCGTGCCGTAGTCGATGCCGACGTGATACCGGCGCATGTCCGGCAGGTCCGTGACGACGTGGCGCGCCTGGTCCCACATGTCGTAGATGGCGCCCTCAGCGACGCACCACGCCCCGTCGATCATCCGCCGTCGCCACAGACCGACGTATTCGGCGGCGAGGTCGGCGACGTACTCGGCCGACAACGACGGGTTGTCGGACAGGCGGAAGTGCCACGCGCGCAGGTTCAGCTCGCCGACGCGGTCGAGATACTGCGTCTTGAGCCAGTGCCGCGGCGAGTCCGGGTTCGTCGTCGCGTACAGGCGCGCGCCCGGCACGGACAGACGTGCGAGGAGCTGCGTCCAAAAACCCTCGGGACCAGGGTGGCCTCATCGACGTAGCGAGCTGCGCGGTCAGGCCGCGGAGCCTGCCCTCGGCGCGGGCGTCGGCGGCACCGATCAGGTGGACGGTGCGCCCGAGAATCGTTGCGGTGGTGGCGCCGCGGTGTGGACGATGTGCCGGCGAGGGCCCGAACAGGGCCCGGTCTTGCAGGGTTCGAGCACGTTGCGCTCGATCGTCTGGAGGCTGCGCCCACAGACGATGATCAGACCGGACGGGCCCGCGGTAGCAACCGCGATGACGAATGCAGCAGAGACGCGATCGTCTTGCCGGACCGTACGGACCCATGCCACAGGTTGATCCGGGCCGTGGCCTGCCCGACCGAGCGAAGCTGTTTGCGGAGAGGGGAAGCGCGTCGAGGTTGAGCAACGCTCACCCCCCGTCGGCGCCTCCATCGTCGTCCGGGTCGCCGGCGGCGCGGCCAACGCTTCGCCGAGCGTGCCGAGCATCGATCGGACTGGTCGGCGCCCTCGCCGCCCTCGGCCGGGGCGAGGCGTAGTGACTGCTGGATGCGGTGCCGGCCGCGGCGATGATGGCGCGCTGATCAGCGAACCTCGGCTTGTCGAGGTACGCCTCGTGCCACTCACCATCGCGGCCCGCGAACTCCCCGTAGGTGGTGGCTCCCATAGCTGCGCCCGCAGACGCTCGGCGTCGACGTGCAGGGCCTCGGCGAGCTGGGCACGGCGGGCGGCGAGGTCGATGCGACGCGCTTCGGTGGCGGCGACGACCTCGGCCCCGCTCGAAGGTGAGGCCGTTCGAAGCGGCGGCGATCTTGGACACGGGTCACGGGCTGCGCCGATGGCGCGGGCGATCTCGTTGCGGGCCTTGCCCTGTCCATGCAGCGGCGCACCGCCGGCGCGGTCTGTGTCAGTGATGGGGCGCGCCATGGGGTGTCACCTCCTGCACGGGTTGGGCAAGCGAA